>NZ_WOXS01000002.1:314000-628000 GCF_009852415.1 Streptomyces sp. Tu 3180 | reverse complement strand
GGCCGGGCCCCACCGGGCTCCCCGGCCCGGCACCCGGGCCTCCGCGCGGCACCACCCCTTCCGTCACCGAACCGAACAGCATGGGGGCAGTCCATGACGAAGGAAGCGCAGCTTCGGGACTACCTCAAGCGGGTCACCGTCGATCTCCACACCACACGCCGCAGGCTGCGGCAGCTGGAGGCCCGTGAGCAGGAGCCCATCGCCATCATCGGCATGAGCTGCCGGCTGCCCGGAGACGTGCGCACCCCGGACGACTTCTGGGACCTGCTGGTCTCCGGAACCGACGCGGTGACGGAATGGCCCACCGACCGCGGCTGGCCCACCGTCCCCGGCACCGGCTCCGGCCACCGCCGGGGCGGCTTCCTCCGCGACGCGGACCGCTTCGACCCCGCCTTCTTCGGCATCTCCCCGCGCGAGGCCCTCGCCATGGACCCGCAGCAGCGCCTGCTGCTCGAAGTGGTCTGGGAGTCCCTCGAACGCGCCGGCATCGACCCGGCCACCCTGCGCGGCAGCCGTTCCGGCGTCTTCGTCGGCTGCAGCGACCAGGGCTACACCTCCGGCCTGACCGAGGTGCCCGAGGACGTCCGCGGTCACCTCCTCACCGGCAACTCCATGTCCGTCCTCTCCGGCCGCGTCGCCTACACCCTCGGCCTGGAGGGACCCGCCGTCACCGTCGACACCGCCTGCTCCTCCTCGCTGGTCGCCCTCCACCTGGCGGCCCAGTCACTGCGGTCCGGCGAGTGCTCCCTCGCGGTCGTCGGCGGTGTCACCGTCATGTCCGGCCCCGGCGCGTTCACCGAGTTCGCCCGGCAGGGCGGCCTCGCCGGCGACGGCCGCTGCAAGGCGTTCTCCGACGACGCCGACGGCACCGGCTGGGCCGAGGGCGCCGGCATCCTCGTCGTGGAGCGTCTTTCCGACGCGCGCCGCAACAACCATCCCGTGCTCGCCGTCGTCCGCGGCAGCGCCGTCAACCAGGACGGCGCCTCCAACGGCCTGACCGCCCCCAACGGCCTGTCCCAGCAGCGTGTCATCCTCGCCGCCCTGGCCAACGCCAAACTGTCCGCCACCGAGATCGACGCCGTCGAGGCCCACGGCACCGGCACCGCGCTCGGCGACCCGATCGAGGCCCAGGCACTGCTGGCCACCTACGGCCAGGGCCGCCCCGCCGACCGCCCCCTGCTGCTCGGCTCGGCCAAGTCCAACCTCGGCCACACCCAGGCCGCCGCCGGCGTCGTCGGCGTCATCAAGTCCGTCCTCGCCCTGCGCCACGGCGTACTGCCCCCCACCCTGCACGCCGAGCGGCCCTCCAGCCACGTCGACTGGACCGCCGGCCACGTCCGGCTCCTCACCGACGCGCACGACTGGCCGGAGACCGACCACCCGCGCCGCGTCGGCGTGTCCGCGTTCGGTGTCTCCGGCACCAACGCCCACGTCATCGTCGAACAGGCCCCTCAGCCGACGGCCGGGGAGACGGACGGGACCGAAGGGACCGACCGGACTCCCCGCGCGAGCCTTCCGGTACTGCCCTGGGTCCTGTCCGCCCGCGACGAGGAGTCCCTGCGCACCCAGGCCCGCCGCCTGGCCGACCACCTCGCCACCCGGCCGGACACCGACCCCTACGACCTGGCCGCGTCCCTCGCCACCACCCGTACCGCGCACCCGTACCGCGCCGCGGTCCTGGGGGCCGACCGGTCCGAACTCCTCGCCGCCGTCGGGGCGCTGGCCCGCGGCGAAGCCGCTGCGGACGTCTTCACCGACACCGCCCGGGACGAGGGCAAGGTCGCGTTCCTGTTCTCGGGTCAGGGGGCGCAGCGTGCGGGGATGGGGCGGGAGCTGTACGCGGCGTTCCCGGTGTTCGCGGAGGCCTTCGACGCGGTGTGCGCGCACGTCGGCGGCGAGCTGAGGGACGTCGTCTTCGGCGGTGACGCGGAGCGCCTGGCACGCACGGAGTGGACGCAGCCGGCGTTGTTCGCGGTCGAGGTGGCGTTGTTCCGGCTGCTGGAGTCCTGGGGGGTGCGCCCGGACTTCGTGGGCGGGCATTCGGTCGGTGAGATCGCGGCCGCGCACGTGGCGGGGGTGCTGTCCCTGGAGGACGCGTGTGCGCTGGTGAGCGCGCGGGGCCGGTTGATGCAGGCGCTGCCGCCGGGCGGGGCGATGGTGGCGGTGGAGGCCGCCGAGGGCGAGATCGTCCCGCTGCTGGACGGGCGTGAGGTGGCGGTGGCGGCGGTCAACGGCCCCCGAGCGGTGGTGATCTCCGGCGCCGGGGCGGCCGTGTCGGAGGTGGCCGCGGAGCTGGCCGCACAGGGCCGCCGCACCACCCGCCTGCGCGTGTCGCACGCCTTCCACTCGCCGCTGATGGAGCCGATGCTGGACGCCTTCCGCCAAGTCGCCGAGGGCATCACCTACACCGCCCCGGCCCTCCCGGTCGTCTCCCACGTCACCGGCCGGCTCGCGACGGACGACGAGTTGACCACCGCCGAGTACTGGGTGCGCCACGTGCGTGAGGCGGTCCGGTTCGCCGACGGCGTCGCCGCCCTGGCGGCGGAGGGCGTCACCCGGTTCGTGGAGGTCGGCCCCGACGCCACCCTCACCGCCCTGGCCCGCACCTGCGTGCCCGAGGACCGCGGGCTGCTCTTCCTGCCCGCCCAGCGCAAGCAGGGCACCGAAGCGCACAACCTGATCGGTGCCTTCGCCCGCCTGCACCTGCACGGAGCGGCGGTGTCGTGGCCCGCGCTCCTCCCGGGCGGGCGCGTCGTCGACCTGCCGACCTACGCCTTCCGCCGCGACCGCTACTGGCTGGAGCGCTCGTACGCCGAGGACGGCGCCGCCCTCGTCCCTTCCGGGTCGCATCACCACGTCATCTGGGTCCCGGTCCAGGGGCTGCCGGAAACGGCGCGGCTGTCCGGCCGCTGGCTGCTCGTCCGGCCCGCGTCCCTCGACGGCGACGACGGATGGGGCGGCGCGCTGACCACCGCGCTGCGCGACGCGGGCGCCGAAGTGGTCACCGTGGACCACCACCACCTCGACACGCGGGCCGAGCTCGCCCGCCGTATCGCCGCCGCGGTCGAGGACGGACCGGTCACCGCGGTCCTCTCCGCGTCGGCGCTCAGCGGCTCGGTGGACGACGTGCCCGCGGGCGTGCCCGCCACCGCACTGCTTCTCCAGGCCCTCGGCGACGTCCGTGTCGACGCTCCGCTGTGGGCGCTCACGCGCGGTGCCGTCGCCGCCGAGGCGAACGATGCGGCACCCGATCCCGCGCAGGCCGCCGTCTGGGGCCTGGGCCGCGTCGCCGCCCTGGAGCACCCCGACCGCTGGGGCGGGCTCGCCGACCTTCCGCCGACCCTGGACCAGCGCTCCGCGGCGCGGCTCGTCGCCCTGCTCGCCGACGGCATGGCGGACCTCCACCCGCGCGAGGACCAGATCGCCGTCCGCGCCGACGGCGCCTTCGCCCGCCGACTGGCCCCCGCAACCCCGTCCGCGGATGCGGCCTGGCGGCCCGCCGGAACCGTCCTGGTGACCGGCGGCACCGGTGCCCTGGGGGCCCGGGTGGCCCGCTGGGCCGCGCGACGGGGAGCCGCGCACCTCCTCCTCGTCAGCCGACGAGGCGCACAGGCGCCGGGTGCGCAGGCCCTCGCCGAGGACCTGCGCCGTCTGGGAGCCGAAGTCACTTTCATAGCAATGGATCTGACGGATCGTGAGGCCGCCCGGGAGCTGCTCGACACACACCCGGTGGACGCCGTGGTCCACACGGCCGGCGTCCTCGACGACGGAGTGCTCGACGGCCTCGACCCGCGCGCCTTCCGCTCCGTGTTCGCGGCCAAGACCACGGGGGCGCGGCACCTCGACGAACTGACCCGCGACCGCGACCTGTCCGCCTTCGTCCTGTTCTCCTCCTTCGCGGGCACCGTCGGCTCCGCCGGGCAGGGCAACTACGCCGCCGCCAACGCCCTGCTGGACGCCCTCGCCGAGCGGCGGCGGGCCGAGGGCCTGCCCGCCACGTCCATCGCGTGGGGGCCCTGGGCCGGCGGCGGCATGGTGGCCGACGCCGACGCCGACGCCGAAGGCCGCCAGGTGCGCGGCGGCGTCGGCCTGCTCGACCCCGACCGGGCCCTGGAGGCCCTCGCCCTCCACGCCGCCGGGGACCACGCCGCGCCGCTGGTCGCCGACGTGGACTGGGACCGCTTCGGGGCCGCCTTCACCGCCGTCCGCCCCAGCCCGCTGCTCACCGAGGTCTACGGCAGCCCGGCCGGGGCCCGCACCACCCCGGCCCCGAACGGTCTGCGTGACCGCCTCGCCGGCCTGGCCCCCGAACGGCGTCAGCACGAGCTGCTGGCCGAAGTGCGCACCCGTGCCGCCGCCGCCCTCGGCTACGCCGGGATCGAACAGGTCGGTGCGGAGCGGGCGTTCCGCGACCTGGGCGTCGACTCGCTGATCGCGGTCGAGCTGCGCAACACCCTCGCCGCCGCGTGCGGTCTCGCCCTCCCGACGACGGTGGTGTTCGACCACCCGACCCCGCGGGCCCTCGCCGCCCACCTCCACGACGAGCTCTTCGGCGGCACCGGCACCGCCGCGACGACCGCCGCCGCGGTCACCGTCACCGACGAGCCGGTGGCGATCGTCGGGATGGCCTGCCGTTTCCCCGGCGGTGTCGACTCTCCGGAGAGCCTGTGGGCGCTGCTGGAGGAAGGGCGCGACGGCATCACCGACTTCCCCGCCGACCGCGGCTGGGACCTCGACCGGCTCTTCAACCCCGATCCGGACAACCCCTACGCCGCCCACACCGCGAGCGGAGGCTTCCTCGACGGCGTCGGCGCCTTCGACGCGGAGTTCTTCGGGATCTCGCCGCGTGAGGCGGTGGCGATGGATCCGCAGCAGCGGTTGTTGCTGGAGTCGTCGTGGGAGGCGGTGGAGCGGGCGGGTGTCGATCCGGGGTCGTTGCGCGGGGCTCGGGTGGGGGTGTTCGCGGGGACCAACGGGCAGGACTATCCGGCCTTGTTGGGTGTGGCGGAGGGTGACTTCGGCGGGTACGTGGGCACGGGCAACGCGGCGAGTGTGATGTCCGGTCGTCTGGCCTATGTGCTGGGGCTGGAGGGGCCGGCGGTCACGGTGGACACGGCGTGCTCGTCGTCGTTGGTGGCGTTGCATCTGGCGGTGCAGTCGCTGCGGCGGGGGGAGTGCGATCTGGCGCTGGCGGGCGGGGTGACGGTGATGTCGACGCCGGGTGCCTTCGTGGAGTTCGCCCGTCAGGGGGGTCTGGCGGGGGACGGCCGGTGCAAGGCGTTCGCGGAGGGGGCGGACGGGACCGGGTGGGGTGAGGGTGTCGGTGTGCTGCTGGTGGAGCGGCTGTCCGACGCGCAGGCGAACGGTCGTCGGGTGCTGGCGGTGGTGCGGGGTTCGGCGGTGAACCAGGACGGTGCGTCGAACGGGTTGACGGCGCCGAACGGTCCGTCGCAGCAGCGGGTGATCCGCGCGGCGCTGGCGGACGCGGGGGTGTCGGCGGCGGACGTGGACGCGGTGGAGGCGCACGGGACGGGGACCCGGCTGGGGGATCCGATCGAGGCGCAGGCGCTGCTGGCCACCTACGGCCAGGACCGCGAGCGCCCTTTGTGGCTGGGGTCGGTGAAGTCGAACCTGGGTCACACGCAGGCGGCGGCGGGGGTGGCCGGTGTGATCAAGATGGTGGAGGCGCTGCGGCGCGGTGTGCTGCCGGCGACGCTGCACGTGGATGCGCCGTCCTCGCGGGTGGACTGGTCGGCGGGCGCCGTGCGACTGGTCACCGAGCGCCAGGAGTGGCCGTCGGTCGACCGGCCCCGCAGGGCAGGTGTCTCCTCCTTCGGGCTGAGCGGCACCAACGCCCACGTCATCCTCGAACAAGCCCCGCAGGAGACGACCGCCCCGGCCGACCTCGCGGTCCTGCCCGTGATCCCCTGGGCGCTGTCCGGGCGCGGTGCCGATGCGCTGCGCGCGCAGGCCGCCCGGCTGCTCGACGCCGTACGCTCGGCCCCCGATGCCGACTCACTGCGGATCGCCTCGGCGCTGGCCACCACCCGTACCCCCTTCGAGAACCGCGCCGTCGTGCGAGGCCGTTCCCGCGAGGAACTGCTGACCGGTCTGGCCGAGTTGGCAGCCGGTGAACCCACTGCCCAGGTCACCGTCGGCACCGTCACCGAGGGCCGCACGGCGTTCCTGTTCTCGGGTCAGGGGGCGCAGCGCCCCGGTATGGGGCGGGAGCTGTATGCGGCGTTCCCGGTGTTCGCGGAGGCCTTCGACGCGGTGTGCGCGCACGTCGGCGGCGAGCTGAGGGACGTCGTCTTCGGCGGTGACGCGGAGCGTCTGGCGCGTACGGAGTGGACGCAGCCCGCCCTGTTCGCGGTCGAGGTGGCGTTGTTCCGGCTGCTGGAGTCCTGGGGCGTGCGCCCGGACTTCGTCGGCGGGCACTCCATCGGCGAGATCGCGGCCGCGCACGTGGCCGGGGTGCTGTCCCTGGAGGACGCCTGCACGCTCGTGGCAGCGCGGGGCCGGCTCATGCAGGCGCTGCCGTCGGGCGGGGCGATGGTGGCGGTGGAGGCCGCCGAGGACGAGGTGCTGCCCCTGCTCAAGGGGCGCGAGGCGTCGGTGGCCGCGGTCAACGGCCCCCGCGCCGTGGTGATCGCGGGCGACGAAGGGGCCGTGTCCGAGGTGGCCGCCGCGCTGGCCGCACAGGGCCGCCGCACCACCCGCCTGCGCGTGTCGCACGCCTTCCACTCACCCCTGATGGAACCGATGCTGGACGCCTTCCGCCGGGTCGCCGAGGGCATCACCTACACCGCCCCCGCCCTCCCGGTCGTCTCCCACGTCACCGGCCGGCTCGCGACGGACGACGAGCTGACCACCGCCGAGTACTGGGTGCGCCACGTCCGTGAGGCGGTCCGGTTCGCCGACGGCGTCACCACCCTCGCGGCGGAGGGCGTCACCCGGTTCGTGGAGGTCGGCCCCGACGCCACCCTCACCGCCCTCACCCGCTCCGTCCTCGGCGACGCCGGCGACCCGGTCTGCGTGGCCGTGCAGCGCAAGGACCGGTCCGAGGCGGACGCCCTGACCGCCGCCCTCGCGACCCTGCACACGACGGGCGCGCGGGTGGACTGGGCCGCGGTGTTCGGTGCCGCCGAAGCCGCCGGCATCGTCCCGCTGCCCACCTACGCGTTCCAGCGCCGCTGGTACTGGCCCGAACCGCGCCGTGCCGACGACCGGGCGGCCGGGACCGCGGCGTCCGCCGGGCCCGCCGAGGACGCCTTCTGGCAGGCCGTCGAGCGCGGTGACACCCGCGAACTCGCCGACGCGCTGCACCTGGACGACACCACCCTCGGCACCGTGCTGCCGGCGCTGTCCTCCTGGCGGCGCGCCACGACGGAACGGCTCACCGCCGACTCCTGGCGCTACCGCATCCGCTGGCAGCGCCTCGACGGCGCCGCCGCCCAGAACGGTCCGGACACCCGACGGTGGCTGCTGCTCCAGGCCGGGGCCGGGGACGACCGTGCGCTCAGCGGCATCGAGGAGTTCCTGCCCCGGATCGAGCGCCTGGCCTGCCCCGCGGAGGCCGACCGGACCGTGCTGGCCGGGCTGCTCGCCGAGGCCGCCGAGGGTGACCCGGTCGCCGGCGTGCTCTCCTGCCTGCCCGGCGTCGGTGCGGCCCTGGCCGTCGTGCAGGCCCACGGCGACGCCGGGCTCACCGCGCCGCTGTGGCTGCTGACCAACGGTGCCGTCGCCGTCGGCGGTGGTACGGAGGCCGTGGTCGAGCCGGCCGCCGCCGCCGTGTGGGGGCTCGGGCGGGTCGCCGCGCTGGAGCACCCCGACCGCTGGGGCGGGCTGCTCGACCTGCCCGCCCGGCCGGACCGCCGTGCCCTCGCCCGCGCCTCCGCCGTCCTGGTCGCCCGGACCGAGGACCAGGTCGCCGTCCGCGGCGGCACCGCCCACGCCCGCCGCCTCGTCCCCGCTCCGGCGCCCGCCGCGACCGAGGAGTGGACCGCGCCCCGGCGCGTCCTCGTCACCGGCGGCACCGGTGCCCTCGGCTCCCGCGTCGCCCGCTGGGTCGTCGAACGCGGCGCCCGCGAGCTGGTCCTCACCAGCCGTCGCGGGCCCGACGCGCCCGGTGCCGACACCCTGCGCGCCGACCTCGCCCGGCTCGGCGCGAAGGTCACCGTCGTCGCCTGCGACACGGGCGACCGCGACGCCGTCGCCCGGCTGCTGGCCGCGCACCCCGTCGACGCCGTGGTGCACGCCGCCGGCGTCCTCGACGACGACGTGATCACCGGCTGCACGCCGGACCGGCTCGCCGCCGTCCTGCGCGCCAAGGCCGACGCGGCCGACCACCTCGACGCCCTCACCCGTGACAGCGACCTGTCGGCGTTCGTCGTGTTCTCCTCCGTCGCCGGTGTGTGGGGCAGCGGCGGACAGGCCGCGTACGCCGCCGCCAACGCCCACCTCGACGCCCTGGTGGAGCGCCGCCGCGCCCGGGGTCTGCCCGGCACCGCCGTCGCCTGGGGCCCCTGGGACGGCACCGGCATGGCCGCCGGCCCGCGGGCGCAGGAGACGCTGCGCCGCCGCGGGCTGCGCCCGCTCGACCCCGACGCGGCGCTCACCGCGCTCGGCCGCGCACTCGCCGCCCGCGACACCGCCGTCGTCGTCGCCGACGTCGACTGGGCCCGGTTCGCGCCCGCGTTCACCACCGGCCGCCCGAGCCCCCTGCTCGCCGGCCTGCCCGGGGCCGCCGCGCCGGCCGCCACCGGCCCCGTCGCCACCGCGTCCGCCACCACCGCGGGCGGCGCACTGCGCGACCGGCTCGACCCGCTGTCCGCCGAGGAGCGTGACGCCGTCCTGCTGGAGCTGGTGCGCCGCCGCGCCGCCGTCGCGCTCGGCCACGCCGACCCGGCCGCCGTCGCCGAGGGGCGTGCCTTCCGCGACATGGGCTTCGACTCGCTCACCGCCGTCGAACTGCGCGACGACCTCACCGCCGAGACCGGCGTCGCCCTGCCCACCACCCTCGTCTTCGACCACCCGACCCCGGCCGCCGTCGCCGCCCACCTGCGCGACCGGATGTACGGGACGGGGGAGCAGCGGTCGGAGACGGCCCCGGCGGCCACCGGCACCGACCCGGTCGTCATCGTCGGCATGGGCTGCCGGCTGCCCGGCGGCGTCGACGGCCCCGACCGGCTGTGGGAGCTGCTGGCGTCCGGCGGCGACGCCGTCGGCGGGTTCCCCCGGGACCGCGGCTGGGACCTCGCGGCCCTGCTGGAGGCCAGCGACACCCGCCGCGGCGGATTCCTCGCCGACGCCTCCGCGTTCGACGCCGCGTTCTTCGGCATCAGTCCCCGCGAGGCCCGGGCCCTCGACCCGCAGCAGCGGCTCTTCCTGGAGACCTCCTGGGAGGCGCTGGAGCGCGCCGGCGTCGCCCCCACCGCGCTGAAGGGCTCCCGCACCGGCGTCTTCGTCGGCGCCGGCAGCTCCGGCTACGCCACCGGTCTCACCGAGGTCCCCGAAGGACTCGGCGGGCACCTGCTCACCGGCCAGGCCGGCAGCGTGATCTCCGGCCGCGTCGCCTACACCCTCGGCCTCGAGGGCCCGGCCGTCACCGTCGACACGGCCTGCTCCTCCTCGCTGGTCGCCCTGCACCTCGCCGTGCAGTCGCTGCGCTCCGGCGAGTGCGACCTCGCCCTGGCCGGCGGCGTCACCGTCATGGCCGACCCGGGGGCGTTCGTCGAGTTCAGCCTCCAGGGCGGCCTCGCCCCCGACGGCCGCTGCAAGGCGTTCTCCGACGACGCCGACGGCACCGGCTGGGCCGAGGGCGTCGGCGTCCTGGTCGTCGAACGGCTCTCCGACGCGCGCCGCAACGGCCACCCGGTCCTCGCCGTCGTCGAGGGCACCGCCGTCAACCAGGACGGCGCCTCCAACGGTCTGACCGCCCCCAACGGACCCTCGCAGCAGCGCGTCATCCGCCAGGCCCTGGCGTCGGCCGGGCTCTCCCCGGCCGACGTGGACGCGGTGGAGGCGCACGGCACCGGCACCACCCTCGGCGACCCCATCGAGGCGCAGGCGGTCCTGGCCGCCTACGGCCAGGACCGGCCCGCGGACCGCCCGCTGTGGCTGGGCTCCGCCAAGTCCAACCTCGGCCACACCCAGGCCGCCGCCGGAGCCGTCGGCCTCATCAAGATGGTCCTCGCCCTGCGGGAGAACACCCTCCCGCGCACCCTGCACGCCGAGCGGCCCTCCTCGCGCGTCGACTGGTCCGCCGGGCACGTCCGGCTGCTGGACGAACCCGTCGCCTGGCCCGCCGGCGACCGCCCCCGACGCGCCGGTGTCTCCGCCTTCGGCGTCTCCGGCACCAACGCCCACGTCATCGTCGCCGAACCGCCCGCCGGGCCCGCCGCCCCGGCCCGCCCCGCCGGGCGCACCGAACGCGCCGTCCCGTGGGCGCTGTCCGCGGGCAGCCCGGCCGCGCTGCGCGACCAGGCGGCCCGGCTCCTCGCCCACCTGGAGGACCGCCCCGGACCGCACCCGGCGGACGTGGCCCACGCCCTGGCGCTCACCCGGGCTCACCTGGAGCACCGCGCCGTCGTCACCGGCACCGGCCGCGACGCGCTGCTGACCGCCCTCGCCGCGCTCGCCGAGGGCCGGAACGCCCCCGGCGTCGTCACCGGTGACACCCTCACCCGGGGCGACACGGCCTTCCTCTTCGCCGGACAGGGCACCCAGCGCCCCGGCATGGGCCGCGCCCTGTACGACGCCTTCCCGGCCTACGCCGATGCCCTCGACAGCGTGTGCGGGCACTTCGACGGCCTGCTGCCGCGTCCGCTCGCCGAGGTCATGGCGGACGCCGACGCCGGCGTCCTGAACCGCACCGAGTACGCCCAGCCGGCCCTGTTCGCCGTCGAGGTCGCCCTCCACCGGCTGCTGGAGTCCTTCGGCGTACGGCCCACCCACCTCATCGGCCACTCCGTCGGCGAGCTGGCCGCCGCCCACGTGGCCGGGGTGTTCTCCCTGCCCGACGCGTGCCGTCTGGTCGCCGCCCGCGGCCGGCTGATGCAGGCCCTGCCCGAGGGCGGCGCCATGATCGCCGTGGAGGCCGCCGAGGAGGAGGTGCTGCCGCTGCTCGCCGGCCGCGAGGACGCCCTGTCGCTCGCCGCCGTCAACGGTCCCCGCTCGGTCGTGGTCGCCGGGGACGCGGACGCGGCCGACGCCGTCGCCGGCCACTTCGCCGCGCTGGGCCGCAGGACGAGAAGGCTCCGCGTCGGCCACGCCTTCCACTCGCCGCACATGGAGGCGATGCTCGACGACTTCCGCGCGGTCGCCGGCACCGTCGCGTACGCCGAACCGCGCGTCCCGCTCGTCTCCGGCCTCACCGGCCGGCCCGCCGCCCCCGGCGAACTGACCGTCCCCGAGTACTGGGTACGGCACGTCCGGCACACCGTGCGCTTCGCCGACGCCGTCGCCGCCCTCGAGGAGCTGGGCACCGCCCACCTCGTGGAACTCGGGCCCGACGCCACCCTGACCGCCCTCGCCCAGACCGCCTGGCAGGGCACCGCCCCGCTCGCCGTGCCCGCGCTGCGCGAGGACCGGGACGAGACCGAGACCCTGCTGACGGCCGCCGGCGCCCTGCACACCCGGGGCGTCCCGGTCGACTGGCACGCCCTGCTCGCCGCCACCGCCCCCGGCTCCCGCCCGGTGGAACTGCCCACCTACGCCTTCCAGCACCGCCCGTACTGGATCGAGCCCACCGCCGCGGCCGGCGACCCGGCCGCCGCCGGACTCGTCGCCGCCGACCACCCGCTGCTCGCCGCGGTCGTCCCGTCCGCGGCCGACGACACCCTGCTGTTGACCGGCCGGCTGACCGCCGACGGCAACGGCTGGCTCGCCGCGCACCGGCTCGGCGGAACCGCCGTCCTGCCGAGCACCGCCTTCCTCGACCTGGCCCTGCACGCCGGTGCCGTCACGGGCCGGCCCCAGGTCCGCGAACTGGTCCTGGAGAGCCCGCTGCCGCTGCCCGAGCACGGCGGCGTCGCCCTGCAGATCCGCGTCGAGGCCCCCGACGCCCGCGGCGACCGCCCCTTCGGCGTGTACGCCCGCGCCGCCGCCGACGCCACCGCCGGCTGGACCCGGCACGCGGGCGGCGTCCTCACCGCCGGCACCGACGCCGGATCCGCCCCCGTCCACGACCTCACGGCCTGGCCCCCGCCCGGAGCGCAGGAGCTGTCCACCGACGGCCTGTACCCGCGGCTGCGCGAGGCCGGTCTGGACCACGGGCCCGTCTTCCAGGGACTGCTGGCCGCCTGGCGGGACGACACGGCGGTGTACGCGGAGGTCGCCCTGCCCGCCTCGGCCGCCGACGAGGCCGCCCGCCACGACCTGCACCCGGCCCTCCTGGACGCCGCCCTGCACCCGCTGGGCCTCGGCGTGTTCGACGGCCTCGGTGACGGACGCGTGCTGTTCTCCGCCGGAACCGTCCGCCTCCACGCCACCGGCGCCACCACCCTGCGGGTCCGGCTCGAGCGCACCGGCCCCGACACCCTCGCCCTGACCGCGGCCGACGCGGTCGGCGACCCCGTCCTGCAGATCGGCTCGCTGCTGCTGCGCCCGGTACCCGGCGTCACGTCCGCCACCACGGCCACCACGCGGGAGCCGGCCCCGGCGGCCGAACCCGCCCGCCGCCGCGCCGCCGCCCGCCCCCGGCCCGCCGGCAGCCCGCTGGAACGGCTGGCCGCCAGGCCCGCCGCCGAACGCGCCCGCACCCTGCTCGCCACCGTCCGCGACCGCACCGCGGCCGTCCTCGGCCACGCCGGCGCCGACGAGATCGAGCCCGCCCGGCCCTTCACCGACCTCGGCCTGACCTCGCTCACCGCCGTGGAACTGCGCAACGGCCTCAGCGCCGCCCTCGGCGTCACCCTGCCCGCCACCCTCGTCTTCGACCACCCCACCCCCGCCGCGCTCGCCGCACACCTCGCCGACGACCTCTTCGGCACCGCGAGCGCGGACACCCCCGCGGTCACGGCCCGGCGCCCCGTCGACGACGACCCGATCGCCGTCGTCGGCATGGCCTGCCGCTACCCCGGCGGCGTCAACAGCCCCGAGGACCTGTGGGACCTGGTGCGCGCCGGAGCGGACGGCATCTCGCCGCTGCCCACCGACCGCAACTGGAACCCCGAGCGGCTCCACCACCCCGACCCCGACCACCCCGGCACCGTCTACACCCGTGAGGGCGGCTTCCTGCACGACGCAAGCCGCTTCGACCCCGCCTTCTTCGGCATCTCCCCGCGCGAGGCCCTCGCCATGGACCCGCAGCAGCGCCTGCTGCTCGAGGTCTCCTGGGAGGCCCTGGAGCGGGCCGGCGTCGACCCGGCCGGCGCCCGCGGCTCCGACACCGGCGTCTTCGCCGGCGTCACCTACCAGGACTACGTCACCATCCTCGCCGCCTCCGACGACAACTTCGAGGGCTACGTCGGCACCGGCAACTCGCCCAGCGTCCTGTCCGGCCGCATCTCCTACGCCCTCGGCCTGGAGGGCCCGGCCGTCTCCGTCGACACCGCCTGCTCCTCCTCCCTGGTCGCCCTGCACCTCGCCGCGCAGTCCCTGCGCCAGGGCGAGTGCTCGCTCGCCCTGGCCGGCGGCGTCACCGTGATGTCGACGCCGGGCTCCCTCATCGAGTTCAGCCGCCAGCGCGCCCTCGCCCCCGACGGCCGCTGCAAGCCCTTCTCCGCGGACGCCGACGGCGCCAGCTGGGCCGAGGGCGTCGGCGTGGTCGTCCTCGAACGGCTCTCCGACGCCCGGCGCAACGGCCACCAGGTCCTCGCCGTCATCCGCGGCAGCGCCCTCAACCAGGACGGCGCCTCCAACGGCCTGACCGCCCCCAACGGCCCCTCGCAGCAGCGCGTCATCCGCCAGGCCCTCGCCGCCGCCGGCCTGACCCCGCAGGACGTGGACGCCGTCGAGGCGCACGGCACCGGCACCACCCTCGGCGACCCCATCGAGGCACAGGCCCTCATCGCCGCCTACGGCCAAGGCCGCGCCGAGGACCGCCCGCTGTGGATCGGCTCGCTGAAGTCGAACATCGGGCACAGCCAGGCCGCCGCCGGCGTCGGAGGCGTCATCAAGATGGTGACGGCGCTGCGCGAGGGCGTCCTGCCCCGCACCCTGTACGCCGAGAACCCCACCCCGCACGTCGACTGGAGCGCCGGCCGCGTCGAACTCCTCACCGAGGAACGGCCCTGGCCCGACACCGGCCGCCCCCGCCGCGCCGGCGTGTCCTCGTTCGGCATGAGCGGCACCAACGCCCACGTCATCGTCGAGCAGGCCCCCGACGACGCGAGCGCGCGGCCGCCCGCCACGACCGAACTGCCCGCCGTCCCCGTCCTGCTGTCCGCCCGCACCCCCGCCGCGCTGCGCGCGCAGGCCGCCCGGCTCCGCACCCACCTGCGCACCCGGCCCGGCACCCCGCTCACCGACCTCGCCTACACCCTCGCCGTGGGCCGCGCCGCCTTCACCCACCGGGCCGCCGTCCTCGCCGACGGCGCCGGCGGCCTCGACGAGACGCTCGCCGCGCTGGCGGCCGACGGGCCGCTCACCGCGCCCGCCCTGCTCGCCGACGCCGTGCCGGGCGGTGCCGAGCCCGTCCTCGTCTTCCCCGGCCAGGGCGCCCAGTGGGCGGGCATGGGCCGCGAACTCCTCGCCGGGTCACCGGAGTTCGCCCAGTGGATCGAGCGTTGCGAGCAGGCCCTCGCCCCGTACGTCGACTGGTCGCTGAGCGCCGTGCTGCGCGGCGACGAGGACGCCGCCGACCTCGGCCGCGTCGACGTCGTCCAGCCCGCCCTGTGGGCCGTGATGGTCTCCACCGCCGCCCTGTGGCGGGCCCACGGGATCCGCCCCGCCGCCGTGGTCGGCCACTCCCAGGGCGAGATCGCCGCCGCCTGCGCGGCCGGCGCGCTGTCCCTGGAGGACGGTGCCCGCGTCGTCGCCCTGCGCAGCCGCGCCCTGACCCGCATCGCCGGCACCGGCGGCATGATGTCCGTGCCGCTGAGCGCCGACGACACCCGCGCCCGCCTGGCTCCCTGGCACGGCCGTCTCGCCCTGGCCGCCGTCAACGGCCCGTCCTCCTCTGTCGTCTCCGGCGAGGCCGGCGCGCTGGAGGAGATGCACGCCGCGCTCGTCGCGGACGGCGTGCGCGCCCGCAAGGTCAACGTCGACTACGGCTCGCACTCCCCGCAGGTCGAGCAGATCGAGGACACCGTCCGGGACGCCCTGGCCGGCATCGAGCCCCGCGAGAGCGAGATCCCCTTCCGCTCCTCCCTGACCGGCGACTGGCTGGACACCACCGCCCTGGACGCCGGCTACTGGTACACCAACCTGCGGGAGACCGTCCGCTTCGAGGAAGCCGTGCGCGGCCTGATCGCCGCCGGCCACCGCACCTTCATCGAGGTCGGCCCGCACCCGGTGCTCGCCGTCGGACTGCGCGACAGCCTCGACGCGGCCGGCGTCGACGGCGCCGTCCTCGGCTCGCTCCGCCGGGACCAGGGCGGCCTGCGCCAGTTCCTCACCGCGCTCACCGAAGCCCACCTGCACGGCGTGGACGTCGACTTCGCCACCGTGTTCGCCGGCACCGGCGCCGTCCGCACCGACCTGCCCACCTACCCCTTCGAGCACCGCCGCTACTGGCCCGCCGTGCGCGAGGGCGCCGCGGCCGACGCCGCGGGCGGCTCCCCGGACGCCGACCCCGTCGAGGCCCGCTTCTGGGAGAGCGTGGAACAGGAGGACCCGCAGGGCCTCGCCGACACCCTCGGCCTGACCGCCGACGCCCCGCTGAGCAGCCTGGTGCCCGCACTGTCCCGGTGGCGGCGCGCCGGACGCGAACGCGCCGGTGCCGACGCCCTGCGCTACGCCGTCTCCTTCAGCCCCCTCCCCCTCGGCGCCGCCGCCCTCACCGGCACCTGGCTGCTCCTCGCCCCCGCCGCCGAGGCCGGGCAGGACGCCACCGCCGACCACGTCGCCGACGCCCTCACCGCGGGCGGCGCCCGTACCGTCCGCCGGATCGCCCTGCCCGACGGCGCACCCGACCGCGCCGCGATCGCCGCCCTGCTCGCGGCCGGCACCGCCGACGACACCGACCGGCCCGCCGGAGTGCTGTCCCTGCTCGCCCTCGACACCCGCGACCACCCCGGCCTCCCGGGCGTCCCCGTCGGTCTCGCCACGACCCTCGCCCTCGTGCAGGCCCTCGGCGACCTCGGTGCCGGCGCCCCCCTGTGGTGCGCCACCCGCGGCGCGGTCGCGGTCGGCACCGCCGACCCCGCCCCCGTACCCGCCCAGGCCCTGGTCTGGGGCTTCGGCCGGGTCGCCGCCCTGGAACACTCCGACCGCTGGGGCGGCCTGATCGACCTGCCCGCCGACCTCGACGCGCGCACCGGCACCCGGCTGGCCGCCCTCCTCGCCGACCCGGGCCGGGAGGACCAGATCGCGCTGCGCGCGGCCGGCGCCTTCGGCCGCCGCCTGGTGCACGCCCCCGGCACCGCCGAACCGGCCGAGCCCTGGCGGCCGGGCGGCACCGTCCTGGTCACCGGCGGCACCGGAGCCCTCGGCCGGCACGTCGCCCGCTGGCTCGCCGAGCGCGGCGCCACCCGCCTGGTGCTGGCCGGCCGCCGCGGAGCCGACGCGCCCGGCGCCACCGAACTGCGCGACGAACTCGCCGCCCGCGGCGTCGACGTCACCCTCGCCGCCTGCGACGCCGCCGACCGCACCGCCCTCGCCGAACTGCTCGCCGGCCTGCCGGCCGACCAGCCACTGGACGCCGTCTTCCACGCGGCGGGCGTCCTCGACGACGGCGTGATCGACTCCCTCACCCCCGAGCGGATGGCCGGCGTCCTGCACGGCAAGGCCACCGCCGCCCGCGTCCTGCACGACCTCACCCGCGACCTGGACCTGTCCGCCTTCGTCCTGTTCTCCTCCACCGCCGGCGTCCTCGGCGGCGCCGGACTCGGCAACTACGCCCCGGGCAACGCCTACCTCGACGCCCTCGCCGCCGAACGCCGGGCCGCGGGCCTGCCCGCCACGGCCGTCTCCTGGGGCCTGTGGGCCGACGGCGGCATGGTCGGCGACGCGGCGGGCGGACGCATGCGCCGCCACGGCGTCCACCCCATGGACACCGGCACCGCCTGCCGGGCCCTCGGCCGGGCCCTCGACCTCGGCGACACCCACGTCGTCGTGACCGACCTGCGCTGGGACACCTACGCGCCCTCGTTCACCGCGCCCCGGCCCAGCCACCTGCTGGACGAACTGCCCGCCGCCCGCCGGGCCCTGGACGCCGCCCACCACGACTCCGGACCCGGCACCGCCGGGATCTCCTCGCTCCACGCCCATGTGAACGCCCTGCCCGAGTACGAGCGGGCGGACGCCGTCCTGGACGTCGTGCGGGGCCATGTCGCCGGCGTCCTCGGCCACCCCTCCGCCGACGCGGTCGACCCCGCCCGGCCCTTCACCGACCTGGGCATCGACTCGCTCAGCGCGGTCGAACTGCGCAACGGCATGAGCCGCATCACCGGCCTGCGCCTGCCCAGCACGCTCGTCTTCGACCACCCCACCTGCCGGGACCTGGCCGGCTTCCTGCTCGCCCGGATCGCCGCGGACACGGGCACCGGCGACACCGTCGCCCCGGCCGCGGCCGACGCCGTCCACCGCGCCCCCGCCGCGGAGGACCCCATCGCCGTCGTGGCCATGGGCTGCCGCTTCCCCGGCGGCGTGCACACCCCCGAACAGCTGTGGGACATGCTGCTGGCCGGCGAGGAGGCCCTGGTGCCCTTCCCCGAGGACCGCGGCTGGGACCTCGGCGCCCTCTTCGACCCGGAGCCCGGCAGGGCGGGCACCGTCGCCACCCGCACCGGCGGCTTCCTCAGCGACGCCGCCGCCTTCGACCCGGCCTTCTTCAACATCTCGCCGCGGGAGGCCCTCGCCATGGACCCGCAGCAGCGGCTGCTGCTGGAGATGGCGTGGGAGACGTTCGAGCGGGCCGGGATCGACCCGCGCGCGCTGCGCGGCAGCCGCACCGGCGTCTTCGCCGGCACCAACGGCCAGGACTACACCGGCATGCTGGCCGCGTCCGGCGAGGACTTCGAGGGCTACATGCTGACCGGCAACGCCGCCAGCGTCGTCTCCGGCCGGCTGTCGTACACCTTCGGCCTGGAGGGTCCGGCGGTCACCGTCGACACCGCCTGCTCCGCGTCCCTGGTGGCCCTGCACCTGGCCGTGCGGTCGCTGCGCGCGGGGGAGTGCGACCTGGCCCTGGCGGGCGGCATCACCGTGATGTCGACGCCGGGTCTGTTCGTGGACTTCAGCCGGCAGCAGGGGCTGGCGGCGGACGGCCGGTGCAAGGCGTTCGCGGACGCGGCGGACGGGACCGGGTTCTCCGAGGGCGGCGGTCTGCTGCTGGTGGAGCGGCTGTCGGACGCGCGCGCCAAGGGGCACCCGGTGCTGGCGGTGGTGCGCGGCTCGGCGGTGAACCAGGACGGCGCGTCCAACGGGCTGAGCGCGCCCAACGGCCCCTCCCAGCAGCGGGTGATCCGGGCCGCGCTCGCGGACGCGGGGCTGTCGGCGGCGGAGGTGGACGCGGTGGAGGCGCACGGCACGGGCACGCGGCTGGGCGACCCGATCGAGGCGCAGGCCCTGCTCGCCACCTACGGGCGGGAGCACGACGCGGAGCGTCCGCTGTATTTGGGGTCGGTGAAGTCCAACATCGGTCACACGCAGGCGGGTGCCGGTGTGGCGGGCGTGATGAAGATGGTGCTGGCGATGCGGCACGGTGTGCTGCCGGCGACGCTGCACGTGGACGCGCCGTCCTCGCACGTGGACTGGGACCAGGGCGCGGTCGAGCTGCTGACCGGGGCGCGGGAGTGGACCGTGCCCGGGGACCGGCCACGGCGCGCGGGGGTGTCGTCCTTCGGGATCAGCGGCACCAACGCGCACGTCGTCCTCGAGGCCGCACCCGAACAACCCGCCCCCGCCCAGCCCGCCGCCGACACGGCCGAGGGCCCGGCCGCCGCCCACGGCACCCTGCCCTGGGTCCTCAGCGCCCGCAGCCGCGACGCGCTGCGCGCCCAGGCCGCCCAGCTCCTCGCCCACGCCGGGCGGAACCCCGGCCACACCGCGGCCGACCTCGGCCTGTCCCTGACCGCGACCCGCACCGCCTTCGAACACCGGGCCGTCGTGCTCGGCGCCGACCGCGCCGCCCTCACCGACGGACTGCGGCTCCTCGCCGACGGCGAGAGGGGACCGCACACCGTCACGGGCACCCACCGCGGCGAAGGGAAGACCGCCTTCCTCTTCTCCGGACAGGGCTCCCAGCGCCCCGGCATGGGCCGCGAACTGCACGCCGCCTTCCCGGTGTTCGCCGACGCCTTCGACGCCGTCTGCGCCCACCTCGGCGACGACCTGCGCGCCGTCGTCCTCGGCGACGACGCCGAGCGGATCGACCAGACCCGATGGGCGCAGCCCGCCCTGTTCGCCGTCGAGGTCGCGCTCTACCGCCTCCTCGAAGCCTGGGGCGTCCGGCCCGACTTCGTCGCCGGCCACTCCGTCGGCGAGATCGCCGCCGCCCACGTGGCCGGCGTCATGTCCCTGCCGGACGCCTGCGCCCTGGTCGCCGCCCGCGGCCGGCTCATGCAGGAACTCCCTCCGGGCGGCGCGATGTTCGCCGTCGAGGCGGCCGAGGACGAGGTGCTGCCGCTGCTCGCCGGCCGCGCCGACGCGGGCATCGCCGCCGTCAACGGGCCGCGCGCCGTCGTCATCTCGGGCGCCGAGGCCGCGGTCGCCGAGGTGGCCGCCGAACTCGCCGCAGGCGGCCGCCGCACCACCCGGCTGCGCGTCAGCCACGCCTTCCACTCGCCGCTGATGGACCCCATGCTCGACGCCTTCCGCGAGGTCGCCGCCGGCATCGCCTACGCCCCGCCCCGGATGGCCGTGATCTCCCACGTCACCGGGCGGGCCGCCGCCCCCGGCGAACTGCAGGACCCCGAGTACTGGGTCCGCCACGTCCGCGAGGCGGTCCGCTTCCACGACGGCGTCGCCTGGCTCGCCGCGCACGGAGCCGACCGGTTCTGGGAGATCGGCCCCGACGGCACCCTGACCGCCCTCGCCCAGAACTGCCTCGCCGAGGACACCGGCGACCTCCTGTTCGTCCCGTCGCTGCGCAAGGACCGCGACGAGGCCGACGCCCTGCTCGACGCCCTCGCCCGCGCCTTCGCCAAGGGCGTGGACGTCGACTGGCCCCGCCTCTTCGACGGCACCGGCGCCCGCGTCGTGCAGCTGCCCACCTACCCCTTCCAGCGCCGCCGGTTCTGGCCGCGCCCGCCCGCCCCGCTCGGCGACGTCACCGCCGCCGGCCTCGGCACCAGCAGCCACCCGCTGCTGGGCGCGGCCGTCGCCCTCGCGGACGGCGACACCCACCTGTTCACCGGCCGCCTGTCCCTGCACTCCAGCCCCTGGCTGAAGGAGCACGCCCTCACCGGCACCGCCCTGTTCCCGGCCACCGGCTTCCTCGACCTCGCCCTGCACGCCGGGGCGCGGACCGGCTGCGAGCACGTCGCCGAGCTGACCATCCTGACCCCGCTCGCCCTGCCCGCCCACGGCGGAGTCCAGGTGCAGGTCCGCGTCGAGGCGCCCGACGCCGGCGGCGCCCGGGCGCTGACCGTGCACGGCCGCCCGGACGACGCCGACCCCGACGCCCCGTGGACGCTGCACGTCAGCGGCCTGCTCACCGCCACCGGACCGGCCTCCGCCGGCCCCTTCCCCGCACCGTCGTACGACTTCACCGCCTGGCCTCCCCGGGACGGCGAGGAGGTGCCGCTGGACGGCTTCTACGAGGCGTTCGCCGACCGCGGCCACCTCTACGGCCCGCTCTTCCAGGGGCTGACCCGGGTGTGGACGCGCGGCGAGGAGGTCTTCGCCGAGGTCCGCCTGCCCGACGGCGCCGACCCCGCCGCCGACGCCTTCGACCTGCACCCGGCGCTGCTCGACGCCGCCCTGCACGCCGTGATGTTCGTGCCGATGGAGGACGCCGGACGGCTCCCGTTCTCCTGGAACGACGTCCGGCTGGACGCCGTCGGCGCCTCCGCCCTGCGGGTGCGCATGGTCCAGCGGGGCCCGGAGTCCGTCGCCCTCGAACTCGCCGACCCGGCCGGCCGCCCCGTCGCCTCCGTCGGCTCGCTCACCCTGCGCGAACTCACCGGCGACGTCCACGGGTCCACCGTCGGCGGCCCCGGCCGCCGGGGCCTGTACGAAGTGGACTGGCAGCCGGTGACCCCCTCCGGCGCGCCCGCTCCGGCCGACTGGGTGGTGATCGGCTCCGCGGAGGCCCGGGACCTGGCCGCGGCCCTGCGCGAGGCCGGGCACGCCGTCACCGTCGTACCCGGCCCGGACGCCCTCGCCGACGCCGCCCTCGTCCCGGACACCGTGCTGTACGCCGTCCCGGCCGCCGGCGGGCCCGTCGGCGACCCGGCGCGGCGGGCACGGGACCTCACCGCCGAGGTGCTGGCGTTCCTCCGGCGGTGGCTGGACGACCCGGCGTTCGCCGCGGCGCGCCTCGCCGTCGTCACCCGCGGCGCCGTGCCCGCCGGGCCCCGGCCCGTGGACCCGGCCCAGGCCGCCGTCTGGGGCCTGGTGCGCTCCGCCCGCACGGAGAACCCCGGACGCCTGGTCCTCGTCGACACCGACGGCACCGCCGCCTCCGCCGCCGCGCTGCCCGGCGCGCTCGGCGACACCGCGTTCGAACTGGCCCTGCACGACGGCTCGGTGACCGCGCCGAAGGTGGTGCCGCTGGCCGCCGACCGGTCCCTCGTCCCACCGCCCGGCACCGGGCCGTGGCGGCTCGGCGTCGAGCGCAAGGGCACCCTGGAGGGCCTGCGGCTCACCCCCTGCCCGGAGGCCGCCGCCCCGCTCGGCCCGCGCGAGGTGCGCATCTCGATGCGTGCCTGCGGCGTGAACTTCCGCGACGTCCTCACCGCGCTCGGCATGTACCCGGGCGACGCCACCGCCATCGGTCTGGAGGGCGCCGGCGTGGTCACCGAGACCGGCGCCGACGTGACCTCCGTCGCCCCCGGCGACCGTGTGATGGGCATGTTCGCGGGCGCCTTCGGACCGGTCGCCGTCGCCGACGAGCGCATGGTCGCGCCCGTTCCGAAGGGCTGGAGCTTCGCGGAGGCCGCCACCGTCCCGATCGCCCACCTCACCGCCTACTACGGCCTCGTCGACCTCGCCGCCCTGGAACCCGGCGAGAGCGTCCTCGTGCACGCCGCGGCCGGCGGTGTCGGCTCCGCCGCCGTCCAGCTCGCCCGCCACCTCGGCGCCGAGGTCTACGGCACCGCGTCCCCGGCCAAGTGGGACGCGCTGCGCGCCGCCGGCCTCGACGACGGCCACCTCGCCTCCTCCCGCGACCTCGGCTTCGAGGAGCGGCTGCGCACCGCCACGGAAGGCCGCGGCGTCGACGTGGTCCTCGACTCCCTGGCCGGGGAGTTCGTGGACGCCTCCCTGCGGCTGCTGCCGCGCGGCGGACGCTTCCTGGAGATGGGCAAGACCGACGTCCGCGACCCGGCCGCGGTCGCCGCCGACCACCCCGGCGTCCGCTACCGCGCCTTCGACCTGGTCGAGGCCGGACCCGACCGGATCGGCGAGATCCTGCGCGAGCTGGCGGAGCTGTTCGACCGGGGGGTGCTCGAGCCGCTGCCGATGACCGTGTGGGACGTGCGCCGCGCCCCCGAGGCGTTCCGGTACCTCAGCCAGGCCAAGCACGTCGGCAAGGTCGTCCTCACCGTGCCGGCCGCCCCCGACCCCGACGGCACCGTGCTGCTCACCGGCGGCCTCGGCGGTCTGGGCCGCGCCACCGCCCGGCACCTGGTCGCCGAGCACGGCGTCAGGCACCTGCTGATCGCCGGGCGGCGCGGCCCGGACACCCCCGGCGCGGCCGGCCTGCGCGCCGAACTCGCCGCCCTGGGCGCCGAGGTGACCGTCGCCGCCTGCGACGTCGCCGACCGCGCCGCGCTCGCCTCGCTCCTCGCGACCGTCCCCGCCGACCGGCCCCTGACCGCGGTCGTGCACACCGCCGGCGTCCTCGCCGACGGCGTCCTCTCCTCGATGACGCCCGCCCGGCTCGCCGAGGCGCTGCGGCCCAAGGCCGACGCCGTCGTCGCCCTGCACGAGCTGACCCGCGACCTGGACCTGGCCCGGTTCGTGGTCTTCTCCTCCGTCGCCGGCACCTTCGGCGGCGCCGGGCAGGCCAACTACTCCGCCGCCAACGCCTTCCTGGACGCCTTCGCCCACCACCGGCGCGCCCTCGGCCTGCCGGCCGTCTCGCTCGCCTGGGGCACCTGGCTGCCGGACGCGGGCATGACCGGCGAACTCACCGACGCCGACCGGGAACGGCACGCCCGCACCGGCATGGTGCCGCTCGGCCCGGAGCGCGGCATGCGCCTGCTGGACGCCGCGTCGGCCTCCGACCGGGCCGCCCTGCTGCCGATGGACCTCGACGCCGCCGCCCTGCGCGAGCACCACGACGTCCTGCCGGTCCTACTGCGCGGCCTGGTCCGCGCGCCCGTCCGCCGCCGCGCCGACGCCGCCCCGGCGGCCGGGGCCGCTCCGGTGGCCGGACCGGGCCTGGCCGAGCGGCTGGCCCCGCTGTCCGCCGCGGACCGCGAGCAGCTGCTCCTCGACGTGGTGGCCGAACAGGCCGCCGCCGTCCTCGGACACGGATCGGCCGACGCGATGGAACCCGACCAGACCTTCAAGGAACTCGGCTTCGACTCCCTCACCGCGGTCGAACTGCGCAACCGGCTCGGCGCGGTCACCGGCCTGCGGCTGCCCGCCACGCTGGTCTTCGACCACCCGACGCCGCTCGCCCAGGCCCGGCACCTGCTGGACGCCCTCGGCCTGCCCGAGCCGCCCGGCACCGCACAGGCCCTGCTCGGTGAGGTGGACCGCCTGGAGAACGCCCTGCGGGACGCGTCCGTCGACGGCGAGGACCGCGAGCGGGTCACCGCCCGGCTGCGGGAGCTGCTCTCCCGCTGGCAGGGCGGACCGGTCCCCGCGGCCCCCGCCCCCGCCCCGGTGGAGGAGGACGAGGAACTCGCCGGGGTCGAGACACCGGGCGACCTCTTCGACCTGATCGACCGCGAGCTGGGAGACGCATGAGGACCCCGCCGCCCTCCCGACCGCACCCGACGCCCCGGCCCCGCCGGGTTCAAGGAAGTGACACACGTGGCTGACGACGACAAGTACGTGGAATACCTCAAGCGGGTCACGGGCGAACTGCGGCAGACCCGCCGCCGGCTGCGCGAGGCGGAGGACCGGGTCCGCGAGCCGATCGCCGTCGTCGCGATGAGCTGCCGCTTCCCCGGCGACATCCGCAGCCCCGAGGACCTGTGGCGGCTCGTCGACGAGGGCGGCGACGCCATCGGCGAACTTCCCGAGGACCGCGGCTGGGACATCGAGGACCGCTACGACCCCGACCCCGGCCGCCCCGGCACCTTCTCCACCCGGCAGGGCGGCTTCCTCCGCGACGCCGCCGCCTTCGACGCGGCCTTCTTCGGCATGAGCCCCCGCGAGGCCCTGGCCACCGACCCCCAGCAGCGCCTGCTGCTGGAAGCCTCCTGGGAACTGCTGGAGCGGGCCGGGATCCGGCCGCAGACCCTGCGGTCCAGCGCCACCGGCGTGTTCGTGGGCGCGGCCGCCTCCGGCTACGGCCAGGGCCCCGTCGAGGTGCCCGAGGACGTCCACGGCCTGATGCTGGCCGGCAACGCCACCTCCGTCGCCTCCGGCCGCATCTCCTACGTCCTCGGCCTGGAGGGCCCCACGGTCACCGTCGACACCGCCTGTTCCTCCTCCCTGGTCGCCCTGCACTGGGCGGTGCAGGCCCTGCGCAACGGCGAGTGCGACCTCGCGATGGCCGGCGGCGTCGCCGTCATGGCCACCCCCGGCCTGCTGTTCGAGTTCAGCCGGCAGCGCGGGCTGGCCCCCGACGGCCGCTGCAAGGCGTTCGCCGACTCCGCCGACGGCACCGGCTGGTCCGAAGGCGTCGGCCTGCTCCTGGTGGAACGCCTCTCCGACGCCCGCCGCAACGGCCACCCCGTGCTCGCCGTGGTCCGCGGCTCCGCCGTCAACTCCGACGGCGCCTCCAACGGCCTCACCGCCCCCAACGGCCCCGCCCAGCAGCGGGTGATCGAACAGGCTCTCGCCAACGCCGGCCTCACCGCCGCGGACGTCGACGCCGTCGAGGCGCACGGCACCGGCACCACCCTCGGCGACCCGATCGAGGCCCAGGCCCTCCTCGCCGCCTACGGCCGGGACCGGCCCGCCGAACGCCCGCTGCTGCTCGGCTCCCTGAAGTCCAACCTCGGCCACACCCAGGCCGCCGCCGGTGTCGCCGGCGTCATCAAGACCGTGATGGCGCTGCGGCACGGCCGGCTGCCCCGCACCCTGCACGTCGACACGCCCTCCACCCACGTCGACTGGGACGCCGGACACGTCCGCCTGCTCACCGAGCCCGCCGACTGGCCGGACACCGGCGGCCGCCCGCGCCGGGCCGCCGTCTCCTCCTTCGGCATCAGCGGCACCAACGCCCACACGATCCTGGAGGCCGCACCCGAGCCGGAGCCCGCGGCGGACGACACGACCCCGACGGCCGCTCCGGCCGAACCGCTGCCCGTGGCCCCCTGGTTCCTGTCCGCGCGCAGCGCCGAGGCCCTGCGCGGCCAGGCCGCACGGCTCCTCGCACACGTCACCGCCCACCCCGGGCACGACCCGCACGACACCGCCCGCGCCCTGGCCACCACCCGGCAGGCCTTCGAGCACCGGGCCGCCGTCCTCGCCCCGGACACCGCCGCCGCACGCGACGCGCTGCGCGCCCTCGCCGACGGCGAGGAGCACCCGGCCGTCGTCACCGGCCGCACCCTGCGCGGCGGCACCGCGTTCCTCTTCCCCGGGCAGGGCGCCCAGCGCCCCGGCATGGGCCGGGACCTGTACGCCGCCTTCCCCGCCTTCGCCCGCGCCTACGACGAGGTCTGCGCCCACCTCGACCCCGAACTCGGCCTGTCCCTCAAGGACACCGTCCTGCACGGCGGGGACGAGGAGGCCCTGCGCGGCACGGGACTCGCCCAGCCGGCCCTGTTCGCCTTCGGGGTCGCCCTGTTCCGGCTGCTGGAGTCCTGGGGCATCACCCCCAAGTACCTCCTGGGCCACTCCCTGGGCGGGCTGACCGCCGCCCACGTCGCGGGCGTGTGGTCGCTGGCCGACGCCTGCCGGCTCGTCGCCGCCCGCGGCCGGCTCATGCAGGCGCTGCCCGAGGGCGGCGCCATGATCTCCCTCGACGCGGCCGAGGACGAGGTGACCCCGCTGCTCGCCGCGCACGGCGACGCCGTGTCCGTCGCCGCCGTCAACGGGCCCCGCGCCACCGTGATCTCCGGCAGCACCGCGGCCGTCGAGGCGGTCGCCGCCGAACTCGGCGCCCTCGGCCGGACCACCCGGCGGCTGCGCGTGTCGCACGCCTTCCACTCCGCCCGCATGGACGGCGCCCTCGACGAGTTCCGGCGCGTCGCCGAGAGCGTCACCGCCCGTCCGCCGCGGATCACCGTCGTCTCCGACCTCACCGGCCGCCCCGCCACCGCCGCCGAACTCGCCTCCGCCGGCTACTGGGTACGGCACCTCCGCCACACCGTCCGCTTCGCCGACGGCGTCGGCCACCTCGTCGAGCGGGGCGTCACCCGCTTCCTCGAACTCGGCCCCGACGCCTCCCTCACCGCGCTGGCCCGCACCTGCCTGCCCGACGACACCACCGAGCGGGTCTGCCTGCCCCTGCAGCGCAAGGACCGCCCCGAGCCGGCCACCCTGCTGGCCGCCGTGGCCGGGGCCCACGCGCACGGCGTGCCCGTCGACCACGAGCGCCTCCTCGGCGGCCCGGTGCCGGACGCCCCCCGGATCGAGCTCCCCACCTACGCCTTCACCCGCGAGCGGTACTGGCTGCGGCCCGCCGCACAGACCGGCGACGTCACCGGTGCCGGCCTCACGGGCGCCGGGCACCCGCTGCTCGGTGCCGTGGTCCGCGTCGCCGACGAGGACCGGGTCCTGCTCACCGGCCGCCTGTCCACCCGGAGCCAGCCCTGGCTCGCCGACCACACCGTCTCCGGGACCGTCCTGCTGCCCGGCACCGCCTTCGTCGAACTCGTCCTGCGGGCCGGCGACGAGGTCGGCTGCGGCCTGCTGGAGGAACTCACCCTCCAGGCGCCGCTGGCCCTGCCCGACGGCACCGGCGCGCAGCTGCAGATCGCGCTGGGCGCCCCCGACGACGCGGGCCGCCGCACGGTCGCCGTCCACGCCCGCCCGGACGCCGACGACGACACCCCCTGGACCCGGCACGCCACCGCCGTCCTCGCCCCGGCCACCCCCACCGCGTCCGGCGACGACCTCACCGCATGGCCGCCCGCCGGCGCCCGTCCCGTCCCGCTGGACGGCTTCTACGCCGCGCTCGCCGCCCAGGGCTACCAGTACGGCCCCGTCTTCCAGGGCCTGCGCGCCGCCTGGCACGACGGCGACGTCCGGTACGCCGAGGTCGCGCTGCCCGAGGACGAGCACCGTGACGCCGCCCGTTTCGGACTGCACCCCGCCCTCCTCGACGCCGCCCTGCACGCCCAGCTCACCGGCGGCGACGGCGAGGCGGACGGCGACGGCGGGGGAGTGGGCCTGCCCTTCGCCTTCAGTGGCGTCACCCTGCACGCCGTGGGTGCCACCGCCCTGCGCGTCCGGCTCGAGAAGCGCCCCGGCGGTTCGGTGCGACTGCGCGTCGCCGACGGCACCGGACGACCCGTGGCCACCGTCGACTCCCTCGTCAGCCGCCCGCTGTCCGCGGACGCCACGCCCGCCGCCCGGCCGGCCGACGGAGCGCTGTACGCGGTCCGCTGGACGGCCGCCGACCTGCCCGGGGCACAGGCCACCGACGGCTGGCGCCTGGCCGCCGACGACCCGTCGGGCCTGGTCCCCGACTGGCCCGCGCTCGGCTCCGACGGCTGCGCCGCCGCCGTCCTGCCCTTCACCTCCGCACCCGGCGAGACCCCCGCCGGGGTAGCCTCCCGCGCCCTGGACGCCCTGCGCACGCTCCTCGCCGACGAGCGCACCCAGGACGCCCCTGTGGTCGTCGTCACCCGGGGCGCCGTCGCCGCCGGGCACGAGGACGTACCGGACCTGTCCGCCGCCGCCCTGTGGGGTCTGGTGCGCTCCGCCCAGACGGAGAACCCCGGCCGGATCGTCCTCGCCGACCTCGACGGCACCGACGCCTCCCGTACCGCCCTGGCCGCCGCGGTCGCCTCCGGCGCACCGCAACTCGCCCTGCGGGAGGGCCGGCTGCTCACGCCGACGCTGACGCGTGCCGTCGGCGCGCGGAACCCCGCCGGGAACGCCGCCGGCACCGCAGCCGACGCCGCCGGCCGGACCGCCGCCTGGGACCCCGACGGCACCGTCCTGATCACCGGCGGCACCGGCGCCCTCGGCACGCTCGTCGCCCGCCACCTGGTCACCGCGCACGGCGTGCGCTCCCTGCTGCTGCTCTCCCGCAGCGGCCCGCACGCCCCCGGCGCCACCGAGCTCGCCGCCGAACTCACCGCCCACGGCGCGGCCGTCCGCATCGAGGCCTGCGACGCGGCCGACCCCGCGGCCCTCACCGCCGCCCTGGCCACCGTCCCCGCCGAGCACCCGCTGCGCGCCGTCGTGCACACCGCCGGCGTCCTCGACGACGGCGTCCTCGCCTCCCTCACCCCGGACCGCCTCGCCACCGTCCTGCGCGCCAAGGCCGACTCCGCGCTCGCCCTGCACCGGGCCACCCGCGACGCCGGCCTCACCGCCTTCGTGCTGTTCTCCTCCGCCGCCGGCCTCCTCGGCGGCGCCGGACAGGCCAACTACGCCGCCGCCAACACCGTCCTGGACGCCCTCGCCCAGCACCGCCGCGCCCGGGGACTGCCCGCCGTCTCGCTCGCCTGGACCCTGTGGCAGCACGACGGCGGCATGACCGGCGGCCTCGACGACGGTGACGTACGCCGCATCGCCGCCTCCGGACTGCCCGCCCTCGACCCCGCGCACGCCCTGCGGCTGCTGGACGAGGCGCTCACGGCCGGCGAGGCCGTGCTCGCCCCGCTGCGCACCGACCCCGCCGCGCTGCGGGCCGCCGCCGCGGCCGGCCGGCTGCCCGCCCTGCTGCGCGGCCTGGTCCCGGCACCGGCCCGGCGCACCGCCCGCACCGCGGACGGCGGCGACTCCTCCGCACTCCTGCGGCGCCTCGCCGCACTCACCGGACCCGAACAGGAACGCCTGCTGCTCGACGTGGTGCGCCGCCACGCCGCCGTCGCCCTCGGCCACGGCTCGGCCGGCGCCGTCGACGGCGAACAGTCCTTCAAGGACCTCGGTTTCGACTCCCTCACCTCGGTCGACCTGCGCAACCGGCTGAACGCCGAAACGGGACTCAGGCTGCCCGCCACCCTGGTCTTCGACCACCCCAGGCCCAGCGCCCTCGCCCGCCACCTGCGGCGGGAACTCGCCGGCGGCACCGAGACGGCCGAGACCGCCACCGCCGCCGCCGGTGACGACGACCCCGTCGTCATCGTCTCCATGGCCTGCCAGTACCCGGGCGGAGTCACCTCCCCCGAGGAGCTGTGGCGGTTCGTGTCCGAGGGCGGCGACGCCATCGGCGCCTTCCCCACCGACCGGGGCTGGGACCTGGACCGGCTGCCCGGCCTGGAGGCCGGCTTCCTGCACGGCGCCACCCACTTCGACGCCGCCCTGTTCGGCATCTCCCCGCGCGAGGCCCTCGCCATGGACCCGCAGCAGCGCCTGCTCCTGGAGACGTCCTGGGAGGTCTTCGAGCGCGCCGGCCTCGACCCGCTGGCCCAGCACGGCAGCCGCACCGGCGTGTACGTCGGCGCGATGGGATCCGGCTACGCGTCGGGCCTCGCCGACATCCCCGAGGGCATGGAGGGCTACATCGGCCTCGGCGTGTCCGGCAGCGTCATCTCCGGCCGCGTCGCCTACACCTTCGGCCTGGAGGGGCCGACGATGACGGTCGACACCGCCTGCTCCTCCGCCCTGGTCGCCCTGCACCTCGCGGCCCAGGCGCTGCGGCGGGGCGAGTGCTCGATGGCGCTCGTCGGCGGCGTCACCGTCATGGCCACCCCCGGCACCTACACCGAGTTCACCGCGCAGAACGGGCTGGCCGCCGACGGCCGCTGCAAGGCGTTCGCCGCCGCCGCCGACGGCACCAGCTTCTCCGAGGGCGTCGGCGTGCTCCTGCTGGAACGGCTGTCGGACGCCCGGCGCAACGGGCACCCGGTGCTCGCCGTCGTCCGCGGTTCGGCCACCAACCAGGACGGCGCGTCCAACGGCCTGACCGCCCCCAGCGGCCCCTCCCAGCAGCAGGTCATCCGCCAGGCCCTGGCCTCGGCCGGGCTCTCCCCGGCCGACGTGGACGCGGTGGAGGCGCACGGCACCGGCACCACCCTCGGCGACCCCATCGAGGCGCAGGCCCTGTTCGCCACCTACGGCCGGGAGCGGCCCGAGGGACGGCCCCTGCTGCTGGGCTCCGCCAAGTCGAACTTCGGCCACACCCAGGCCGCCGCGGGCGCGGCCGGCGTCATCAAGATGGTGATGGCGATGCACCACGGCGAACTGCCCCGCACCCTGCACGTCGACGAGCCCTCCCCGCACATCGACTGGTCCAGCGGCACCGTCGAACTGCTCACCGAGCCCCGCCCGTGGCCCGCCCGGGAAGGACGCCCCCGCCGGGCCGGCGTCTCCTCCTTCGGCATCAGCGGGAGCAACGCCCACGTCGTCCTGGAGGAACCGCCCGCCCCCGCGCCCGCCCCCCGGCGGGACGCGGCGGCCGCCCTGCCGCGCGCGTACCCCGTCTCCGGGCACACCCCCGAGGCGCTGCGCGCCCAGGCGGCCCGGCTGCGCACCCACCTCCTCACCGCCGACCACGACCCGCGCGACCTCGCGCACACGCTGACCACGGCCCGCCACGCGCAGCGCCACCGGGCCGTCGTCGTCGCCGGGGACCGGGAGGAACTGCTCACCGGGCTCGCCGCCGTCGCCACCGGCGGCCGCGCCCCCCACGTCGTCACCGGCGGAACCGACGGCGGCCGCCTCGCCGTCCTGTTCAGCGGCCAGGGCGCACAGCGCCCGGGCACGGGCCGCGGCCTGTACGCCGCCCACCCGGTGTTCGCCGAGACCCTCGACGCCGTCTGCGCCGAACTGGACCGGCACCTGGACGGACCTCCGCTGCGCGAGGTGGTCCTCGCAGCCGAGGGCAGCGCCGAGGCGGCGCTGCTGGACCGCACCGCCTGGACGCAGGCCGCCCTGTTCGCCTTCGGCACCGCCGCCCACGCCCTGACCGCGTCCTGGGGTGTCCGGCCCGACGTACTGGCCGGGCACTCCGTCGGCGAGCTCACCGCCGCGCACGCCGCCGGGGTGCTCGACCTGGCCGACGCCTGCGCCCTGGTCGCCGCACGCGGCCGGCTCATGCAGGCGCTGCCGGAGGGCGGTGCCATGACCGCGATCGAGGCCACCGAGGCGGAGGTGCTGCCGTACCTGGAGGGCCGGGCCGACCGCCTCGCGGTCGCCGCCGTCAACGGGCCCGTCTCCGTCGTGGTCTCCGGCGCCGCGGACGACGTGGACGCGGTCGCCGCCGAGTTCGCCGCGCGCGGCCGCCGGACCCGGCGCCTGCGGGTCAGCCACGCCTTCCACTCGCCGCTGATGGACGCCGTGCTGGAGGACTTCCGGCAGGCGGCCGCGCGCGTGCGCTACGCGCCGCCGGCCGTCCCCGTGGTGTCCCACCTGACCGGCGCCCTGTGCACCGGAGAGGACCTGTGCACCCCCGACTACTGGGTGCGTCACGCCCGCGAGGCCGTGCGCTTCGCGGACGGGGTGCGCACCCTGGAGACCGAGGGCGTCACCCTCTGCCTCGAACTCGGTCCCGACGCCACCCTCACCCCCCTGGTCCGCGACGGCGTCGGCGACCCGGCCGCCGTCACCGCAGTGCCCCTCCTCCACCGCGACCTGCCCGAGACGCGCGCGGCGCTGCTGGCCGCCGCCACCCTGCACGCGCACGGCCGCGGAGACCTGCCCGCCCACCCCGCCGACGCCGGCGCCCGGCCCGTCGCCCTGCCGACGTACGCCTTCCAGCGCGAGCGCTACTGGCTGGAACCGTCCGCGCGGACCGCCGCGCCCGCGGCCGACGGCGCCTTCTGGGACCTGGTCGAGGCCGCCGACCCGGCAGCCCTGGCCGAGCGGCTCGACCTCGACGCCGACGCCCCGCTCAGCGCCGTCCTGCCCGCCCTCGCCGCCTGGCGCGGCGCGGACCGCAGGCACGCCGAGGAACAGCGCTGGGAGCACCGCGTGACCTGGCGGCCCGCCGCCGACGGCGCCACCGCCGCCCTCACCGGCACCTGGCTGCTCGCCGTCCCGGGCTCACTGGACGGCGGCCCCTGGGCCACGTCGATCGCCGAGGCGCTCACCGCGCACGGCGCCCACGTCCGCGTCCTGCCCGTGGACTGCGCGGGCACCGACCGCACGACCCTGGCCGCCGCCTACGACACCGCCCGCGAGGACGGTCCGGCACCCGCGGGCGTCCTGTCCCTGCTGGCCGCCGACACCCGGCCGCTGCCCGGCCACCGCGCCGTCCCGGCCGGTCTCGCCGCGACCACCGCCCTCGTGCAGGCCCTCGCCGACCGGGCCACCGGCCCGGACACCGCCCGCCTGTGGGCCGTCACCGCGGGCGCGGCCGGCGTGCTGGGACACGAGGCGCCCGCCGAACCCGAACAGGCGGCCGTCTGGGGCCTGGGCCGCACCGCCGCGCTGGAACACCCGCAGCTGTGGGGCGGCTTGGTCGACCTGCCCGCCGGCACCACCGCCGTCGCCCCCGACATCGCCCGCCGGCTGTGCGCGGTCCTGGCGGACGGCCGCGAGGACCAGACCGCCGTGCGCGCCGCCGGCACCTTCCTGCGCCGCCTCGAACGCGTCCCCGCCGCACGGCCCGCCGGAACGTCGCCCGACTGGACGGGCACCGTCCTGCTCACCGGCGCGACCGGCGCCCTCGGCCTGCGCACCGCCGCCTGGCTCGCCTCCCGCGGCACCACCCGGATCGTCGCCGTCAGCCGCTCGGGCCCCGGCTCGCCCGGCGCCGCCCGCCTCGAGGAGACCCTGGCCGGCACCGGCACCGCACTCGTCCTGACCGCCTGCGACGTCGCCGACCGGGACGCACTCGCCGCCCTGCTGGCCGAGCACCCCGTCGACGCGGTCGTGCACACCGCCGGTGTCCTCGACGACCGGCTCATCGACGGCATGGACGCCGACGCCCTGGAGAACGTGCTGCGGCCCAAGCTCGCCGCCGCCCGCAACCTCCACGACCTCACCCGGGACCGGGACCTGACGGCGTTCGTCCTGTACTCGTCGGTCTCCGGCACCCTGGGCACCATCGGCCAGGCCAACTACGCCGCCGCCAACGCCGGCCTCGACGCGCTCGCCGAACAGCGCCGCGCCGCCGGCCTGCCGGCCACCTCCCTGGCCTGGGGCCCCTGGGCGGGCGGCGGCATGGCGAGCCGGGACGCCGGCACCGAGGCCCGCATGCGCCGCGGCGGCATCAGCCCCCTCGACCCCGACCGGGCGGTGGAGGCGGTCGGCAGGGCCACGGCACGCACCGACGCCGTGCTCGCCGTCGCCGACATCGACTGGGCGCGGTTCGCCCCCGGCTTCACCACCTCCCGGCCCAGCCCGCTGCTCGCCGAACTGCCCGAGGTGCGCGAACTGCTCGCCCGGCGTCCCGAGAGCGCGGACGCGGACGCCGGGCAGGCCCTGCGCGCCCGGCTGGCCGGCCAGACCCCCGCCGAACGGGAACGCACGCTGGTCGGCCTGGTGCGCACCGAGGCCGCCGCCGTCCTCGGGCACGCCTCCGCCGACCGGGTCGGCGCCACGCAGGCGTTCAACGCCCTCGGCTTCGACTCGCTGACGGCGGTCGAACTGCGCAACCGGATCGGCGCCGCCACCGGTCTCGCCCTCCCGGCCACGCTCCTGTTCGACCAGCCCAACGCCACCGCGCTCGCCGGACACCTGCTCGGCCGGCTCACCGACGGCACGGACGCGGCCGGCGCCGTCCTCGCCGACCTCGACCGGCTGGAAGCGGCCCTGTCCGGGCTGCCGGCCGGCGACGCCCGGCTCGACCGCATCGGCGCCCGGCTGCAGTCGCTGCTCGGACGCATCGGCGGTACCGCGACCGCCGCCGCACCGGCCGCGGCGACCGGCGACGACATCACCGACCGCCTGGAGTCCGCCGCGGCGGACGAACTCTTCGACTTCATCGAGAACGACCTCGGCATCTCCTAGCGGGGACGGCCACGGGACCTCGGAAACGGGTGAGGAACGCATGAGCGATGAGGACAAGCTCCTCGGCTACCTGAAGAAGGTCACGGCCGATCTCCACCGGACGCGACAGCGGCTGGCGGCGGCCGAGGCCCGCGAGAGGGAACCCATAGCGATCGTCGCGATGGGCTGCCGCTTCCCCGGCGGCGTGTCCGGCCCCGACGACCTGTGGCGGCTGCTGGAGGACGGCACGGACGCGATGACCGACTGGCCGCGCGACCGCGGCTGGGACGTCGAGTCGCTCTACGACCCGGAACCGGGCACACCCGGCCGCAGCTACACCCGCACCGGCGGGTTCATCGACCGGGTCGCCGACTTCGACGCCTCGTTCTTCGGCATCTCCCCGCGCGAGGCCGTCGGCACCGACCCGCAGCAGCGGCTGCTGCTGGAGATCTGCTGGGAGGCCCTGGAACGCGCCGGCATCGACCCGCTCGCCCTGCGCGGCAGCCGCACCGGCGTGTTCTCCGGCACCAACCTCCAGGACTACCCGGCCCTGCTCGCCCACTCCGACAACGCCGGCGACGACGGCGTCGGCAACTCGCCCAGCGTGCTCTCCGGGCGCATCTCGTACACCCTGGGCCTGGAGGGGCCGGCCGTCTCCGTCGACACCGCCTGCTCCTCCTCCCTGGTCACCCTGCACCTGGCCGCGCAGGCGCTGCGCGCGGGGGAGTGCGACCTGGCCCTGGCCGGCGGCGTCACCGTCATGTCGACCCCGACGATCTTCCTCGAGTTCAGCCGCCAGCGCGGGCTGTCCCCGGACGGACGCTGCCGGGCCTTCGCCGACGCGGCCGACGGCACCGCCTGGGGCGAGGGCGCCGGCGTCCTCGTCGTCGAGCGGCTGGCCGACGCCCGGCGCAACGGCCACCCCGTCCTCGCCGTGCTGCGCGGCTCCGCCGTCAACCAGGACGGCGCCTCCAACGGCCTGACCGCACCCAACGGGCCGTCCCAGGAACGCGTCATCTGGCAGGCCCTGCGCTCCGCCGGACTCGCCCCCGCCGACGTCGACGCCGTCGAGGCGCACGGCACCGGCACCACCCTCGGTGACCCCATCGAGGCGCAGGCCCTGCTCGCCACCTACGGCCAGGACCGGCCCGCCGACCGGCCGCTGCTGCTCGGCTCGGTGAAGTCCAACATCGGCCACACCCAGGCCGCCGCCGGAGTCGCCGGCGTCATCAAGACCGTCCTCGCCCTGCGCGCCGGCCGCCTGCCGGCCACCCTGCACGTCGACCGGCCCAGCCGGCACGTCGACTGGAGCGCGGGCCACGTCGAACTGCTCACCGAGGCCCGCGACTGGCCCGGCACCGGCGACCGGCCGCGCCGCGCCGCGGTCTCCTCCTTCGGCGTCAGCGGCACCAACGCCCACGTCATCCTCGAACAGGCCCCCGAGCCGGACACGGACGAGACGGCCGCGCCGGCCGACGACACCCCCCGCGCCCGGGCCTTCCCCGTCTCCGGCCGCACCGCCGCCGCCCTGCGCGCGCAGGCCGCCCGTCTCGCCGCCCACCTGCGGGCCGCCCCCGACGGCACGCCCCGCCCCGCCGACCTCGCCTGGTCCCTGGCCACCACCCGGCCCGCCCTCGAACACCGGGCCGTGGTCGTCGCCCGCGACCGGGACGATCTCCTGCGCGGCCTGGCCTCACTCGCCGAGGACACACCCGACGCGGCCGTCGTGCGCGGCGTCGCCGACACCGACGGCGACCCGGTCCTCCTCTTTCCCGGCCAGGGCCCCCAGTGGGAGGGCATGGCCACCGAACTCCACGCGGCCGACCCGCGGTTCCGCCGCTTCTTCGACGAGGCCGCCGCCGCGGTCGAGGCGTTCACCGACTACGCGGTCCTCGACGTGCTGCGCCGCGCACCGGGCGCCCCGCCGCTGGAGCGTCTCGACGTCGTCCAGCCCACCCTGTTCGTCGTCTGCGTCGCACTCGCCCGGCTGTGGATGGCCTGCGGAGTGCGCCCCGCCGCGGTGGCCGGGCAGAGCCAGGGCGAGATCGCCGCCGCCCACATCGCCGGCGTCCTCACCCTGGAGGACGCCGCCCGCGTCGTCGTCACCCGCTCCCGGGAACTGACCGCCATCACCGGCCGCGGCGGCATGGTGGCCGTCCCCCTGCCGCTCGCCGAGGTGGAACGGCTCCTGACCCCCTACGAGGGCCGGATCTCGGTGGGTTCGGTCACCGGCCCCCGCTCGGTCACCGTCTCCGGGGACGCCGAACCGCTCGCCGAACTCCTGACCACCCTCACCGACGCCGGGGTCCGAGCCCGCCGCGTCCCCGTGGACTACGCCTCCCACTGCGCGCAGGTGGAGGAGGTCCGCGACGCACTGCTCACCGGGTTCGCGCCGGTCCGCCCGCGCCCCGCACGGATCCCCTTCCACTCCACCGTCACCGGGGCCCGCGTCGAGGACACCACCACCCTCGACGCCGCCTACTGGTACGACAACGTCCGCCGCCCGGTCCGCTTCGAGACCACCGTGCGGGACCTCGCCGGAGCCGGGCACCGCGTCTTCGTCGAGGCCGGCCCGCACCCCGTCGTCACCACCGCGGTCGGCGACGTCCTGGAGGACCTCGGCATCACCGACGGCGCCGTCCTCGGCACCCTGCGCCGCTCCGAGGGCGGACCCGAACGCTTCCTCGCCTCCGCCGCCGCCCTCGCCGTGCGCGGCGGCCGCGTCGACTGGACGGCCGTCCACGACGAGCCCGCCCACCGCGTCGACCTGCCCGTCTACGCCTTCCAGCGCCGCCGCTACTGGCCCGCCTTCACCGGCGCACCGGCCGCCGACACCGCCGCCGGCACCGCGGACGCCCCGTTCTGGCGGGCCGTCGAGGCGGGCGACCTCGACACCCTGGCCGCCGCCCTCGACCTGGACCCGGACACCGTCTCCGCCCTCGCCCCCGCCCTGGCCGGCTACCGCAGGCGCAGCACCGACCGGGCCACCGCCGACCGCTGGCGCTACCGCATCACCTGGCACCCCCTGGCCGACCGCCCCGCCCCCGCGCTGACCGGACGCTGGCCGCTGCTGGTGCCCCGCGGCCACGAGGAGGGTCCCGAGGCCACCGCGGTCCGCGCCGCCCTCACCCGGGCCGGCGCCGACTGCGTCCCGGTCGTCGTCGACCCCGCCGCCGACCGCACGGCCCTCACCGCCGCCCTGTCCGGCGCGGCCGACGGGGCGCAGGCCGTGCTCTCGCTCCTCGCCCTCGACGACACCCCGCACCCCGGCCACCCGCTGCTGCCCGGCGGGTTCGCCGCCACCGTCGCCCTCGTCCAGGCCATGGACGACCTCAACACCCGCCTGCCGGTGTGGTTCCTGACCCGGGGCGCCGTCGCCACCGCGCCCGGGACGGGCCCCGACCACCCCGCCCAGGCCCTGATCTGGGGCTTCGGCCGGGTCGTCGCGCTGGAACAGGCCGACTGCTGGGGCGGTCTGGCCGATCTGCCCGCCGGCTTGGACGACCGCGCCGCCGACCGGCTGATCACGGTCCTCGCGGGCACCGACCACGAGGACCAGGTCGCCGTCCGCCCCACCGGGGTCCTCGGCCGCCGCCTGGAGCGCGCCGCCACCGGCGGACTGCCCGGCCGCCGCCGCTGGCGGCCGGGCGGCACCGTCCTGGTCACCGGCGGCACCGGAGCCCTCGGCCGGCACGTCGCCCGCTGGCTCGCCCGCTCCGGCGCCGAGCACCTGCTGCTCGTCAGCCGCTCCGGCCCCGACGCGGAGGGCGCCGCCGGCCTGCTGGAGGAACTCGCCGCCCACGGAACCCGCGCCGAGCTGGCCGCCTGCGACATCGCCGACCCCGACGCCCTCGGCTCCCTGCTCGCCGCCATCCCCGCCGACCGGCCCCTCACCGCCGTCTTCCACACCGCGGCCGTCCTCGACGACGGCGTCATCGGCTCCCTCACCCCCGACCGGCTCGCCGAGGTGCTGCGGGTCAAGGTCGGCGGCGCCCTCAACCTCGACGCCGCCACCACCGGGCTCGACCTGTCCGCGTTCGTGCTGTTCTCCTCCTCGTCGGGCGTCTTCGGCAGCCCCGGACACGGCAACTACGCCCCCGGCAACGCCTTCCTCGACGCCCTCGCCGAGGACCGCCGCGCCCGCGGACTGCCCGCCACCGCCGTGGCCTGGAGCGGCTGGGCCGACGGCGGCATGGCCTCCGGCACCGTCGGCGAACGCCTCCAGCGGCACGGCGTGCGCCTGATGGACCCCGCCGTCGCCGTCACCGCCCTCCAGGACGCCCTCGACCACGACGACACCGCGCTGGTCGTCACCGACATCGACTGGGAGGTCTTCGGCGCCGAACTCGACAAGGGCCGTCCCCGGCGCCTGTACGCCGCCCTGCCCGACCTGGAGCGCCCGCGGGCGAACCGGCCCGCGCCCCGCGCCGGCGACCCGGACGCGGAGGACACCGGGGACGGGCTCCTCGTCCGGCTCGCCGCCCTCTCCGACGCGGACCGCAGGCACGCCCTGCTGCACCTCGTCCGCGCCCACATCGCCCACGTCCTCAACCACCCGAGCCCCGACGACGTCGAACCCGCCCGCGCCTTCCGCGAACTCGGCTTCGACTCCCTCACCGCCGTCGAACTGCGCAACGCCCTCGGCGAGGCGACCGGCATGCGGCTGCCCGCCACCCTCGTCTACGACTACCCGACCCCGGCCGCGCTCGCCGAGCACCTCGACGGGCAGCTCGCCCCCCGGCGAGGGCTCTCCGCCTCCGGTGCCGGTGCGCCGTCGCCCGCGGACAGCGCACAGGACCCCGTCGTGATCGTCGGCATGGCCTGCCGGTTCCCCCGCGGCGCGGACACCCCCGAACGGTTCTGGCGGCTCCTGGCCGACGGCACCGACGCGATGGGCCCCTTCCCGCAGGACCGGGACTGGGACCCGGAGTCGCTCTACGACCCCGAGCCCGGACGGGCCGGCCGCACCTCCACGCTCACCGGCGGCTTCCTCGACGGCTTCGCCGACTTCGACCCGGGCGTGTTCAACATCTCGCCGCGGGAGGCCCTCGCCATGGACCCGCAGCAGCGGCTGCTGCTGGAGATGGCGTGGGAGACGTTCGAGCGGGCCGGGATCGACCCGCGCGCGCTGCGCGGCAGCCGCACCGGCGTCTTCGCCGGCACCAACTACCAGGACTACACCTCCCGCCCGATCGCACCGGGCGACGAGGTCGGGGCCCACCTGGGCACCGGCAACTCCGCCAGTGTCATGTCGGGCCGGCTGTCGTACACCTTCGGCCTGGAGGGTCCGGCGGTCACCGTCGACACCGCCTGCTCCGCGTCCCTGGTGGCCCTGCACCTGGCCGTGCGGTCGCTGCGCGCGGGGGAGTGCGACCTGGCCCTGGCGGGCGGCATCACCGTGATGTCGACGCCGGGTCTGTTCGTGGACTTCAGCCGGCAGCAGGGGCTGGCGGCGGACGGCCGGTGCAAGGCGTTCGCGGACGCGGCGGACGGGACCGGGTTCTCCGAGGGCGGCGGTCTGCTGCTGGTGGAGCGGCTGTCGGACGCGCGCGCCAAGGGGCACCCGGTGCTGGCGGTGGTGCGCGGCTCGGCGGTGAACCAGGACGGCGCGTCCAACGGGCTGAGCGCGCCCAACGGCCCCTCCCAGCAGCGGGTGATCCGGGCCGCGCTCGCGGACGCGGGGCTGTCGGCGGCGGAGGTGGACGCGGTGGAGGCGCACGGCACGGGCACGCGGCTGGGCGACCCGATCGAGGCGCAGGCCCTGCTCGCCACCTACGGGCGGGAGCACGACGCGGAGCGTCCGCTGTATTTGGGGTCGGTGAAGTCCAACATCGGTCACACGCAGGCGGGTGCCGGTGTGGCGGGCGTGATGAAGATGGTGCTGGCGATGCGGCACGGTGTGCTGCCGGCGACGCTGCACGTGGACGCGCCGTCCTCGCACGTGGACTGGGACCAGGGCGCGGTCGAGCTGCTGACCGGGGCGCGGGAGTGGACCGTGCCCGGGGACCGGCCACGGCGCGCGGGGGTGTCGTCCTTCGGGATCAGCGGCACCAACGCGCACGTCGTCCTCGAGGCCGCACCCGGACAACCCGCCCCCGACCCGGGGGAGAGGCCGTCCGGCGATGTTCCCTGGGTCGTCAGCGGCCGTGACCCGCAGGCCCTGCGCGACCAGGCCCGCCGCCTGCTCGACCACGTGAGCGCGCACCCCGGCGTGGCACCGGCCGACACCGCCCTCGCCCTGGCCACCACCCGCACCGCCTTCCCCCACCGGGCCGTGCTCATCGGCGCGGGCCAGGACGACCTCACCGCCCAGCTCCGGGCCCTCGCCGACGGCACCCCGCTGCCGGCGACCGTCACCGGCACCGCCCGCACCGGCGGGCGCACCGCCTTCCTGTTCACCGGGCAGGGCGCCCAGCGCCCCGGCATGGGCCGCGAACTGCACGCCGCCTTCCCGGTGTTCGCCGACGCCTTCGACGCCGTCTGCGCACGGGTCCCCGGCCTGCGCGAGGCCGTGCTCGGGGACGACACCGACCTCGTGCACCGCACCGAGTACGCCCAGCCCGCCCTCTTCGCCTTCGAGGTCGCGCTGTTCCGGCTGCTGGAGTCGCTCGGCGTACGCCCCGACGTGCTCGTGGGCCACTCCGTCGGCGAGATCGCCGCGGCCCACGTGGCCGGCGTGCTCTCCCTCGACGACGCCTGCACCCTGGTGGCCGCCCGCGGACGCCTGATGCAGGCCCTCCCGGCGGGCGGCGCGATGGCCGCGGTACGGGCCACCGAGGAGGAGGTGACGCGGCTGCTGGCCGGACGGGAGGACGAGATCGGCGTCGCCGCCCTCAACGGGCCCGACGACACCGTCGTCTCCGGCACCGAGGACGCCGTGGCCGAGGTCTGCGCGCACTTCGCCCGGCAGGGCCGGCGCGCGACCCGGCTGCGGGTCGGCCACGCCTTCCACTCGCCCCTGATGGAGCCGGTGCTCGAGGAGTTCCGGGCCGTCGTCACCGGACTGTCCTACGCCGAGCCGGCCCTGCCCGTCGTGTCGACCGTGACCGGCTCGGCCGCGGAACCCGGCCTGCTCACCGACCCCGAGTACTGGGTACGGCACGTCAGGCGGCCGGTCCGGTTCCACGACGCCCTGCTGCGCCTGCGCGACCTCGGCGCCCGCCGCTTCCTGGAGGTGGGCCCCGACAGCCGGCTCACCGCCCTCGCCGAGGCGGTCCTCACCGAGGCGGAGCCGCAGGCCGCGCGGGACGCGGTGTTCACCGCCGCCGTCCTGCGCGACCGGTCCGAACCGCGCCGGCTGCTCACCGCGGTCGCCACCCTCTTCGTCCACGGCGCCGACCCCGACTGGGCGGCGCTGCTGCCCGGCGCCCGGCCCGTGCCGCTCCCCACGTACGCCTTCCAGCGGCAGCGCTACTGGCTGCCCACCGTGCCGGCCGGCGCGGTCGCCGGAGCCGGGGGAGCCGACCCCGCCGGTCACCCGTTCCTCGACGCCGAGATCACCCGGGCGGGCTCGCGGGAGCTGCTGTTCACCGGGCGGCTGTCGACGCGCACCCAGCCCTGGCTCGCCGACCACGCCGTCCTCGGGCAGGTCATCCTGCCCGCCACCGCCCACCTCGACCTCGCCGTACACGCCGGCGACCGGGCCGGCTGCGGCCACCTGAGCGAACTCACCCTGCTCAGCCCGCTCGTCGTACCGGAGCGGGACGCCGTCCCCGTCCAGGTCACCGTCGACGCTCCCGACGAGGCCGGGCGCCGTCCCTTCGGCATCTGGTCGCGGCCCGCCGGCGACGGAACCGGCTGGCGCCTGCACGCCCGGGGCGTCCTCGCCCCGCAGGTCCCCTCCCCGCCGGCGGACGACCTGGCCGCCTGGCCGCCGCCCGGCGCCGTCGTCGTCTCCGACGAGGACCCCTACGCCGCCTTCGCCGCGGCCGGGTTTTGCTACGGGCCCGGCTTCCGCGGGCTGCGCACCGTGTGGCAGCGCGGCGACGAGGTCTTCGCCGAGGTCGAACTGCCCGAGCCGTACCGGCAGGACGCCGCCCGGCACGGCCTGCACCCCGCGCTCCTGGACGCCGCCCTCCAGGCGCTCCTGGTCCGGCGTCCGGGAGTTCCGGCGGACGAACCCGCCGCGCCCATGCTGCCGTTCGCCTGGACCGGGCTGACCCTGCACGCCACCGGCGCCACCGCCCTGCGGGTGCGGCTGGCCTCCGCCGGGCACGAGCACGGCTACTCCGTCCTCGTCACCGACACCACCGGGCAGCCGGTCGCCACCGCCGACGCGATCACCCTGCGCGCGGTGAACCCCGCCGACGGCTCCGACCGGCCCGAACTGCTGCGCCTGGACTGGCGGGCGACCCTGCCGCTGCCGGCCACGCCCCGCGCGGAGTCGGTGCGCTGGGTCGTCCTCGGCACCGGTGACGACCGCGTCGCCGCGGCCCTCGACGGGGCCGGCGTGCACCTGGAGACCTACGCCGACCTGGAGGCCCTGGCCAAGGCGGTCGACACCGGCATGACCATGCCCGAACTGGTCCTGGTGGCCCCCGAACCCCGCAGCCCCGACGGCCATGCGGCACCCGACGCGGTACGGGGCCTGCTGACCCGGACGCACGAGCTGATGTGCGGCTGGCTGGCCGACGACCGGTTCGCCGACTCCCGGCTGGTCCTCGTCACCCGCGCCGCCGTCACCGCCGGTCCGGTCACCGCGTCTCCCGGAGCGGCCCTGCCGGACATCGCCGGCGCCGCCCTGTGGGGACTGGTGCGCTCCGCGCAGGCCGAACACCCCGGCCGGTTCCAGCTGCTGGACCTGCCCGGCGAGTCCGCGGACGCCGACGACCGGGCCCTGCTCGCCGCGGTGGCCGCCGGCCGGCCGCACGGCGCCGTCCGCGACGGACGCCTCCTGCACCCCGATGTGGCCCCCGCCGCCACCGGCGCCCCCGCGCCCGGCCTGGCCGCCGGCACCGTCCTGGTCACCGGCGCCACCGGCACCCTCGGCCGGGCCGTCGCCCGCCACCTGGTCACCCGGCACGGCGTGCGCTCCCTGCTGCTGGCCGGCCGCCGCGGCCCCGCCGCCGACGGCGCGGACGCCCTGGTCGCCGAACTGACCGCGCTGGGGGCCAGGGTCCGGCTGGAGTCCTGCGACGTCGCCGACCGCGCCGAGGTCACCCGGCTGCTGACCCGGCTGCCCGGCGACGCGCCGCTGACGGGGGTCGTCCACGCGGCCGGCGTCACCGACGACGCCGTGCTCACCGCCCTCGACCCCGGCCGTCTGGACACCGCGCTGCGTCCCAAGGCCGACGGCGCCTGGCACCTGCACGACGCCACCGCGCACCTCGGCCCGACGGCGTTCGTGCTGTTCTCCTCCGCGGCCGGCACCTTCGGCGCACCCGGCCAGGCCAACTACGCGGCCGCGAACGCCTTCCTCGACGGGCTCGCCGCCCACCGCCACGCCCTGGGACTGCCCGCCGTCTCCGTCGCCTGGGGACTGTGGGACGGCGACAGCGGCATGACCTCCCGCCTGTCCGCCACCGACCGCGGCCGGCTGGCCCGCGGCGGCCTGCGCCCGCTCGCCACCGACGACGCCCTCGCCCTGCTGGACGACGCGCTGACCGCCGCGGACCCCGCGGTGATCGCCGTACGCACCGGCTCGGGCACCGCGGGAGTACGCGCGATGCTCCGCCCCACGCCCACCGCCCCCACCCGCCGCACCGTCGGGTCCGGCCCCACCGGACCGGCCCCCTCACGCCTGCTCGCCGGCACCACGCCCGAGGAGGGCCGCGCCCGCCTGCTCGGACTGGTCCGCGACCTGGCCGCCACCGTGCTGGGCCACCCCTCGGCCGACGCGGTCGAACCCGACCGCCTCTTCACCGAGCAGGGCTTCGACTCCCTGACGGTGGTGGAACTGCGCAACCACCTCGCCTCGGCGACCGGTCTCACGCTGCCCCCCACCCTGCTGTTCGACCACGCCACCCCCGAGGCGCTCGCCGCCCACCTGCACCGGCGCCTCGACGCGGAGCCGCAGCAGGCCGCCGCACCCGCCGGCGGCCCGGCTCCGGCCGGCCCGCCGGTCCGCGCCGAGGACACGATCGGCGGCCTGTTCAAGGCGGCCTGCCTGGACGGCCGGGTGGACGACGGCTTCACGCTGCTCCAGGCGGCGGCCGGACTGCGTCCCACCTTCACCGCCCCGGCCGACCTGCCGTCCCTCCCGGAGGCGATCCGCCTGTCGGCCGGCGGCGCCGCCGCACCCCTGGTGTGCTTCAGCTCCTACGTCGCCCTCGCCGGCGTCCACCAGTACGCCCGGTTCGCCTCCCGCTTCCGCGGCCGGCGCGACGTGTGGGCCCTGCCCACCCAGGGCTTCGGCGCCGGGGAGCCGCTGCCCGCCACCTTCGACGCGGTGGCCGACCTGCACGCCGACGCCGTGCACCGCACCGTCGGCGACACCCCGGCGGTCCTGCTCGGCTCCTCCTCCGGCGGCGTGCTGGCCCTGGCCGCGGCCCGGCGCCTGCAGGAGCGCGGCGCGGCCCCGGCCGCCGTCGTCCTGCTCGACACCTACATGCCGCGGGCCGACTCGCCGTTCCTGCGCTTCTCCCAGCAGATGCTGAGCGGCATGTTCGAACGCGAGTCGATGTTCGCGCACATGGACACCGACCGGCTGACCGCCATGAGCTGGTACGTGGCGCTCGTCGGCGAGTGGGAGCCGGGTCCGCTGGACTGCCCGGTCCTGCTGGTGCGTTCCAGCGAGCCGCCGGTGCCCCCGGCCCCCGGGGAGGAGCTGCCCGCGCACGAGTGGCAGACGTCCTGGGACCGGGCCCACACCGTGCTCGACGTCCCCGGCGACCACTTCACCATGATGGAGGCGCACGCCCGCTCCACCGCCGACGCCACCGACGGCTGGCTGACCGGCCTCGGCACCTGACGCGGTGCAGGGCACGGACGGGGCCCGCTTCCCCTCTCACCCGAGAGGGGAAGCGGGCCCCGTCCGTGCCGCGCGGTCACTCCGCCCAGTGCGGCACCCCGGTGACGGTGACCACGGCCGCGCTGCACAGCCAGCCGGGCCCCTGCGACACCAGCAGCACGTGGTCGCCGGGGGACACCGCCCGGGTGCGCACCAGGTGCTCCAGGGTGATGAACACGTCCGCGCCGCCCACGTGCCCCACCGACCGGCCGAACTCCCAGCTGCACCGGTCCATCGTCAGCCCCAGCGGCATCATGATCGAGTACTCGATCATCCGGCCGTCCATGTTGATCGGGACGACCTTCGCCAGGTCCGAGGCGTTGATCCCGGCGTCCACCAGGGAACGCTGGATGATCTCCAGGTCGAACAGGGTCAGCTTCTCCATCGTCTCCGACAGCGGCATCTCGCGTTCGGTGAACCGCTGCGCCCGCTCGGCCATGTCGGACATCGGCCCGGCTCCCTCGCGCAGCACCAGCGGACCGTCACCGCGGTGCCACTTCTCCAGCTCGTGCAGCACACCGGAGTTCAGCGACCGCACCTCGGCGAACCCGCCCTCGTCGCTGACCAGCGCCGCCGCCGCGCCGTCCCCGAGGATGTAGGCCTGCCCGAAGCCCCGCCAGCGGTCCATGGTGGGGGAGGAGAAGTTCTCCCCCGTCGTCAGCAGCACCGACCCCGCCCCGGCGGCCCCGGTGAGCTTGCCGATCGCCACCTCCAGCGCGCTGAGCATGCCGTCGCAGCCCTGCTGGAGGAAGAGCGCCGGCAGCCGGCCCAGCCCCAGCTCCCGCAGGATGTAGCCGGGCGGGTAGGCGCCTTCGGGGGCCTGGTAGTGGACCGCGCTGTGGATGTGCGCCCCCAGGTCCTCCGGGTCGATCTTCGAGCGGTCCAGTGCGATCCGCGCCGCCGACACCGCCAGGTCCATCGCCGGCACGTCCCCCGCGACATGGGCCCCGGTCAGGCCGTTCGCGGCCTGCACCTCGGCGTCCAGACGGCCTTCCGCCACCGCCTGCTCGGCACTGGCCCAGGCGGGCAGCACCACGCCCAGCGACTCGATGTGGACGTTCTCGACACGCATCTCTTCCTCCTCCTGGCCGGCCCCGGGGCCGGCGTTCGTGGCGGCGTCGAAGACGGCACCGGGCGGCAGCGCACCCGTCCGGTGCCCTGCCGCCCGGCTCGCCGGCCCGCCTCAGCCGGCGAGCAGCTCCTCGCGCAGATGACGGGCCAGCCCCGCCGGCGTCGCGAAGTCGAAGACCACCGACGCCGGCAGCGACAGCCCGGTCGCCGACTCCAGTGCGTTGCGCGCGGTCAGCGCGGTCAGCGAGTCGAACCCCAGGTCGCGGATCTCCTGGTCGGCGGGCACCTGTCCGGCGCCCGTGCGGCCCAGTGCCGTCGCGAAGTGCTCGCGCACCAGACGCAGCAGGATCTCCTCCTGCTCGGCGCCGGTGAGCGCGGCCAGGCGGTGCCGCAGTCCGCCGGGGTCGGCGAGCGCGTCGCGCGCGGCCCGCCGGACCGCACCCGGTGCGAGGCCGCGCAGCAGCGCGGCGCTCGCCGTGAGGGGCGCGACGGTGCGCGGGCGCGGTATCCCGGGCCGCTCGGCGGTGAGCGCCGGCCGTCCGGCGCCGACGGCCGCGGCGAACAGGTCGGCGGCCTCCTCCGGCGGTCCGGCCGGACCGCGCACCGACACGGCCGCCACCCCCGCCTCCCGCAGCCGGCGGGCGCAGACGTCGAACACCGCCGCCACCGCCGCGTCCGCCGGTCCCGCCTCCCGCGGGCCGGGCGTGACGAACACCACCGACGTCACCGCGCGGGCGGGCGCCGAGCGGACCAGCTCCAGGGCCGGGTCCACGACGGGGCGCAGCGCGGCGTCCACGTCGGCGTCCCGCTCGGCCCGTACGGAAGCGGAGAACACCACGGTCGCGGGGCCTTCGTCGAGCAGCGCCCGGACGGATCCGGCCGGGTCGCCGGGCTCCCACGGCACGAGGTCGCCGGGCCCGGCGGACGCCGGCGTCCGGTCGGCCGCGTTCTTCGCGAACGGCCCCGCCAGCAGCGGCCGGCACCCGGGCCACACGGCCGGCAGGAACTCCGCCGGACCGGCCTCCTCACCCGCGGCGAACAGCGCGATCCGCCCGGCCTCCGGGAAGCCGCCGGCGACCGCCGCGGGCAGCCGGGCGGCTCGCGGCCGGCGGACCTCGCCGCCGCGCAGCGCGAGCCGGGGCTCGCCCGAGGCGACCGCGTCCCGCACGCGCCGCCAGGAGCGCTTGACGTCGTCGGTCTCGATCAGCGTGAACCGGCCCGGCGCCCGGTCCTGGACCGCGCCGATCAGCCCCCACACCGCGGCGGCCGCCGGGTCCGGCGCGACACCGTCCTCCCGGGCGGCGAGAGCGCCGCGGGTCAGCACGACCAGACGGCTGTGCGCGAAGCGGGGGTCGGCCCAGTGCCGTACCCAGCCCAGCGCCTCGTCGACGGCCGCGCGCACCGCGTCGGCGGACGACGGGCCCTCCGGGGCCCCGGCCCGTGACACGACCACCACGTCCGGCACCGGGGCGCCCTCCTCCACCGAGGACAGCAGCTCCGGCAGACCGGGCCGGGTCTCGCAGTAGCGGCCGGCCGACATCAGCCCCGGGCGGGCCCGCAGCGGGTCCGCGCCGACGACCGTCCAGCGTTCCTGCCGCGGCGTCGCGCGGGGCAGGTCGCAGACGTCCCACACCTCCTCGAACAGGCCGTCCTGCTGGGCCGCGGACGCCGCCCGGACGGTACGGCGGGCCGGTGGCGCGAACGTCACCGAGCGCGCCGTGAGCACCGGGTCCCCGGCACCGTCCGCGGCGTCCACCGCCCAGGTCCCGTCCGCCGCGGCCCGCAGCCGCACCCGCAGCACCGACGCGTCCACCGCGTACAGGGACACCTCGCGCCAGGACACCGCGGCCGCCGGTTCCGGTGACCGCCCGAGCGCGGCCGCGAACGCCGCCTCCAGCAGCGCGGGGTGCACCTCGAACCCGTCCCGTGCCGCGGCCCGGTCCGGCAGCGACACCTCCGCGAACACCTCGTCGTCCCGCCGCCACACCGCGCCCGGCGTACGGTCGTCCGGCGCGGCGTCACCGGCGCCCTCGCGGCGGGCGTCCCGCGGGGGCCACACGGCCCCCGGGCCGTCCGGCTCCGGCACGGCGCCGGGCGCCACCGCACCCGTGGCGTGCCGGGTCCACGGGCGGCCCGCGGCGCCGTGCGCGTCCCGCCGCCCGTGCACCTCCACGCGCCGGACACCGGCGCCGTCCGCCGCGCCCACGGTCACCCGCAGCTGCACACCGCCCTCGCGCGGCACCACCAGCGGGTCCTCGGCCGCGAGCTCGGCCACGCGCGCGCAGCCGGCCCGGCCCGCCGCGTACAGCACCAGCTCCAGCAGCGCGGATCCGGCCAGGACCGTGCCGCCGCCGGTCCGCCGCAGCAGCGAGGGGTCGGTCCCGGCGGCGGTGAGACGGCCGGAGTACACCACTTCCTGCCGGCCGGGCAGCTCGACGCACGCGGTCAGCAGGGGATGACCGGTGTCGTCCAGGCCCAGGTCGGCGGCGCCGGTGTACCGCAGGACCGGCTCCGGTGCCCGCCGGTTCCGGCGCCACAGCAGCCGGCCGGGCAGACCGGCCAGCTCCTTGCGGACGACCTTCCCGGCCGGGTTGCGCGGCACCTCGGCGATCTCGTGGATCTCCTCCGGCAGCTTGAACGCCGACAGCCGTTCCCGGCACACGGCCAGCACGGCCTCGACGTCGATGCCCTCCGGGCCCGGCACCAGGTAGGCCGCCGGGACCTCGCCGAGCGACTCGTGCGGGATGCCCGCCACGGCCGCGTCGGCCACCCCGGGGGCCGCGGCGAGCGCCTGCTCCACCTCGCGCGGGTGGATGTTCTCCCCGCCGCGGATGATGAGTTCCTTGAGCCGGCCCGTGATCGTCACATAGCCGTCGGCGTCCTGCCGGGCCAGGTCACCGGTGCGGTACCAGCCGTCCGACAGGACGGCGGCGGTCTCCTCCGGCTGCCGGTGGTAGCCCAGCATCAGGGCGGGGCTGGAGACCCAGATCTCGCCCTCGGCGCCCGGTTCGACCTCCGCGCGGGTGCGCGGATCGGTCAGCCGCAGCGTCAGCCCGGGCAGCGGCACCCCGCACGAACCCGGCACGTACGGTCCGCCGGGCAGGTTGGTGGTGATGGCGCCGCCGGTCTCGGTGGAGCCGTAGCTGTCCAGCAGCCCGATGCCGAAGGCGGCCCGGAACTCCTCGTGCAGGGACCGCGGGCAGGAGGAGCCCGCGACCATGCACACCCGCAGCCGCGGCACCTCGACGGCGCCGGAGCGGGCGAGCTCCACCATGCGGTGGAACAGCGTCGGCACCCCCACCAGGAAGGTGGCGTCCTCCTCCCGCGCCCGGAGCAGCACCTCCTCGGCCGCCAGACCGTCGGTGATGCGGGCGCTCGCGCCGACGGCGACCACACCGAGCACGCAGATGTTGTGCGCCACCGCGTGGAAGAGGGGCATCGGCCACACCACGCGGTCCTGCGGCGACAGCCCCAGCAGCGGGGCGTTGCACGCCGCCGTCGCCCACAGGGAGCCGCGCTGCGTGGAGACGACGCCCTTGGGGCGGCCGGTCGTGCCGGAGGTGTAGAGCATCCAGGCCGGCTCGTCCAGACCCAGGTCGTCGCGGGGCGGGTCGCGCAGCGACCACGTCGACGCCAGCACCTCCCACAGCGGCAGCGTCTCGTCGCGGGCCTCGGCGAACCCCGGTTCGGAGGGGTCCCCGACCAGGATCACCACGACGTCCGGCCGGTCCGCGAGGACCCGGCGCACCTGCGGCAGCTGCGCGGCGCCCGTGATCACCACCCGGGCCGCGCAGTCCGCCAGCAGGTGGGCCAGTTCCGGGTCGGTCGACCGCGGGTTCAGCGGCACCCCCACGCCGGCGGCACGGGTGACGGCGAGATAGCTCTCCACCGTCTCCAGCCGGTTCGGCAGGTAGATCACCGCCGACTCGGCGCGGCCCAGTCCCAGGCCCACCAGGTGTCCGGCGACCCGCGCCGTGCGCCGGTCCAGTTCGGCCCAGGTGACCGAGCGGCGGCCGTCCTTGAAGGCGACGCGGTCCGGTTGCCGGGCCGCGTGCCCGGCGAGCAGTTCGTGCACCGGCCGGATCAGATCCGCCCGGAACGTGGCGTCCGTCATCGGGCCGTCCCCCTCAGGCACCGGCCGCACGGCAGCGGCGCACCGCCAGCGTCCGGCACACCACGGCGACGACCACCGACCAGGCCACCGAGACCAGCACCGGATGCTGCGCGGGCCAGGACCCGGGGGCGGCCGGCCCCGGATTGCCGAACAGCTCGCGTGCCGCCTGCACCGTCGCGCTCAGCGGATTCCACTCGGCGGCCCAGCGCAGCACCGTCGGCAGCGTGGACGGCGCCACGAACGCGTTGGACAGGAAGGTCAGGGGGAACAGCCACAGGAAGTTGCTGGTCGCCGCCGCCTCCGGGGCGCGCACCGACAGCCCGATGAGGACGCCCACCCACGACAGCGCGTACCCCATGAGCAGCAGCAGCGCGAAGGCCGCGGCCGCCCGGAGCGGACCGTGGTGGACGCGCCAGCCGACCAGCAGCCCGCACAGGACCATCACCACCATGACGGCCGCGTTCTGCACCAGGTCCGCGACCGTGCGCCCGGTCAGCAGCGCGCCCCGCGCCATCGGCAGCGACCTGAACCGGTCCACCATGCCGCTCCGCACGTCGGTGGCCATGCCGACGCTGCTGTTGCTGGCCGTGGCGAACGCGATGGTCTGGGCGAAGAACCCCGGCATCATGAACTCCCGGTAGGCCGCCGGACCCTCCGCGCCGGGCAGGCCGAAGGAGCCGGCGAAGAGGTAGGCGAAGAGCAGGACGAACACCACGGGCTGCACCAGGCTGAGGATCAGCACCTCGGGGATCCGGACCATGCGGATCACGTTGCGCCGCGTCACCACCAGGACGTCGCGCAGGGCCTTGGCGGCCGTACCGGGTTTCAGCTCGGGTACGGCGGGCGCCGTCGCCGGCACGTTCACCACTCCTTCCCGTTCGGCGCGCCGACGCCCACCGCGGTCCGTCCGGTGTCCCGGGGGCCGTTCTCGGTCAGGGCCAGGAAGACCTCGTCCAGGGTGGGGCGGCGCAGCCCGATGTCGGTGATCTCGATGCCCTCGGCGTCCAGCGCGGTGACGACCTCCGCCAGCAGCCGCACCCCGCCGTCGGCCGGCGCGGACACCGTGGCCCGGGGCCGGTCGACGTCCGGGGCACGGCCGGTGAGCCGGGCCAGCAGCCGTGCGGCGGTGTCGAGTTGTTCGGGCCAGGGCACGACCAGCTCGATGCGCCGGCCGCCGGCCCGGGCCTTGAGGTCGTGGGGAGTGCCACGGGCGACGATCCGTCCGCGGTCGACCACCGCGAGATCCTGGGCGAGCCGGTCGGCCTCCTCCAGGTACTGCGTCGTGAGCAGCAGCGTGGTGCCCTGCCGCACCAGGTCCTCGACGGCGTCCCACAGCAGCAGCCGGCTCGTCGGGTCCAGCCCGACCGACGGCTCGTCCAGGAACATCACCGAGGGCCTCACCACCAGCGCGCAGGCCAGGTCCAGCCGGCGCCGCATGCCGCCGGAGTAGGTGCTCGACACCCGGTCGGCGGCGCCGGCCAGGTCGAACCGGCCGAGCAGTTCGTCGGCGCGCCGCCGGGCCGCGCGGGAGCGCAGCCCGTACAGCTCGCCGATCATGCGGAGGTTCTCGCGGCCGGTGAGCCGGTCGTCGACGGCCGCGAACTGACCCGACAGACCGATCGAGAGCCGCACCGCGTCCGGGTCGCGGACCACGTCGTGACCGGCCACGGTCGCGGTGCCCGCGTCGGGGCGCAGCAGCGTGGTGAGCAGACGCACCATGGTCGTCTTGCCCGCTCCGTTGGGGCCCAGGAGCCCCAGCACGCTGCCTTCCGGCACGTCCAGGTCGACTCCGTCGACGGCCCGGACCTCGCCGAAGGTCTTCACCAGACCCGCGGCGTGAATGGCGCCCGCCATGGGCTTCTCCGTCCTTGTGCGCAGGGGTGGGGGTGGGGGAGCCCGGGTCGTCAGTTGGCGGACAGGAGCTTCAGCTCCGGGTGGGCGGTGCCGCCCTCGATGGCGGTGGAGGAGATGTGGGAGACCACGCGGTCGTCGACGGGGTCGTTCGCCGGGTCGTCGTGCACGACCAGGTGCTCGTACGTGGTGGAGCGCTGGGCCGGGACCCGTCCCGCCCTGCGGATCAGGTCGATGATCTCCAGCCGGTTGGAGCGGTGCCTGGCGCCGGCGGAGGAGACGACGTTCTCCTCCAGCATGATCGAGCCGAGGTCGTCCGCGCCGTAGTGCAGGGAGAGCTGGCCGACCTCCTTGCCGGTGGTCAGCCAGGAGCCCTGGATGTGGGCCACGTTGTCCAGGAACAGGCGGGCCACGGCGATCATCCGCAGGTACTCGAAGAGGGTGGCCTGGGTGCGGCCCTTCAGGTGGTTGTTCTCGGGCTGGTAGGTGTACGGGATGAAGGCGCGGAAGCCGCCCGTGCGGTCCTGCACGTCCCGGATCATCCGCAGGTGCTCGATGCGCTCGGCGTTGGTCTCGCCGGTGCCCATCAGCATGGTGGAGGTGGACTCCACGCCGAGGCTGTGCGCGATCTCCATGATCTCCAGCCAGCGCTCGCCGGACTCCTTCAGCGGGGCGATCGCCCTGCGCGGGCGCTCGGGGAGCAGTTCGGCGCCGGCGCCGGCGAAGGAGTCGAGCCCGGCCGCGTGGATCCGGGTGATGGCCTCCTCGACGCTCACCTTGGAGATCCGGGCCATGTGCTCGACCTCGCTGGCCCCCAGGCTGTGGATGACGAGCTGCGGGAACTCCTGCTTGATGGCGGCGAAGTGCCGCTCGTAGTACTCCACGCCGTAGTCGGGGTGGTGGCCGCCCTGGAACATGATCTGGGTGCCGCCGAGCTCGACCGTCTCGGCGCAGCGCCGCAGGATGTCGTCCAGGTCGCGGGTCCAGCCCTTGGCGGTGTCCTTGGGCGCGGCGTAGAAGGCGCAGAACCGGCACGCCGTCACGCACACGTTGGTGTAGTTGATGTTCCGCTCGATGATGTACGTCGCGATGTGCTCGGTGCCGGCGTACTTCCGGCGGCGCACCGCGTCGGCGGCGGCGCCCAGCGCGTGCAGCGGGGCGTCGCGGTAGAGGTCGAGCGCCTCCTCGGGGGTGATCCGCCCACCGGCGGCGGCACGGTCGAGGACGGACTGCAGGGGGTGGTGCGCGGGTCGGGACACGGGGCCGGCCTTTCCGGGCGTGGTCGGGGACGGGATCAGGAAGCAGCGGGTTCGAGCAGCCGGACCACGACGTCGGGCGGGAAACCCGCGTCGTCGCCGCCGACCCGGCGGGCGAACTCGGAGATGCCGGCGAGCTGGGCCCGGCCGAGGCTGAAGTCGAGCGCCGTGGTGTAGTAGCGCTCCAGCGTCGCGGCGTCGAACTCCTCCCACCGGGCGGCCTGTTCGCACACCTTGGTCACCTCGGCCAGCGACAGGTCGCGGGAGGCGAGCAGACCGGCGTGGACCCGGCGCACCAGCTCCGGTTCCCGGGCCAGGAAGTCGCGACGGGCCGCGAAGACGGCGAAGACGAAGGGCAGACCCGTCCAGTCCTTCCACATCCGGCCCAGGTCGTGCACCCGCAGCCCCCTCCTCGGCGCCTCGTGCAGGGCCGCGCGCAGCGCCGCGTCACCGATGACCACGGCGGCCTTCGCCTCGGACATCATGGTGCGCAGGTCGGGCGGGCAGACGTAGTACTCGGGACGCACCCCGACGCGCTCGGCCAGCAGCAGCCGCGCCAGGCGCACGGAGGTGCGGCTGGTCGAGCCCAGCGCGACGCGCTGACCGTCGAGGTCCTCCAGCGGCACCTGACTGACGATCAGACAGGACATCACGTCGCCGTCGCTGCCGACCGCGATGTCCGGCAGGGCCACCAGGTCGTCCGCGTGCCGCAGGAACTCCAGCAGACTGATCGGACCGATGTCGAGGTCGCCCGCGGTCAGCGCGTCGTTGAGGCCGTCCGGGGTGTCGGTGCGCAGCTCCATGTCCAGGAGGGCGCCGGTGCGGGCCAGCCCCCAGAACAGCGGCAGGCAGTTGAGGAACTGGATGTGTCCCACCCGGGGCCGGCGCCGGCGCACCGGGGTCGGTGCCGGCGCCGGTGCCTCGGGGGCGAGTTGCTCGGTCATGGTGCACGGCTCCCGGAACGGGTCGAGGGGGAGGGGCGGGGGGAGGGAGGGCGGCGGGGGTCAGGCCCGGCCGGTGACGCGGGCGGCGGCGAAGTGCTCGGTCAGCACGGCCAGCACCTCGTCGGGCCGTTCCGACAGGAAGAAGTGGCCGCCGGAGAAGACGCGCACGTCGCAGCCGGCCTCGGTGTGCCCGCTCCAGGCGCGGGCCTCCTCCAGCGTCGTGCGGGGGTCCGCGTCCCCGGTCAGCACGGTGACGGGGCAGCGCACCCGGGCGCCGGGCTCGCAGCGGTAGGTCTCCACGGCCCGGTAGTCGCTGCGGATGGCGGGCAGCACCATGCGCAGCAGCTCCTCGTCCTGGAGGACCTTGGCGTCCGTGCCGGCCAGGGCGCGCAGTTCGGCGACCACCCCGTCGTCGTCGAGCGTGTGCACGCGCTCGTCACGGGTCCTGGAGGGGGCACGCCGGCCCGAGGCGAACAGCCGGACCGGTCCGCTCCCGGCACGCTCCGCACGCCGGGCCGTCTCGAAGGCGACCAGGGCCCCCATGCTGTGCCCGAAGAAGGTCAGCGGACGGTCGTCCCAGCCGGCCAGCGCCGCCGCCACCCCGTCCGCGAGTTCGGCGACGGAGGCGGGCGCCGGTTCGCCGCGGCGGTCCTGGCGTCCGGGGTACTGGATCGCGAGGACGTCGACACCGGGGCTCAGCGCGGCCGCGACGGGCACGTAGAAACTGGCCGATCCGCCGGCGTGCGGAAAGCACACCAGGCGGTCGGCCGCGTCGGGGGAGGGCCGGAACCTGCGGATCCACAGGTTGTCGGAGGGGGTGGTGCTCATGGGACGAGGGTGTCCTTCCCGGGTGTCGACGTGCCCGCTCCGCGGGCAGGGGGCCTCGGGCGCGGGTCGCGGGGGTGCGGTGAGGAGGAGGGGCGGGGCCGCCGGCCCGCCGGGGGACCGGTCCGGCGGCCCCGCCCGGCGGGGGAGGGGGCGGTCAGGCGTCCACCGCGTCGGGCCCGTGGATCTCGACCCCGTCGGCGACGCGGCGGACGTGGATGCACTCGCCGGGGCACTCCTTGGCCGAGTCGACCACGTCGGTGAGCAGCTCCAGCGGGATCCTCGTCGCCGCGCCGGGCTCCTGCAGCAGTTCGTCCTGCTCGCTCTTCACGTAGGCCAGTCCGTCGATGTCCAGCTCGAACACCTCGGGCGCGTACTGGGCGCAGATGCCGTCACCGGTGCACAGGTCCTGGTCGATCCAGACTTCCAGGTCCTCGTTGTTCGTCGTCTGGGGGACATTCACACCTGCCTGGCGGGGTCGTCGTGGGTTTGCGGACGCGGGAGGGAGGAGACCACGGTGCCGTCCGCCGGGTCAGACCCGCATCGGCTGCGGGGACTCCCGGCGTGCCGGGTCGGGGCCGTCGTACTCGCGGATGATCTCGTAGCGCGTGTTGCGCTCCACCGGGCGGAAGCCGGCGTCGCGGATCAGGTCCAGCAGGTCCTCGCGGGTCAGCTTGTCCGGGGTGCCGTAGTTGTCGGCGTCGTGCGTGATCTTGTACTCGACCACCGAGCCGTCCATGTCGTCCGCGCCGTGCTGCAGCGCCAGCTGCGCGGTCTGCACGCCGTGCATCACCCAGAAGACCTTGACGTGCGGCACGTTGTCGAACAGCAGCCGGGAGACGGCGAACGTCTTCAGCGCCTCCGCGCCGGTGGCCATCCGGGTGCGCGCCTGCAGCCGGTTGCGGACCTTGCCGTCCTTCACGTCCACGAAGTCGTGCTGGTAGCGCAGCGGGATGAACACCTGGAAGCCGCCGGTCTCGTCCTGCAGCTCACGCAGCCGCAGCACGTGGTCCACCCGGTGGCGGGGTTCCTCGATGTGGCCGTAGAGCATGGTGCACGGGGTCTTCAGCCCCTTCTGGTGCGCCAGCCGGTGGATGCGCGACCAGTCCTCCCAGTGGGTGCGGTGGTCGACGATGTGCTGCCGCACCTCCCAGTCGAAGATCTCCGCGCCGCCGCCGGTCAGCGACTCCAGGCCCGCGTCGATCAGCTCGTCGAGGATCTGCGAGGCGGACAGCCCGGAGATGGTCTCGAAGTGGTGGATCTCGGTGGCGGTGAACGCCTTCAGCGACACCCCCGGCAGGGCGGCCTTCAGCTCGCGCAGGGAACGCGGGTAGTAGCGCCACGGCAGGTTCGGGTGCAGCCCGTTGACGATGTGCAGCTCGGTGAGGTTCTCCGGCTCCATCGCCTTGGCCAGCCGCACCGCCTCCTCGATGCGCATCGTGTACGCGTCCTTCTCCCCCGGCTTGCGCTGGAAGGAGCAGTACGCGCAGGAGGCGGTGCACACGTTCGTCATGTTGAGGTGGCGGTTGACGTTGAAGTGCACCACGTCGCCGTTCAGCCGCGTCCGCACCTCGTGCGCCAGCCCGCCCAGCCAGGCCAGGTCGTCCGACTCGTACAACGCGATGCCGTCCTCACGGGACAGCCGCTCACCGGAGCGGACCTTCTCCTCCAGCTCGCGCTTGAGCCCAGCGTCCATGGCCGGGAACCTCCTCGATCAGTGCCTCGTGGCACACGTAGTGGGTCCGAGCACGCGCAGCACGTGGCTCGTCGGCCCCGGAACGCGACGAACTCCCGAGGACCGTGGACCGGTCGTCCCGCCCAGGGACGGCCGGGCGGGACGGATCACAGCCGCACCATCCGGGCGGTCGCGTCGAAGCAGGCCGGCGGGAACCCGCGGAGCCGGCCAACGATCCGGACGCCACGGGCCCCGGCCGGACGACGGGGCGTCGACACCGCGCCGGGTGGGGCCCTCCCATCCTCGGGGAGGGCAGTCTGGGGAAAACCCCATACCCGCAACGGCTTTGCTGAGGGCGACGACCCCGTGCCACCCGGCACGCCCCGGGCCGAACGGCACGTTCCGGGCCGGGCGGCAGACCGCAGACCGAGGAAGCCCCTGCCCATGACGCCACCGCTGACCCTGGCGCACTCGCCGTGCCCCAACGACACGTTCGTCTTCCACGCCTGGACCGAGGGGCTGCTCCCGGAAGCCCCCGAGGTGCGGCTCACCTTCGCCGACATCGACGTCACCAACGGGATGGCCGCACGCGGTGAACTGGACGTGCTGAAGATCTCCTACGGCGCGCTGCCCCACGCCCTGGACGACTACGCCCTGCTGCCGTGCGGCGGAGCCCTCGGCTACGGGTGCGGTCCCCTCGTCCTGTCCGCCGGACCCCGCGGGCCCGCCGCACTGACCGGGGCCCGGATCGCCGTCCCCAGCACCAGCTCCACCGCCTACCTGCTGTTCCGGCTGTGGGCGGCCGAAGCCGTACCGGGCGGCATCGGCGACATCACCGTCCTGCCGTTCCACGAGATCATGCCGGCCGTCCGCGACGGCCGCGTCGACGCCGGCCTGGTCATCCACGAGGCCCGCTTCACCTACGGGCGCCACGGTCTGCACCGCGTGGCCGACATGGGCGAGGAATGGGAGAAGCTGACGGGCCTGCCCATCCCCCTCGGCGCCATCGTCGCCCGCCGCTCCCTCGGCGAGCCCCTGCTGCACCGGATCGCCGACGCCGTACGGGACTCGCTGCGCGCCGCCCGCCGCACACCCACCGCCTCCCGCGCCTACGTCCTGCGGCACGCCCAGGAGATGGAACCGGACGTCGTCGACCAGCACATCGGCCTCTACGTCAACGAGTTCACCCTCGGACTCGGCCGGGACGGCCTGCACGCCGTCCGCACCCTGCTCGACCGCTCCGCCCGGCTGGGCCTGCTGCCGCCGCTGCCGGACGGAGCGCTGGAGGCGACCGCCCGCCTGTGAGCGGCGCCCCCCGCCGCACGGCCCGGCGGACGAGGACCGGGCGGCTCAGGCCCGGGAGGCTCACGGCTTGGGCGGCTGCCGGCCCCGGCGGACACCCGGGCGCCCGGGAAACCGCGCGACAAGGCTAGGAGTTCTCTTAGAGCCCCGGCCGAACCTCCGGAACCGTCCCGGGCCGTCCCCATAATCGCCCTGGAGGACGGCCCGGCACCGGGAGCGCCACGGCCGCCCTCCGCGAGGGCGCCGGCGCCGGACCCGCCCTCGCCCGGCCCCGGCACCCACGGTGCCGGGGCCGACACGATGGCCCGTGCCCCCACCGGCGAGCCTCCGCGCCCGCCGCCGAAGGGAGACCGCTCCGTGAGCGAGGACAAGCTTCGCGACTTCCTGACCCGAGTCTCCACCGACCTCCGGCGCACCCGCGCGCGGCTGCGCCAGGTCGAGGCCAAGGCGACGGAACCCATCGCGGTCGTCTCCATGAGCTGCCGCTACCCCGGCGGGGTCCGCACCCCCGAAGACCTGTGGCACCTCGTCGACACCGGCACGGACGGCATCTCCGGCTTCCCCGACGACCGGGGCTGGGACCTGGACGCCCTCTACCACCCCGACCCCGCCCACCCGGGGACCTGCTCCACGCGGGAAGGGGGGTTCCTGCACGACGCCGCCGACTTCGACCCCGCCTTCTTCGGCATGTCACCCCGCGAGGCACTCGCCACCGACCCGCAGCAGCGGCTCTTGCTCGAACTGACCTGGGAAGCCCTCGAACGCGCCGGCCTGCGCCCCTCCGACCTGCGCGGCAGTGCCACCGGCGTGTTCGCGGGCGTGATGTACAACGACTACGCCACCCGCTTCCTCGAGCCGCCCGCAGGGGTCGAGGGCCACCTCGGCAACGGCAGCGCGGCCAGCATCGCCTCCGGCCGCATCTCCTACACCTTCGGTTTCGAAGGCCCGGCCCTGACCGTCGACACCGCCTGCTCCTCCTCGCTGGTCGCCCTGCACCTGGCCGTCCAGGCACTGCGCGCCGGGGAATGCGACCTCGCCGTGGCCGGCGGCGTCGCCTTCATGTCCACCCCCGTCACCTTCCTGGAGTTCAGCAGGCAGCGCGGACTCTCGCCCGACGGACGCTGCAAGTCCTTCGCCGAGGCGACCGACGGCACCGGCTGGGGCGAGGGCGCGGGCCTGCTCCTGCTCGAACGCCTCTCCGACGCCCGCCGCAACGGCCACCAGGTCCTCGCCGTCATCCGCGGCTCCGCCGTCAACCAGGACGGTGCGAGCAGCGGTCTCACCGCCCCCAACGGCCCCGCGCAGCAACGCGTCATCCGCGCAGCGCTGGCCTCCGCCGGACTCTCCCCGGCCGACGTCGACGCCGTCGAGGCGCACGGCACCGGCACCCCCCTCGGCGACCCGATCGAGGCGCAGGCCCTGCTCGCCACCTACGGCCAGGACCGGCCGGACGGCCGGCCCCTGTGGCTGGGCTCCCTCAAGTCGAACATCGGCCACACCCAGGCCGCGGCAGGGGTCGGCGGCGTCATCAAGATGGTCCAGGCCCTGCGCCACGAACGTCTGCCGCGCACCCTGCACGTCGACACCCCCACCACGAAGGTCGACTGGACCGAGGGCGACGTACGCCTGCTCACCGAGCCGGTCGCCTGGCCGCGGACCGGACGCCCGCGTCGTACGGGAGTGTCCGCGTTCGGTGTCTCCGGCACCAACGCCCACGTCATCCTGGAGGAGGCCCCGCCCGCCGAACCGGCCGACGACGCGCCCGCCGGCCCGGACGACGACGCGGCCGTCAGCCGGGGTGACGACGTGGACACGGCCCGGCCGGCCGCACACACGTCGCCGGTGCTGCCCTGGATCCTCTCCGCGCACACCCCCGGCGCCCTCGAGGGACAGGCTCGTGCCCTCCTGGACCACATCGAGGCCCACCCCGGCGCGGACGACCGGGCCGTCGCCCACACACTGGCCACCCGGCGCACCTTCTTCGAACACCGCGCCGTCGTCCTCGGCACCGACCGGGGCGCCCTCCTCACCGGTCTGCGCGCTCTCAGCGCCGGTGAGTCCACGGCGAACACGGTGACCGGCAGCGCACGCCGCGGCGGCAAGGTCGCGTTCCTGTTCTCGGGTCAGGGGGCGCAGCGTGCGGGGATGGGGCGGGAGCTGTACGCGGCGTTCCCGGTGTTCGCGGAGGCCTTCGACGCGGTGTGCGCGCACGTCGGCGGCGAGCTGAGGGACGTCGTCTTCGGCGGTGACGCGGAGCGCCTGGCACGCACGGAGTGGACGCAGCCGGCGTTGTTCGCGGTCGAGGTGGCGTTGTTCCGGCTGCTGGAGTCCTGGGGGGTGCGCCCGGACTTCGTGGGCGGGCATTCGGTCGGTGAGATCGCGGCCGCGCACGTGGCGGGGGTGCTGTCCCTGGAGGACGCCTGCACGCTCGTGGCAGCGCGGGGCCGGCTCATGCAGGCGCTGCCGCCGGGTGGGGCGATGGTGGCGGTGGAGGCAGCCGAGGACGAGATCGTCCCGCTGCTGGACGGGCGTGAGGCGTCGGTGGCCGCGGTCAACGGCCCCCGCGCCGTGGTGATCTCCGGCGCCGAGGCGGCCGTGTCCGAGGTGGCCGCGGAGCTGGCCGGACGGGGTCGGCGCACCACCCGTCTGCGGGTCTCGCACGCCTTCCACTCACCCCTGATGGAACCGATGCTGGACGCCTTCCGCCAAGTCGCCGAGGGCATCACCTACACCGCCCCGGCCCTCCCGGTCGTCTCCCACATCACCGGCCGGCTCGCCGTCGAGGACGAGCTGACCACCGCCGAGTACTGGGTGCGCCACGTGCGTGAGGCGGTCCGGTTCGCCGACGGCGTCACCGCCCTGGCGGCGGAGGGCGTCACCCGGTTCGTGGAGGTCGGCCCCGACGCCACCCTCACCGCCCTGGCCCGCACCTGCGTGCCGGACGAGCAGGGACTGCTGTTCGCAGCCACCCTCCGCAAGGACCGCGACGAGGCGCACACCGTCGTGTCCGCCCTGGCGTCCCTGCACACCACGGGACTGACCGTCGACTGGAACGCCCTCCTCCCGGGTCCCCACCCCCTCGCCGAACTGCCCACCTACGCCTTCGAGCGGCGCCGCTACTGGCTCGACCCGGTCACCGGCCACCCCGGCCGCCGCGGCGACCACCCGCTGCTGTCCGCCGGCACCCATCTCGCCGACTCGACCACCGTCATGGCGACCGGACGCCTCTCCCGCCGCAACCAGCCGTGGCTCGCCGGCCTCGCCACCGGCGGCAGCACCTCGGTGCCCGGATCCGTCCTCACCGACCTCGCCCTGCACACCGGACGCGCCCTGGGCGCCCACCACCTCGCCGAACTGCACATCGACGTCCCGTTGCCGCTCCCGGCCACCGGTGAGACCGAGGTGCAGACGGTCACCGAGGCGGGCGACGGCGAGGACCGTTGGCGCTTCGCCCTCTACGCACGGCCGCTCGCCCCCGACGCCGACCGGACCGACGAGCTCCGGCCCTGGACGCGCCACGCCCACGGCACACTGATCCGTGTCCGGGACGAGGAACCGGCCGGCAGCCCCGCCGGCACGGAGGGAACCTGGCCGCCCTCCGGAGCGGTTCCGGTCGATCCCGAAGAGCTGTACGGAGCCCTCGACGTCCAGGACGCCGCGGATCCGGCTCCGCGCTCCCTCAAGGCCGTCTGGCGCCGGGCGGACGACATCTTCGCCGAAGTCGCGCTGGACGAGGGCCAGGAGGCGGATGCCGCGCGGTTCGCCGTGCACCCCGCCCTCCTGGACGGCGCGCTGGTCGCCCTCACCGCGCTCGGCCACCCCGCCCCCCGGCTGCTCACCTGGTCCGGTCTCACCCTGCACGCCCACGCGGCCACCTCGGTCCGCGTCCACATCACCCCGGCTTCCGGCACCGGAGCCACGCTCCGGCTGCTGGACGGCACGGGCACCCCCGTACTGACCGCGCAGGCGGTCTCGGTCACACCTCACGATCCGAACGACCTCCCGGCGGACGCCCCGGGGCTCACCGGAGACCTCTACACCGTCGCCTGGACCCCCGCCGGGCCCGCCTCCCTGCCGGAACCCGCTTCGACGACCCGGCTCACCGGCCCGGACGACATCCTCGAAGACGTCTCCGACACCCCGTACGCCGAACTGGTCGTCGTCCCCTGGAACTCCGCCGGCGCCGTCACGGCAGCCGGTGTGCACACGTCCACCGCGCACGCCCTGGCCCTGCTCCAGCGCTGGCTCACCGACCCCCGCGCCACCCGCTCGCGCCTCCTGCTGGTCACCCGGCGCGCGGTCGCCGTGACCGGCGACGAGACGGCCACCGACCTGGAGGCCGCCGCGGTCCGCGGGCTCGTGAAGTCGGCCCAGTCCGAGAACCCGGGCCGCTTCCTGCTCCTCGACACCGACGAAGCCCCTTCGGACGACGACATCGCTCTCGCCGCCCGCCTCGGCCACGAGGAGCTCGCGCTCCGCGGCGGACGGGTCCTCGCCCCCTCCCTCACGCGGGCGGACGCCACCCGGGCGGGCGCCACAGCGGGAACCGCCGTCGCGGCCTTCGACCCGGACCGGACCGTCCTGATCACCGGCGGCACCGGCACCGTAGGAGCGGCCACGGCCCGCCACCTCGTCGTCCGTCACGGCGTCCGGCACCTCCTGCTCCTGACGCGTCGCGGAACGGACGCCCCGGGAGCGGCCGAACTGGTCGCCGAACTGGCCGCCCACGGTGCTCGGGCCACCGTGGTGAGCTGTGACGCCGCCGACCGCGACGCCCTCGCCGACGTCATCCGCGAGATCCCCGACGACCATCCCCTCGGCGCCGTGGTCCACGCCGCCGGCGTCCTCGACGACGGAGTCATCACCTCCCTCACCCCGGCCCGGCTCTCCGCCGTGCTGCGCCCCAAGGTCGACGCCGTGTGCAACCTGCGCGACCTCACCAGGGACCACCGGCTGTCGGCGTTCGTGATGTTCTCCTCGGCCGCGGCCACCCTCGCAGGCCCCGGCCAGGCCAACTACGTGGCCGCGAACAGCTTCCTCGACGCCTTCGCCTCCGCCCTGCGGGCGGAGGGCCGCCCCGCGCTGTCCATCGCCTGGGGGCTGTGGGAGGCCGACAGCTCCATGACCCGGGAGCTGACCGGTGCCGCCCACAGCAGGGCCGCACGCAACGGCGTCATGGCGCTGCCCACCGACGACGCCCTGGCCCTCTTCGACCGTGCCCTGGCCCATACCGGCGGCACTCCCGTACCGCTGCGCCTGGACCGGGCCGCCCTGCGCCGCACCGCCGACCGGCTCCCGCCCCTGCTGCGCTCCCTGACGGGCCGTCCGGCCCTGCGCACGGCGGTTGCGGCCGCTCAAGGAACCCCTGCTCACGAGAGGTTCGCGCAGCTGCCGGAGCCGAGGCGCCGCGACGCCGTGACCGATCTCGTGCGCACCACCCTGTCCTTCGTACTGGGACACGCGCCGGGCACATCCGTCGGCCTCGACCTGCCGTTCACCCAGCTGGGGCTGGACTCCCTGACCTCCCTCGAGCTGCGCAACACCCTCAGCCGTGAGACCGGCCTGACGCTGCCGGCCACGCTCGCGTTCGACTGCCCCACTCCCCGGGCGGTCGTGGACCACCTGCTGACATCCCTCGGCCCGTCGGCACAGCAGGACGTCCCCACGGTCCCCGCGCCCCCGAACGGCCCGAGCGGTACGCCGTCCGACGACCCGATCGCCATCATCGGGATGGGCTGCCGCTTCCCGGGCGGAGTGGAGAGCCCCGAACAGTTCTGGGACGTACTCCTGCGCGGCGAGGACACCATCGGTGAGTTCCCCGCCGACCGCGGCTGGTCCGAAGTGCCCGCTCTCGGCATGCCGGATGCGGGTGGTGTGCGGCTGGGGGGTTTCCTGGACGACGTGGCCGGGTTCGACGCGGAGTTCTTCGGGATCTCGCCGCGTGAGGCGGTGGCGATGGATCCGCAGCAGCGGTTGTTGCTGGAGTCGTCGTGGGAGGCGGTGGAGCGGGCGGGTGTCGATCCGGGGTCGTTGCGCGGGGCTCGGGTGGGGGTGTTCGCGGGGACCAACGGGCAGGACTATCCGGCCTTGTTGGGTGTGGCGGAGGGTGACTTCGGCGGGTACGTGGGCACGGGCAACGCGGCGAGTGTGATGTCCGGTCGTCTGGCCTATGTGCTGGGGCTGGAGGGGCCGGCGGTCACGGTGGACACGGCGTGCTCGTCGTCGTTGGTGGCGTTGCATCTGGCGGTGCAGTCGCTGCGGCGGGGGGAGTGCGATCTGGCGCTGGCGGGCGGGGTGACGGTGATGTCGACGCCGGGTGCCTTCGTGGAGTTCGCCCGTCAGGGGGGTCTGGCGGGGGACGGCCGGTGCAAGGCGTTCGCGGAGGGGGCGGACGGGACCGGGTGGGGTGAGGGTGTCGGTGTGCTGCTGGTGGAGCGGCTGTCCGACGCGCAGGCGAACGGTCGTCGGGTGCTGGCGGTGGTGCGGGGTTCGGCGGTGAACCAGGACGGTGCGTCGAACGGGTTGACGGCGCCGAACGGTCCGTCGCAGCAGCGGGTGATCCGCGCGGCGCTGGCGGACGCGGGGGTGTCGGCGGCGGACGTGGACGCGGTGGAGGCGCACGGGACGGGGACCCGGCTGGGGGATCCGATCGAGGCGCAGGCGCTGCTGGCCACCTACGGCCAGGACCGCGAGCGCCCTTTGTGGCTGGGGTCGGTGAAGTCGAACCTGGGTCACACGCAGGCGGCGGCGGGGGTGGCCGGTGTGATCAAGATGGTGGAGGCGCTGCGGCGCGGTGTGCTGCCGGCGACGCTGCACGTGGATGCGCCCTCTTCCCGGGTGGACTGGTCGGCCGGCGCCGTGCGACTGGTCACCGAGCGGCGGGAGTGGCCCGACACCGGCCGTGCCCGGCGGGCGGGTGTGTCCTCGTTCGGGCTGAGCGGCACCAACGCCCACGTCATCCTCGAACAAGCCCCGCAGGAGACGACCGCCCAGCCGGCGGAGTCTGACGCTCCGCCCCTGACTCCGTGGCTCGTCTCGGGCGAGGGCGGTGACCTCCTTCGTGCACAGGCGATCCGTCTGCACGCATACGTCCGGACCAGCCCGGACATCGGCCCCGACGCCGTGGCCGCCGCGCTGGCGACGCAGCGGACCTCCTTCACGAACCGAGCCGTGATCCGGGGGCGTGATCGCGAAGAACTCATGACCGGGCTCCTGGCGCTCGCCGAAGACCGTGCCGCTCCCCAGGTCACGGTGGGCACCGTCACCGAGGGCCGCACGGCGTTCCTGTTCTCGGGTCAGGGGGCGCAGCGTGCGGGGATGGGGCGGGAGCTGTACGCGGCGTTCCCGGTGTTCGCGGAGGCCTTCGACGCGGTGTGCGCGCACGTCGGCGGCGAGCTGAGGGACGTCGTCTTCGGCGGTGACGCGGAGCGTCTGGCACGCACGGAGTGGACGCAGCCGGCGCTGTTCGCGGTCGAGGTGGCGTTGTTCCGGCTGCTGGAGTCCTGGGGGGTGCGCCCGGACTTCGTGGGCGGGCATTCGGTCGGTGAGATCGCGGCCGCGCACGTGGCGGGGGTGCTGTCCCTGGAGGACGCGTGTGCGCTGGTGAGCGCGCGGGGCCGGCTGATGCAGGTTCTGCCGTCGGGTGGGGCGATGGTGGCGGTGGAGGCCGCCGAGGACGAGGTGCTGCCCCTGCTCAAGGGGCGTGAGGCGTCGGTGGCCGCGGTCAACGGCCCCCGCGCCGTGGTGATCGCGGGCGACGAAGGGGCCGTGTCCGAGGTGGCCGCGGAGCTGGCCGCACAGGGCCGCCGCACCACCCGTCTGCGGGTCTCGCACGCCTTCCACTCACCCCTGATGGAACCGATGCTGGACGCCTTCCGCCAAGTCGCCGAGGGCATCACCTACACCGCCCCGGCCCTCCCGGTCGTCTCCCACGTCACCGGCCGGCTCGCCATCGAGGACGAGCTGACCACCGCCGAGTACTGGGTGCGCCACGTGCGTGAGGCGGTCCGGTTCGCCGACGGTGTCGCCGCCCTGGCGGCGGAGGGCGTCACCCGGTTCGTGGAGGTCGGCCCCGACGCCACCCTCACCGCCCTGGCCCGCACCTGCGTGCCGGACGAGCAGAGACTGCTGTTCGCAGCCACCCTCCGCAAGGACCGCGACGAGGTGGACACGATCCTGGAGAGCGTGGCCGCCGGGCACACGACCGGGATGGCGGTCGACTGGGCGTCGGTGATCGGTGCCAGGTCCACGGAAGGGGTGACACTTCCGACCTACGCCTTCCGGCACGAGCGGTTCTGGCCGCAGACGAAGCGGGCGCGTACGGCGGACCAGCCCGAAGGCGTCGGCGTCGTGGACGGTGCCGACACCTGGGAGGCGGTCGCTCCCGGGGAGTCCCGTGAACTGGCGCGCTCCCTCGGCGTCGGTGAGGAGGTCGTCGAGAAGGTCGTGTCCGGTCTCGCCGCTCGGCGGCGGGAGCGGTCCCTGCGCGCCCAGGTGGACGGCTGGCGGTACCGCATCACCTGGGAGCCGGTCACGCCGCCTCCGGCACCCGGCGGAACGGGGCGATGGCTGGTGCTCCACCCGGCCGACGGATCGGAGGGGCTCGACACCGTCGTCGAGGCGCTGCCCGGCTGCCTGCCGCTCGCCGTCCCGACGCGCGCCGACCGCACCTCTCTGGCCCGCGACCTGGCCGCGGCGGTCCGTGGTGCTTCCCTCGCCGGAGTGGTCGTCCTGCCCGACTCGTTCCCCTGGGCCCTCACCGCCGTCCAGGCGCTCGGCGACGTCGGCACGACCGGCCCCGTCTGGTGCGTCACCACCGGTGCCGTGTCCGTCGGGCACCCCGCGGACGGCCCCGTGCATCCGGAACGGGCCGCCGTCTGGGGGCTCGGGCGGGTGGCGGCCCTGGAGCACCCCGACCGCTGGGGCGGATTGATCGACCTGCCGTCGACGCCCGATGCGCACACGCCCGGCCTGCTCGCGGCAGCGGTCGCCTCCTCGGACGAGGACCAGCTCGCCCTGCGGGCCGACAGGACCTTCGCGCGTCGTCTTCGCGAGCATCCGGCCCCCCTGCCGGCCGTGACCGGCTGGAAGTCGCCGAGGCGGGTGCTCGTCACCGGCGGCACCGGTGCCCTCGGCGGGCACGTGGCGCGCTGGCTCGCCGAGCGGGGCGCGCACGAGGTCGTGCTCGCCGGCCGGCGCGGCCCCGACTCCCCGGACGCGGGCCGGCTCGTGGAGGAGGTACGCGCCGCGGGAGCGGAACGGGTACATGTCGAACGGTGCGACGTGGCCGACCGTGATGCGGTCGCCGCCCTCCTCGCCCGGCACCGCGTCGATGCCGTCTTCCACGCCGCCGGCGTACCCGACTCCACGCCCATCGACGAGGTCGACGAGGAACACCTGGCCGACGTCTGGTCGGCAAAGGCGGAAGGTGCCGCGCATCTGGACGAGTTGACGCGGGGACGGGGGCTGGAGGCGTTCGTGGTGTTCTCGTCGATCGCGGGCGTGTGGGGGAGCGGCAGGCAGGGCGTGTACGCGGCGGCGAACGCGTGCGCCGACGCGGTCGTGGAAGCGCGCCGAGGCCGCGGCGACGCGGGACTGTCCGTGGCGTGGGGCCCGTGGTCGGGCGGGGGAATGGTGTCGAGTGTGGGTGCGGTGGAGCTGGAGCGCCGCGGGCTGCGGACGATGGAGCCCCGGCGTGCACTGCTGGGACTGGGGCGTGCGCTGGAGGCGGGGGACGGCGCGGTGGTGGTGGCGGACGTGGAGTGGGAGCGGTTCGTTCCCGCGTTCACCGGCCGTCGGCCCAGCCGCCTGCTGAGCACCGTCCGCGCCGTCCGCGCCCTCGGCACCGGCGGCCCCGCCGGGGACGAACGCACGACGGGGATCACCACGGGAAGCGCCACGAGGAGCACGACGGTCGGCGCGGCCGAGGACGTTCGCGAGCGTCTGGTGCGACGCCTGGCCGACCGGCCCGAGAGGGAACGGCGCCGGGCCCTGCGCGAACTCGTCCAGGAACGGGCGACCTCCGTGCTCGGCCGGTCCGCCGATCGCGCGGTGCACGTCGACCGGCCCTTCAAGGACGTCGGGTTCGACTCCCTCACCGCCGTCGAACTGCGCAACGGACTGAGCGCCGAAACCGGCCTGCGGCTGCCCCCGTCCCTCGTCTTCGACCATCCCACCCCGCGGCACCTCGCCGATCACCTCCACGACGAACTCTTCGCGGAACCCCAGTCGGCCACCGGTCCGCTTCCCGCGGTGGCCGAGCGGGACGAGGCCCGCCTCCGTGACGCCCTCGCCGCCATCCCCTACGCCAAGTGGCGGGAGAGCGGCCTGCTGACGGCCGTGCTCGCCCTGGCGGAGGGCGAGAACCACGCGCCGGGCGCACCGCCTCGGGACGCCGGCACCGACGCCACGGACGCCACCGACACCAACGGCATCGGCTCCATGGACGTCGACGCCCTCGTCCAACTGGCCCTCGGGGACGCCTCCTCCTGAGGCTTCGTCTCCCGAGGCACCGTGTCATCCCGCCCTCGGCGCTGTGCCGCCGCGCCGCGCCGCACCAGGTGATCCCCGCCCCCCTTGCCGTCCGCCCGTCCGCCCGAGTACGGACCACCAACCAGTGGAGCTGAGCATGTCCACCTCCGAGGAGCGCGTCGTCGCCGCGCTGCGCGCGTCCCTGCTCGAGAACGAACGCCTTCGCCGGCACAACGAGGAACTCCTCCGGACGGCGAACGAACCGATAGCCATCGTCGGCATGGCCTGTCGCTACCCGGGTGACGTCACCGGTCCGGAGGACCTGTGGCGGCTGGTCGCCGACGGCGTCGACGCCATCGCTCCGTTCCCCGCCGACCGGGGCTGGGACACCGAGGGCCGCACGACGCCGAGCACCACGGGCCAGGGCGGGTTCGTCTCCACGGCGACCGAGTTCGACGCCGGGTTCTTCGGCATCTCACCGCGCGAAGCACTGGCCATGGATCCTCAGCAGCGGCTCGTCCTGGAGACGTCCTGGGAGGCACTCGAACGCGCGGGCCTCACCTCCGCCTCCGTACGCGGAAGCCGGACCGGCGTGTTCATCGGCTGCGGCAACCAGAACTACGGCGCCGACACAGGCGACGAACTGCCCGAAGGGGTGGAAGGGCACCTGCTCACCGGCAACGCGGCGAGTGTGGTGTCGGGCCGGGTGGCCTACGTCCTGGGCCTGGAGGGTCCGGCCGTCACGGTCGACACCGCGTGCTCGTCGTCCCTGGTGGCGCTGCACCTGGCGGCCCAGTCCCTCCGGTCGGGGGAGTGCGACCTCGCACTCGCGGGCGGCGTGACGGTGATGTCCACACCCGACGTCTTCACCGAGTTCGCCCGTCAGGGGGGTCTGGCGGGGGACGGCCGGTGCAAGGCGTTCGCGGAGGGGGCGGACGGGACCGGGTGGGGTGAGGGTGTCGGTGTGCTGCTGGTGGAGCGGCTGTCCGACGCGCAGGCGAACGGTCGTCGGGTGCTGGCGGTGGTGCGGGGTTCGGCGGTGAACCAGGACGGTGCGTCGAACGGGTTGACGGCGCCGAACGGTCCGTCGCAGCAGCGCGTGATCCGCGCGGCGCTGGCGAGCGCGGGGGTGTCGGCGGCGGACGTGGACGCGGTGGAGGCGCACGGGACGGGGACCCGGCTGGGGGATCCGATCGAGGCGCAGGCGCTGCTGGCCACCTACGGCCAGGACCGCGAACTTCCCCTGTATCTGGGGTCGGTGAAGTCGAACCTGGGTCACACGCAGGCGGCGGCGGGGGTGGCCGGTGTGATCAAGATGGTGGAGGCGCTGCGGCGCGGTGTGCTGCCGGCGACGCTGCACGTGGATGCGCCGTCCTCCCGGGTGGACTGGTCGGCGGGTGCGGTCCAGCTCCTGACCGAGCGGCGGGAGTGGCCCGACACCGGCCGTCCCCGACGTGCCGCCGTCTCGGCGTTCGGCGTCAGCGGCACCAACGCGCACGTCATCCTGGAACAGGGCCCCGAACCGGCGGCCACCGAGCCGCCCGCGGTCGTGACGGGCGGCGAGCCGATCGTCTGGCTGCTCTCCGGCCGCAGCGAGGAAGCACTGCGGGCCCAGGCTCGTTCCCTCCGCGCCTTCGCCACCCGGCATCCGGAGACACCGGCGGCCCTCACCGGGCTCGCCCTCGCGAAGACCCGCACCCATTTCGAGCACCGGGCTGTCGTCGTCGGGAGCGCCCCCCGTCTCGTCGACGCACTGACCGAACTCGGTTCCGGCTCCATGCCCCTGGACGTCGTGACCGGACGGGACCGGGGCGAGGCACGCCAGGCGTTCCTGTTCTCGGGTCAGGGGGCGCAGCGTGCGGGGATGGGGCGGGAGCTGTACGCGGCGTTCCCGGTGTTCGCGGAGGCCTTCGACGCGGTGTGCGCGCACGTCGGCGGCGAGCTGAGGGACGTCGTCTTCGGCGGTGACGCGGAGCGCCTGGCACGCACGGAGTGGACGCAGCCGGCGTTGTTCGCGGTCGAGGTGGCGTTGTTCCGGCTGCTGGAGTCCTGGGGGGTGCGCCCGGACTTCGTGGGCGGGCATTCGGTCGGTGAGATCGCGGCCGCGCACGTGGCGGGGGTGCTGTCCCTGGAGGACGCGTGTGCGCTGGTGAGCGCGCGGGGCCGGTTGATGCAGGCGCTGCCGCCGGGCGGGGCGATGGTGGCGGTGGAGGCCGCCGAGGGCGAGATCGTCCCGCTGCTGGACGGGCGTGAGGTGGCGGTGGCGGCGGTCAACGGCCCCCGAGCGGTGGTGATCTCCGGCGCCGAGGCGGCCGTGTCGGAGGTGGCCGCGGAGCTGGCCGGACGGGGTCGGCGCACCACCCGTCTGCGGGTCTCGCACGCCTTCCACTCGCCGCTGATGGAACCGATGCTGGCGGAGTTCCGCCGGGTCGCCGAGGGCATCACCTACACCGCCCCGGCCCTCCCGGTCGTCTCCCACATCACCGGACGGCTCGCCGTCGAGGACGAGCTGACCACCGCCGAGTACTGGGTGCGCCACGTCCGCGAGGCGGTCCGGTTCGCCGACGGTGTCGCCGCCCTGGCGGCGGAGGGCGTCACCCGGTTCGTCGAGGTCGGCCCCGACGCCACCCTCACCACCCTCGTCCAGAACTGCCTCCCCGACGCGCACGGTTCACTCCTCGTGGCCACCCTCCGCAAGCAGGATCCGGAACGCCTTGCCGTCCTACGGGCGATGGCACGCCTCCACGCCGACGGGGGTGAGGTCGACTGGCCCGGAGTGCTGGGTGACGGCGAGGGGACACCGGCGGTGGATCTGCCCACCTATCCCTTCCAGCGCAGCCGTTACTGGCTGGGACCGAACGAGTCGGCCAAGGACACCCCGCCCGGCCCCGCCCGGGCCTCCGCCGTCGTCGACGCCGCCTTCTGGTCCGCCGTCGAGCGGCAGGACATCACCAGCCTCGCCGCGGACCTCGACCTCGCGCCGGACGCCCTCGGCACGGTGGTCCCCGCGCTGTCCGACTGGTACCGGCGCCGGCAGGAGCGGGCGGAACTGGACGTCCTGTGCCACGAGGTCTTCTGGCGTCCCCTGACGGGTGACGACATGGTGCCCGCCGCCGCGACCGGGGCCTCCCCCGTGGACCACTGGACGGTCCTCGTGCCGAAGGATGCGGACACCTCGGCGCGGGTGCTGGCGGACGAACTCGCGGAGGGGCTGCGCGCCCAGGGGCCGACGGTGCGGATCTGCGAGGTCGACACCGCGGATACCGACGCCTGTGCCTCAGCCGTTCGCACCGCCGCGGAAACGGCCGGAGCCCCGCACCCCACCGGTGCCTCGCACGGCGTCCTCTCCCTGCTGGGCTTCTCCCCGTCGACCGACGCCGTCGTCGCCACGCTCACCGCCGTCCAGGCACTGGTCCGGACGGCCCCCGGCGCGAGACTGTGGGTGATCACTCAGGGTGCCGTCGCCGTCGGCGGTCCGGACCGCGTCACCCGTCTGTCCCACAGCGCCGTCTGGGGACTCGGCCGGGTCGCCGCTCTGGAGCACCCGGACCTGTGGGGCGGCCTGATCGACCTCCCCGCGCAGACGGACCACCGGGTGTGGACACGACTGGCATCGGCCCTGACGCGCCTGAAGCCGGGCGAGGACCAGGTCGCCCTGCGCTCCCACGGCGTGTTCGGACGCCGGGTGAGACCCGCCGCACCGCTCGCGCCGCGCACGGCTTCCGTCACCGACCCCGCCGACTGGACACCGGGTGACGGCGCCGTGCTCATCACCGGCGGCACAGGCGCCCTGGGAGCTCAGGTGGCACGCTGGGCCGTCCGGCGCGGCGCCCGCCACCTGCTCCTGGCCGGCCGCCGGGGCGAACAGGCACCCGGCGCCGCTGAGCTCCGTGCCGAACTGGAGCAGTCGGGCGCCCGCGTGACCATCGCGGCCGTGGACGTCTCCGTCCGCGAGGACCTGGTCGCCCTCCTCGCGGAGCACCCCGTCGACGCCGTGTTCCACGCGGCCGGGGTCCTGGAGGACGGGACGGTCCTCAGCACGGACGCCGACCGGGTGCGGCGCGTGATGGGGCCGAAGGCCGAGGGGGCGCTGCTGCTGGACGAACTGACCCGGGGCACCGACCTCACCGCGTTCGTCCTGTTCTCCTCCCTGGCCGGAACCGTCGGCAGTCCGGGACAGGGTGCGTACGCGGCCGCCAACGCCGTGCTGGACGCGCTGGCCGAGCGGCGGAGGTCCGAGGGCCTGCCCGCGACGTCCATCGCGTGGGGCCCCTGGGCGGGTGACGGTATGGCCGCTGCCGCCGGCGGCCGACGCCGCGGACGGGGAGCGGTGACCCCGCTCGCCCCCGAGACCGCGTTGTCGGCGCTGGGAGCGCTGATCGACGCCGGAACCACCACCCGACTGGTCGTCGCGGCCGACTGGGACCGCTTCGTCCCCGCGTTCACCGCCTCCCGGCCCAGCGCATTGCTCACACCGCTGAGTCCGGCCTCGGCGGCCGCTCCGGGTCAGGTCGCCGTCCGTGACGCCGGTGCCGCCACGGACGGTCTGCGCTTCCGCGTCAACTCCCTGCCCCGCGAGGCCGGCCGGCGCCTGGTCCTGGACCGGGTACGCGAGTGCGCGGCGGCCGTCCTCGGCCATGGCACAGCCGAACAGGTGGAGGCGGAGCGGGCGTTCCGCGACCTCGGCGTCGACTCGCTGATCGCGGTGGAACTGCGCAACGTCCTGGCGGCGGACTGCGGTGTCACGTTGCCGGCCACGGTCGTCTTCGACCACCCGACCCCGCAGGACCTCGCCGCTCACCTCCACGGCGAGCTGCGCGAGGAGACCCGGCCGGAGGAGACGGCCGCCGCCCACGCCGTGGTCACCGTCACCGACGAGCCGGTGGCGATCGTCGGGATGGCCTGCCGTTTCCCCGGCGGTGTCGACTCTCCGGAGAGCCTGTGGGCGCTGCTGGAGGAAGGACGCGACGGCATCACCGACTTCCCCGCCGACCGCGGCTGGACCGGCCTGGACCCGCTCTACGAACGCTACGCCCGTGCGGGGGACGGTGCGTCGGATGCGGGTGGTGTGCGGCTGGGGGGTTTCCTGGACGACGTGGCCGGGTTCGACGCGGAGTTCTTCGGGATCTCGCCGCGTGAGGCGGTGGCGATGGATCCGCAGCAGCGGTTGTTGCTGGAGTCGTCGTGGGAGGCGGTGGAGCGGGCGGGTGTCGATCCGGGGTCGTTGCGCGGGGCTCGGGTGGGGGTGTTCGCGGGGACCAACGGGCAGGACTATCCGGCCTTGTTGGGTGTGGCGGAGGGTGACTTCGGCGGGTACGTGGGCACGGGCAACGCGGCGAGTGTGATGTCCGGTCGTCTGGCCTATGTGCTGGGGCTGGAGGGGCCGGCGGTCACGGTGGACACGGCGTGCTCGTCGTCGTTGGTGGCGTTGCATCTGGCGGTGCAGTCGCTGCGGCGGGGGGAGTGCGATCTGGCGCTGGCGGGCGGGGTGACGGTGATGTCGACGCCGGGTGCCTTCGTGGAGTTCGCCCGTCAGGGGGGTCTGGCGGGGGACGGCCGGTGCAAGGCGTTCGCGGAGGGGGCGGACGGGACCGGGTGGGGTGAGGGTGTCGGTGTGCTGCTGGTGGAGCGGCTGTCCGATGCGCAGGCGAACGGTCGTCGGGTGCTGGCGGTGGTGCGGGGTTCGGCGGTGAACCAGGACGGTGCGTCGAACGGGTTGACGGCGCCGAACGGTCCGTCGCAGCAGCGGGTGATCCGCGCGGCGCTGGCGGACGCGGGGGTGTCGGCGGCGGACGTGGACGCGGTGGAGGCGCACGGGACGGGGACCCGGCTGGGGGATCCGATCGAGGCGCAGGCGCTGCTGGCCACCTACGGCCAGGACCGGGAGCGCCCTTTGTGGCTGGGGTCGGTGAAGTCGAACCTGGGTCACACGCAGGCGGCGGCGGGGGTGGCCGGTGTGATCAAGATGGTGGAGGCGCTGCGGCGCGGTGTGCTGCCGGCGACGCTGCACGTGGATGCGCCGTCCTCGCGGGTGGACTGGTCGGCGGGCGCCGTGCGACTGGTCACCGAGCGGCGGGAGTGGCCCGACACCGGCCGTGCCCGGCGGGCGGGTGTGTCCTCGTTCGGGCTGAGCGGCACCAACGCCCACGTCATCCTCGAACAAGCCCCTTCCACGGAAACTGAATTCAGTCGTGACGATGATGGCGTGGTGGTGCCCTGGCTCGTCAGCGGCCGTAGTGAGGCGGCCCTGCGTGCCCAGGCCGGCAGACTCCTCGCCGCTCTGGAAGAGCTGCCCGCTCCCGGTCTGGCGGACTTCGCTGGGGCGCTCGCGAGCACCCGGTCGTCGTTCGAGCACCGTGCCGTGGTGATCGCCGCCCACCGGGACGAGTTCGTTCGGGAGCTGCACTCCCTCCACCTGGGCGAACCGGGCGTACATACGGTCTCCGGCGTCAGACACCGCGGCGGCAAGGTCGCGTTCCTGTTCTCGGGTCAGGGGGCGCAGCGCCCCGGTATGGGGCGGGAGCTGTACGCGGCGTTCCCGGTGTTCGCGGAGGCCTTCGACGCGGTGTGCGCGCACGTCGGCGGCGAGCTGAGGGACGTCGTCTTCGGCGGTGACGCGGAGCGTCTGGCACGCACGGAGTGGACGCAGCCGGCGTTGTTCGCGGTCGAGGTGGCGTTGTTCCGGCTGCTGGAGTCCTGGGGGGTGCGCCCGGACTTCGTGGGCGGGCATTCGGTCGGTGAGATCGCGGCCGCGCACGTGGCGGGGGTGCTGTCCCTGGAGGACGCGTGTGCGCTGGTGAGCGCGCGGGGCCGGTTGATGCAGGCGCTGCCGTCGGGTGGGGCGATGGTGGCGGTGGAGGCCGCCGAGGACGAGGTGCTGCCCCTGCTCAAGGGGCGCGAGGCGTCGGTGGCCGCGGTCAACGGCCCCCGCGCCGTGGTGATCGCGGGCGACGAAGGGGCCGTGTCCGAGGTGGCCGCGGAGCTGGCCGCACAGGGCCGCCGCACCACCCGCCTGCGCGTGTCGCACGCCTTCCACTCACCCCTGATGGAAACGATGCTGGACGCCTTCCGCCAAGTCGCCGAGGGCATCACCTACACCGCCCCGGCCCTCCCGGTCGTCTCCCACGTCACCGGCCGGCTCGCGACGGACGACGAGTTGACCACCGCCGAGTACTGGGTGCGCCACGTTCGCGAGGCGGTCCGGTTCGCCGACGGCGTCGCCGCCCTGGCGGCGGAGGGCGTCACCCGGTTCGTCGAGGTCGGCCCCGACGCCACCCTCACCACCCTCACCCGCACCGCCCTCGGCGACACCGCCGCCCCCCTCTGCGTGCCGTTGCTGCGCCGCGACGCGGCCGAGAGCGTCGCTCTGCTGCGCGGACTGGCCGCTTTCCACGTGAGTGGCGGCGCCGTCGACTGGGCGGCGGTGCCGAGTGTCCGTACGCAGGCCCCTGTGGACCTGCCCACGTACGCCTTCCAGCACACCCGGTACTGGCCCGCTGTCGACGCGCGCGCCGCCGCGTCAAATACGTCGGCCACATCGGGCGTGGCCGCCGCACCGGGCGTGCCCGAGGCGTCGGCGTCCCGGGCGGCCTCCACGGACGAGACCTTCTGGGCGATGGTCGAGCAGGAGGGGCCTCAGGATCTGGCCGGCCGCCTCGGGGTGCCGGAAGAGGCCCTGGACGCCGTTCTGCCCGCACTGATGTCACTGCGGCGTGAGCACGCCGCACGCGAGGAGGTCGACAACTGGCGGTACCGCGTCGGCTGGGAGCCGGTGGACGTGGGACCGGCCGGCCCGGTGCCGGGGCGCTGGCTTCTGCTGCAGCCGCCCGGTGACCCCGCCCTCGACGGGCTCGAGGAGTTCGTTCCGGGGCTGGAGCGCGTGCGCTGCGAGGCCCGGGACCGTGAGGGACTGGCCCGTCTGCTCGGCACGCTCGTCGCGCGGGAGGTGCCGGCCGGGGTGCTCTCCTGCCTCACAGGTGCCGTGTCCGGTGCCGGAGACGGCGCTCCTGGCGCGGTGGTCGCCGCCGTGGTGGACACCGCGGCCCTGGTCCAGGCGCTCGGTGACGTCTGCGTGAGCGCACCGCTGTGGGTGGTCACGCACGCCGGTCCGGGACCGGAGGACGCGCCCGAGGATCCGGCACAGGCCGCCGTGTGGGGCCTCGGACGGGTGGCGGCGTTGGAGCACCCCGACCGGTGGGGCGGGCTGATCGACGTGCCGCACCGGGCGAGTCGAGCGGAACTCGGCTCCCTGGCCTCGGTCCTGGCACGAACCGGCGAGGACCAGGTTTCCCTGCGCGGCACCGCGGCGTACGCGCGACGGCTGCGTCCGGCCCCGCCGGCCGGCACCGCGCCGGCCGGCGACTGGACGGCTCCCGCCCGGGTGCTGGTCACGGGCGGCACCGGAGCGCTCGGCGGGCGGGTGGCCCAGTGGCTCGCCGAACACGGCACCAGGGAACTCGTCCTGACGAGCCGCGGCGGAACCGCCTCCCCCGGCGCCGCCGATCTCGTGGCGCGGCTGCGCGCGGCCGGAGCGGGACGGGTCGACGTCGTGGCATGCGATGTCGCCGAGCGCGCCGAGGTGGCCGGCCTGCTCACGGCCCACCGGGTCGACGGCGTCGTCCACGCGGCGGGTGTCCTGGACGACGACCTGATCGACGCGATGACGCCCGAACGCCTGGAACACGTGCTGCGCGCCAAGGCCCTGGGAGCGGTGCACCTGGACGAGCTGACGCGGGGACGGGGTCTGGAGGCGTTCGTGGTGTTCTCGTCGATCGCCGGTGTGTGGGGGAGCGGCGGGCAGGGCGCGTACGCGGCGGCGAACGCGTGCGCCGACGCGGTGGTGAGGGCGCGGCGCGGGCGCGGCGAGACGGGACTGTCGGTGGCGTGGGGTCCCTGGTCGGGCGGGGGAATGGTGTCGAGCGCGGGTGCGGTGGAGCTGGAGCGCCGCGGGCTGCGGACGATGGAACCCCGGCGCGCACTGCTGGGACTGGGGCGTGCGCTGGAGGCGGGGGACGGCGCGGTGGTGGTCGCGGACGTGGAGTGGGAGCGGTTCGTCCCCGCGTTCACCAGCCGCCGTCCCGGCCCGTTGCTGGCCGCCCTCCCGCAAGCGGCGGCCGTCACGGAGGGAGAAGACAATCCCGGGCCGCACGGCCGGGACGGGGCCCGTCCCGCCCTGGTGGAACGGGTGATGTCCCTGCCGGAAGCGGAGCGGTCGGCCGCCCTCCAGCGCCATGTGCGGCAGGTCGCGGCCGCGGCACTCGGGTACGCCGACCCGGGCGACGTCCCCGCGGACCGGGCCTTCCGCGACATGGGCTTCGACTCCCTCACGGCCGTCGAGCTGCGCGACCGGCTCACGAAGGACACGGGACTGCGGCTGCCCTCGACGCTCGTCTTCGACCACCCCACACCGGCCGCCCTCGCCCGTCACCTGGACGCCGAACTGACCGGTGGAGGCGGGGCGATGACGGGCGTGCTGGCCGACCTCGAGGCCGGCGTCGCGCGCATCCTGCGGGCGGACCCGGGCCAGGAGGCGCGCACCCTGCTGGGCACACGGCTCAGGGCGCTGCTGGACGAGGTCGAGGGCGTTTCGGCCGACGGCGTCGACGCGGGCGGTGCTTCACTCGGTGACCTCCTGGAGGACGCGAGCGACGACGAGTTGTTCGACCTCGTCAGCCGCGAGCTGGAGCAGTAGCCACCGGACCCGGGGCGGCCGGCGACCACCCCGGGGCACGCGTGACGGCGGCCGTACCGGAGCGGGGGTGGTACGGCCGCCGTCCGCCGGGGTGAGGGCCGCAGCCCCCGCCCGGTCGGTCACGGTCCGCGCCGCTGCGGGGAACCGGACCTGTCACGGGGTCACTTGATGAACTCCGGCAGCACGCGAGGCGGCCACTGGCCCACCGTCAGCATGCCCATGGAGTGGGCGCGGGCCACCAGCGCGGCCCGGTTGGGGGCCTTGAGCTTCCGCAGCATGAGGCCGACGTGGTACTCGACGCCCTGTCTGCTGAGATAGAGCTTGGCGGCGAGCTGCACGGTCGAGGCGCCCGTGGCGACCCCTTCCAGGACCTGTGCGTCGAGCTTGCTGAGCAGCCGCTCGCGCGGGATGCCGACCACGTCCTTCAGGTCCGTGCCGTCCGCCTCCGCATCGGGCCGTACCTGCACCACGATCCCGGCCAGACGCCCCGTGGTGTTCTGCACGGCGATGCCGGTCAGTTCGCCGGAGAAGACCCGGCCGGCGTTCCCCAGGCCGACCATCCGCTCGGCGAAGCGCTGGGAGCGGCCCTCGGCGAGCCGGGCGAAGTGACGGTTCAGCACGGCGGGGGCGGAGGGGTGGAGCAGTTCGTACAGGCTGCGGCCGCAGGTGTCGGCCGAGGTGCGGCCGAACTGGCGCGAGAAATTGGGTTCCGCGGCCACGATGTGCATTTCGGGATCTATTTGGGCCGTGAGGCGTCGATCACTCAGCGTATGGGCTCGGGGCTCCTGGGTGTTTCTGGCAGTCACAGCGTGATGCGGCGGGAGGATCCTGTCCCTGTTGTGCGAGGCACTGGCTGTGTGCGTGGTCACTGCAACGCACCGTCTTTCTGTGTTCAGATGTGGGGGATGCGCGCACCACCTGGAAGCGCACCTGATCACAGGTGGTACGAACTCGCCGGGACTCGGTCAATGACCCGGCGAGTTTTCTTTGATCAACCGTGGAAGAGCCTAGGAATGCACCTACAGGCCGGTCAAGCAAACCTTTGCGTGGCTCCAAAACACTGTGGTTCGGTGGTTCGGTGGTGCGGTCCGGTGGAGGCTTCCGGGGCTCGCGCGAGGCGCTGACCTCTGCTCTGAGCAGCCCGATCGTAGGCGATCGTTAAGCCTCGGTTGCTCTTGCCCGTCGTCTCCGTGACGTCTGTGACGGGCCGGCCGGCGAGACCGGCCGGGGGCCGGCCCGGCCCGGGTGACCGTTTGCGTCCGGCGGCTGTTCGTTTGCTGCCCGATTCGGTGACGGGAGAGGGGGAGGGCGAAGACGGGGGTAGGCCTCAGGAGTTCGGTGTTTCGCCGAGTTTCTCGAGGGCCCGGGCCAGGTCCGGGCGGCCGGAGACGCCCAGTTTGCGATACGAGTTCGTCAGATGCTTTTCCACCGTGCGCGAGGTCGTGCCCAGCCTGGCTGATATCGCCGCATTGCTGAGACCGGTCGCCGCCAGGTGCGCCACTTTGCGCTCGGAGGGAGTCAGCCGGTCGGTGCGTGAGGAAGGCCTGCGCACGTGCTCGTCCCTCTTCCGCGCGATCGTCTCCGCCAGGGAGTCGTCTCCGTTGTCGACGGCGAGTCCGTGTGCCCGTTCGAGCACGGCCGCGCGCCGTCTGCGGTCCGTTTCGCGGCGGGTGCCGAGGGCGTACAGCGCCTGGCACAGTTCGTGTGTGTTGCTCCCCTTCTCCAGCACCTCGACGGCCTCCTCCAGCACCGCCACGGCCTCTCGCCCCGGGGAGACCCTGCCCAGGGCCACCAGGGCGCGTCCCAGCCTGACGGGGGCGCCCCAGGCACGGGAGCGTTCGACCTCCAGGAGCGCCGAGGCCACCGCTTCCTCCTGCTCGCCGAGACGGTGGTGCATGAGGGCGGCGCAGGACGCCCAGGGGACCGTGACCGGGTTGTGCCAGCCGATGCGTTCCGCGCGCCGGCCCGCCGTCTGGAAGTGGACGAGTGCGGTGCGGGTCTCGCCGCGCCCGGCCGCGAGGGTGCCCCGGGCCAGGTGCAGCAGCGCGGCCAGGTGCTGGTTCTCGGCGTGCAGCCGGTGCCGGGTGAGGATCTGTTCCGCGAGGTGGGGCTCCGCGGTGTGGAGGGCGACGATGGCCAGGACCGCGGCACAGATGGTGGGCAGGTCCCCGGTGCCGGTCCCGGCCAGGGCGTCGGCCTGGAGCACCTTCTGCCGGGCGCGCGCCAGCCGCCCGTCGGCGAGCGCGACCAGGGCCTGCTCCGCGCGGATGACGGCCTGCTCCACCTCACCGCCCCTGCGCTGGGCGAGCAGGTGCGCCTCGCGCAGCCAGTCGGCCGCGCCTTCCGTGCGGCCGGCGCCGGCGAGGACGTTGACGGCCAGCGGCACGGTGCTGTGGACGTGCTCGGGGGCGGGCGTCTCACGCTCCAGCAGCCGGGTGCACAGCGCTGTCAGTTCCTCGGCGGAGGCCGAGTTGGAGACGAACGCGATGTGCATGAGGGACGTCACCAGCTCGCGTTCCCCGGTGGTCCGCAGGGCGGGGGAGGGGCCCAGCGACCGGAACCGCTGCAGGGCCCGCTTCACATGGGCGGGATCCTGCGCCGACAGCACGTGCTCCCGGGCCTCCAGACGCAGGGCGAGCTCCCGTTCGATCCAGTCGTCCGGGTCGGACCGGCCCAGTTCCTCGGTCACGGCACGCCGGACGGCGTCGATGCGGAACGCGGCGGGGTCCATCAGCAGAGGACCCAGCCGCGTCACGGCGTCGGCCCGCTCCCGTACCGACTCCAGCAGCGGTACGGCCTCCGCGACGTGCCGCAGCGAGGCGGCCGAGGCGAAGCTGCGCTCGGCCGTCGCCAGGTCGACCAGCAGCCGGCCGCGGTCGTGGTCCGTGGGGGAGGTGTCGAGCAGCGCGCGTCGCAGGTAGCGGGCGGCGTCCCGGGGCGAGCCGCGGCGCACCGCGCTGTCGGCGGCGGTCCGCAGGATCTCCACTGCCTGCGGACCGCGCAGGGTGATCACCGACATGAGCTGTTCCGCGGCCAGTTCGGCCGGGTGGCCGGTCCGGTGCAGCAACTCGGCCGCCACACCGCGCAGGACGGTGCGCTCGGTCGCCGGCATGCTCTCCTCGAGCAGGTCCCGCAGCAGCGTTCCGGGGATGAGGGAGTCGGAGTGCTCCGCCACGAGTCCGGCGAGGCGCAGCACGCCGACGGCCTCCGCTCGCCGGGGCTCGTCGATCTCGGCCAGCCGGGTCACCAGGTGCGGGTCCGCGACGGCGTCGAGCACGGTCAGCGCGTAGGCGACGCGCCGGACGTGGTCCGGCTGGGAGCGCAGGAAGGCGGCCAGACGCCGGCGCGCCCGTTCCGGGCGGAGCGCCGCCGCGGCGTCCGCGTCGGCCTCGGTGGGCTGGAGCGCCTGGTACTGGGCCTCGTCCACCAGGGCCGTCACCCACAGGGGATTGCCGCCGGAACGTTGCTGCAGAGTGTCGACGAACGCGTCGTGGGACGGTGTGCCGCAGGCCCCCTCCACCAGCAGGCGCACGCTGTCACGGCCGAGTGCGGCCAGCTCCACCGTGTGGTCCGCGGACTCCAGCAGCCCCCTGACGTGTTCCCTGGTGCCGCGGACGTCGCCGGGCAGGACGGTCAGGACGAACAGGACGCGGTCGTGTCTTCGGCGCGCGAGGCACGGCGCCAGCGCCAGCAGGGAGTCGGTGTCCGCCCACTGGAGGTCGTCCACCATCACCACGACCGGCCGCTCGGACGCCATGGACTCCAGGAGGGCGGTCAGCCGGAGGGGGGCCTGCCGAGGGGCGACTGCGGACCATGGGGGGACGGAACCGGCGACGGGCGGCGCCGCTGCGGACGCCGCCTCCCGCAGCCGGCGTCCGCTCTCACCGGCCGGCGCGGCCGCCAGGGCGGAGTCCGCCAGCTGCCGCACGACTCCGAAGGCGAAGTTCTCCTCGGCGGCGGCCGCCTGCGCCCGCAGGGGGAGGAACCCCTCACCGTGCGCACGTGCCGCCACCGCTTCCAGGAAGGTCGACCTGCCGACCCCCAGCGGGCCCCGGACGACCAGGAGGGAACCCTCCCCCTCCGCGGCGCGGCGCAGCGCCGACGTCGCCTGCGCCAGTTCGGACTCGCGCTCCAGCAACAAGGTGATGGCCCTCCTTGGACGGCACGGGCCGCCGGTCACCGCCCGGGGCGCGACCGGACGGGACTCCGTGGGCAGTGCACAGCACGGGGACGGCGTGCGACCGGCCTCCTCGCGAGGGCCGGTGCCCCCGCGCGCGGGAGCCCGGGCGACTCCACCCCGAAGGTCGTTCATCGCTGCTTCGCATCTCCGGGAGGAGCAGATCACAGCGACGCGCGGGGCAGCAAGGGCCCCCGGGTGACGAGGGCTTCGTGCGCCGGTGGGGGAAAGGGCACGACCGTCCCCGCGGTGCGGCGTGCGCGTGGGCGGAACGCTCCGGGGAGCCGGTCCCCGGTGCGGGGCGGGGCGGGCGGCCCGATCGTCGCCGAGCGGCCGTGTCGACATGTACGTCCTTCTTGCCGGACACCCGACGGCCGTCGCCGGTGCACCCGGACGGAAGACCGGGGCGGGGCGGACGGAGGGCCGGGACGCGCGCGTGGGCGGAGGAGCGCCGCGACGGAGCGGGCGCGGGGGCGTCGGAACGTACATGGGGGGTGATCGGGGAACAGCGGTGTTGCCGGCCGGCGGGACGGATCGGTTGCCCCTCACCTCTACCCCACGGTTCCGCCCGCGGGGAGGGGCCGCCCGGCATCGACAGCAACACGACAGCAACGCGGCGGCGCGGCGGGGGCCGCCGGGCACGTCCACCGGGTCCCCGGGCGGTCCTCCCGGCGGACCGCCCGCGCGGTCACCCCCGGCGGCCCCCGTCACGGACGTCCGCCGACTCCAGGGCGTCGCGCAACTCCCGCCGGCCGGACAGGCCGAGCTTGCGGTACACGGAGGTCAGATGGACCTCCACGGTCCGCTGGGTGACGAACAGGGTTTCCGCGATCCACGCGTTGGAACGCCCGTCCGCCGCCAGACGGGCCACCTGCGCCTCGCTGCGGGTGAGGGCCGCCGGCCCCCGCGACACCGGCCGGCGCGGGCGGGCGCCCGTGGCCAGCAGCGCCCGGCGGGCGACCTCGTGGAGGGGGCGGGCGCCGAGCGTGTACGCCTCCTCCCACCCCTGCCGCAGCACCTCACGGGCCGCCTTGCGGTAACCGAGATCGTGCAGCGCGCGGCCCCTGGCGACCTTCACCCGTGCCGTCAGCAGAGCCGCCCTCGTCCCGTCGAGCGCGTCCTCCGCCTCCTCCAGCAGCACCGCGCGTTCGTCGGCGGCGGCCGTCGCCGCCCACAGCTCCAGTCCGGCACCCAGGGCGAGGGGCAGGTTCGCCGACCGCGCCCCGTCGACGGCCTGTTCGGCCAGCGTGCGGGCCGCGCGACGGTCACCCAGGGCCAGGTGCGCCTGGCCGGCCCAGTACCACCAGGACGAGACGGCCGGGTTGGTGCGCTGCCAGGCCGCCTGCCGGCGTCCGCACTCCTCCAGGTCGGCCAGCGCGCGCTCGGCGTCCTCCTGCGCCAGCCGGAGCCGGCCGCGGGCGCACAACAGCTCGTTCCACTGCCAGGCCTCGCTGCGGGCCGGGTCGGGCGCGCGCCCGCACAGGTCGTCGGCCTCCGCCAGCCGGCCGCGGTCCAGGAGCGTGTGCAGCCGCACGGCCAGCGGGAGCGCCTCGTGCGCGTGGGCACGGGCCACGGTGGTGTCGCGCAGCGCCTCGGCGGTGTACCGCAGCGCGCCGTCGAGGTCGCCGAGCCGTTCGTGCGCCTCGGCGCTCAGCGCGAGCAGGACGGGATAGGCCTGGTCGAGCAGCACGTCGGCGCCGTCGATCAACTGGTGGTAGACGTCCTGCGCCTCGTACGGCAGGTCGGCGTAGAGCAGCACCGAGGCGGCGGCCGTGAGGAAGGCGGGGGAGTTCGCGGTGGGCCCGCCCCGCCCGGTGATCCGGCGTGCCACCGCGACCGACTCCGCCACCCGGTCCATCCGGGACACCGAGATGACGGCCCGGGCGGCGAGCAGCGCCCGCTCCTGGATGGTGTCGTCCGGCAGGGAGAGGTCGAAGGACACCGTGTCGAGCAGCCGCGTGTAGGCGTCCCGGTCGACCGTGGCGGCCATCAGCAGCTGCGCTTCCAGCAGTTGGGTGCTCCGCGCCCCGGAGGGCAGCAGGGCCGGGTCCGAGCGGTACCGGTCGAGCAGTTCGAAGGCGCGGTCCATCCGGCCCTGGCGGGTCAGCGCGTCGGCGAGGGCGCTGAGGGCCTCGAACCGCAGGTCCGCGGAGGTCGTCCGGTCCAGGGCCGCGGTCAGGTGCCGGACACCGGCCTCCGGGTCCACCCGTGCCTCGGCCGTGCCCAGTTCGATCAGCAGCCCGGGATCGCAGTCGTCCGCGGCGCCGTCCGGGACACAGGGCCGCAGCAGCGTGACCGCCCGGCTCGGCGAGGCGTGCAGCATCGCCTCCCGGGCCGCCTCCCGCAGCACGGTCGTGGCCCACGGCTGGGTCGCTGTGGCGGCGGACCGGCACAGGTGGTCGGCGACGTCCGCCGGGCCGGCGCCGAAGTCGTGCAGCAGACGGGCCGCCCGGCCGTGCGCGGCGGCGCGCTCGTCGTCCGGCAGGTCCTCGAGCACGGCGCGGCGCACCAGGGCGTGCGTGAAGGCCCACGTCCCCCTGACACGGTCGCCGTTGACGAGTCCGAGGGAGCCCAGCACCAGCAGGGACCGGTCGAAGGAGGCGGCGTCCACCAGCGCCAGACGCGCGCACAGCTCGTGGGGGCTCCCGTCCCCCAGCACCGCCATGGCACGGGCCGCGTCGACCGTGGCCGGCGCCTGCCGGTGCAGCAGACGCACCACACGGGCCCCGAAGGCCTGCATGTCCTGTTCGCCCACCACGCTGAGCTCGGCTCCCGTCAGCGGCAGGTCCTCCGCGCGCAGCGTCCGGATGAGCCGGGTCGCCAGCAGCGGATTGCCGTGGGTGGCGGCCAGACACGCCTGCTGGAACGCCGCGTCGGTCTCGGCACCGGTGAGGCGGCGGGCGAGCAGGCCGATGCCGGGGCCGGTGAGCGGGCGGGGCCGCAGCACCCGGCAGGACGCCAGGGTGGTGATCTCGGCGAGGGCCGGCGCGTCGGAACCGCTGCGGCCCACGAGCGCCAGCAGGACCGGCAGGCCCGCCAGTCGCCGCGCCGTGTGCGCCAGCAGGCGCAGGGAGGCGGGATCGGCCTCCTGGGCGTCGTCCACGGCGATCAGCAGCGGAGTCCGCGCGGCGGCACGCCTGATGACGTCGTGCAGCTGCGTCAGCACACCGAACGAGACGTCCTTGGCATCGTTGTCACAGCACAGCAGCGTGGGTGGCCGTCTGTCCGCGAGCCCGTGCGCCACGGAGGGCCCCACGCCGCCGGGCAGACCGGACAGCAGGGCGTGCGCGGTGCTGAGCGGCAGCCGGTGCCCGCCGGCGGCCTCCGTGTGAACGACGGACAGGCCCAGGCCGCGTGCCTCGGCGACCAGGGCCCGCAGCAGGGCCGTCTTCCCGATGCCGACCGGGCCCTCCAGGACGACGAGGCCGGAGCGTCCCGCGGCGGAGCGCCGCACCAGCTCGCCGAACAGGGCGAGTTCGCGTTCCCGCTCCACCAGTGCCGGGGGCGGGGCACCGGTGTCCGACGGGGAATCGTGACCCTCCGAGGCAACGACCATGACCGTGTCCCTCTCTCCGGTGCTCCCGGCTCTCCCGGCGTCGCGGGTCGTCCCACGCCGGGGCCGCCGTGGCCGGCTGCCGCCGGTGTGCGCCCGGCGGTCCGGCCGACGGCCTGTCCGCTGGTGGCCATCTTGGTCCACGAACGCCCGGCCGATCACCCGGACCGCCCATTTGCCGTCCGGAGGACTCCTCCCGGCCGCCTTCCCGGCGGGGCGTGCCCCGCCGGGCCGCCCGCCGCGACCGGCCACGGCCGCTCACCGTACCCCGGGCGGGGCCTCAGGCCGCGAGGCCGGGGACCGCGTGCGGGTGCAGCCGCTCCTGCCAGCGGGAGGAGCGGACCAGGTCCGCATGCGGTTCGGACAGGCACAGGTACACGTCCCGGCCCCCGTCCTCCCGGGGTGTCGGGGCGATGTGCACGGTGGGGACCGGCAGGTCGGGGAACTCGTACCAGAAGGGCCGCCCGGCGCCGAAGTCGATCCGGTACAGCGGGAAACGCGACCAGTTGTTGACCGACAGGGACGCCTCGGACACGTCGAGGGCGCGTACCGACATCACGTGCCGGGAGACGCCGCGCCGGCGCCAGGTGCCGAGGAAGGCGATCTCGTCGCGCAGCTTGTCCTCCGTGTTGCTCCGCAGACACCGGCGCACGTCGCCCGCCACCGCCCCCAGGGGCCGGCCGCGCAGTTCTCCGGCGGGCAGCGACGTCCAGCTCTTGGTGACGCAGTTGCCCCAGTACGACGACGGCAGCGCGTCCCCCAGCACGGACTGGGCCCCGACGACGAGGCCCAGCCACTGCGCCGCCTCGTCCGGATGCCCCCGCAACTCGGCCAGGACACGCCAGAGATGGGCCGTCAGCACGTCGTTGGTGGACACCCAGTCGCCCGGGTCCGTCAGGGCCTGCAGCGCCTCGCTCTTCATCGCCGCCAGCTCGGCCGCCCCGAACCGGGTGCTGACGGTGGCGCGCCTGCGCAGTCCCGGACGCAGGGTGCTGAGCAGACGCCGCGTCCGGCTCACCCCGGCGAAGGCGCGGTCGTCCCGCGTCTGCGGACGGTCCGACAGCCGGCCGAGCGCCTCCAGCGCCCCGCGGTCGTGACTGGGCTCCTCCCAGGGCAGTCCCAGGTGCTCGCGCGACCAGCTCTCCAGGAAGGCGAGGGCGCTGCCGCCGTCCGCCAGACTGTGGTTGACGAGGACGCCGAGCACCGATCCGCCGCCGCGCATCCGCGTGAGCCGGATCTTCAGCAGGGGGGTGTCCCTGGCGACCACGCCGAGGGGGCTCACCTCGCGCAGCACGTCCCCGACGACCGGCTGCGCGCGCAGCAGGTGGCCGTACTCGCGCATCGGTTCGGGACAGGACGCCTCGGTGAAGCGCACACCCGCGTCGTTGCACAGCACGCTCAGTCCGCCGTCGGCGTCCCGCAGCAACCGCCCCGCCAGCAGCGGGTAGCGCCGCAGCGTACGGGCCAGTGAGTCGCGCAGCGCCGCGCCGTCGAGCGTCCCGCGGTAGAAGAACGTCAGCGGCGTGTACCAGGGACCGGTCAGCAGGTCGTAGGGGGTGAGCCGGATCCGGCTGCCGTCGGCCGTCCCGGTCCGGACCGTGTGCACGCTCTCCACCCGGCTGTCGACGACCGTCCGGAACGCAGGGGTCTTCCTACCCGCCACGGCCGCCTCAGTCCCATTCCACGAGCAGCCGGTCCACGCCGTAGTGCACGGCGCGGTCCCGCAGCGGCACCTCCTCGGCCGGCTCCGCCAGCCGCAGCGTCGGGAACCGCTCGAACAGCGCGCGCAGCCCGATCCGCAGGCTCGCGCGGGCCACGTGCTGGCCCAGGCACTGGTGCGCGCCGAAGCCGAGCGCCAGGTGCTTGCGCGGTGCCCGGGTGACGTCGAGCCGGTCGGGGTCGTCGAAGACCTCGGGGTCGCGGTTGGCCGCCGGCAGCGACAGCACCACCGTCTGGCCCGCCTTGATCGTCGTCCCGCCGATCTCCACGTCCTCCAGCGCGCACCGGCTGGACCCCATGTGCGAGATGGTCAGGTAACGCAGCAGCTCGTCCACCGCCCCCTGCGCGTACAGCTCAGGCCGCTGCCGCAGCAGGGCCAGCTGGTCGGGGTGCTCGAGCAGGGCGAAGGTGCTCAGCGCCAGCATGTTCGGCGTGGTGTCCAGCGAACCGGCCAGGGTGAGCACCGCCAGGTTGACCATCTCCTCCTCGGTCAGTTCGCCCGTCGCCGCCAGCCTGCCGAAGAAGTCGTCCCCGCGCTCGGCCATGCGCGCGCGGATCATGGGGCGGATGAGGGCGTCCATCGCCTCCATGTGGTGGATGAACTCCTCCAGCGTGTAGGTGAGCGCCATCAGGACCGAGAAGTGCTCCTGGATGCCGTCCATCAGCTCCGGCGACACGTCCATCAGCGAGCACGTCGACCGCAGGCCGACCTTCTCGGCGAAGGCGGTCACCAGGTCGGCCGGCGAGCCCTGGGCCGCCATCTCCTCCAGCGCCTCGTCGACGATGCGGGTCAGCCGGGGTTCGTGCCGCTGGACGTTGCGCAGCGTGAAGTGCCCCGCCAGCAGCCGCCGGTACCTGGTGTGCTCGGGCGCGTCCATCTTGGCGAAGGAGCCGGGCGGCGAGGGCTGCGGCACGTACTCGGTCATCGGGAACGGCGGGGCCACGACGTGCGCGAGCAGTTCGTTGCGGTGGCTGAAGCGGTCGTCCGCGAGGATCCGGCGGACCAGGTCGTAGCGGGTCACCAGCCAGCCGGAGGGGTCCTTCGGCGCCACCTGGAAGGTGATCGGGCTGACCGGCTCCTCGGCGCGCAGCCGGGCGTAGGCGGCGGGCGGGTCGAAGGGGCAGGTGCCGCGTTCCGAGGGGATGACCGGGGGATCGGGGCGGGTCTTCATGGGATCACTCCGTCGCGGGACGAGGGTGGTGTGCGGGCGGGGCGGGTGGTGCGGGGGCCGTCAGGCGCGTTCCACGCACAGCGGCAGGTGCCGGGCGCCGAAGACGTTGGTGCCGTGCCACGAGAGCCGGACCGTGGGATCGACGCGGATGCCGCTGAAGCGGTCCAGCAGGGCCTCCAGGGCGATCCGGCCCTCCAGCCGGGCCAGCGGAGCCCCGATGCAGTAGTGGATGCCGTGCCCGAACGCCATCTGCCGGGCGTTGGCGCGGTCCGGGCGGAACGCGTCCGGGGCCTCGAAGACCCGCTCGTCGCGGTTGGCGGCCAGCAGCCACAGGTGCACCAGCGTGTCGGGTCCCACCTCCAGGCCCGCGACGGTCGTGGCGGTCGTGGTGACCCGTTCGATCCGGGTGAACGGCGGCCGCAGCCGCAGCGTCTCCTCGATGACCGCGGGGATCAGCGAACGGTCCGCACGCACCTCGGCCAGCAGGTCCGGGTCGGAGTCCAGGCAGATCAGCGCGTTGCCGACCAGCACGGACGTGGTGATGTGCCCGGCGAGCAGCAGGAGGGTGGCGAAGCTGGCGATGTCCTCGTCCTCCAGGCGTTCCCCGTCGAGCTCGGCGCCGACCAGGGTGCCCAGCAGGTCTCCCCGGGGTTCCGCGCGCCGGGCCTCGATGAAGTCCTGGAGGTAGGCGGTGATGGTGACCGCGGTCTCCTCCATGCGGCGCACGCTCTCGGGGTCCTCCGGATCGGTGGACAGCAACTGGTCGGCCCAGCCCTGGAACAGTGCGCGGTCCTCCGCCGGCACGCCCAGCATGCGGGCGATGACGGTCACCGGCAGCGGGTTGGCCAGCGCGTCCACCAGGTCGAAGCGGTCCTCGGTGACGGCGTCCAGCAACTCACCGGTCAGCTCGGTGATCCACGGTTCGAGCCCGGCGATCAGACCGGGGGTGAACGCCTTGCTCACCAGCCGGCGCATCTTCCCGTGCAGCGGCGGGTCCAGCAGCAGGAGCGTGCCGCGCGGCGCCTTCTTCCGGCCGCCCGACAGACGGCCCACCGTGTCCGAGGAGAAGGTGGCGGGGTCGGAGAGCACCCGCTGCACGTCGGCGTGCCGGAAGACGTGCACATGGCCCGAGTCGTCCCGCCAGACCCGCTGCTCCTCGCGCATCCGCGCCGCCCACGCCAGCAGGGCGGCCCCGCCGTCCGGATCCACGGACGGCGCGCGGCCGGGCCGGGGGGCCGCCGCGGGCGTGGGGTCGAGCACGTCCGAAGTGCCTTGCTGCGCCACCCGGATTCCCCTTTCACGAAACTGTCGTACGGTCGCTCGCCATCCCGCGTCCACGGCCGGACCGGGACCGGGGCGCCACGCCGGCCGGCCCGGGAGCGAGCTTCACCGGGCACCGGCCGGCGGCACCGAGTCCGCCGCCGGGAACGGCCGTTGCCGGCGGCCACTCCAGCACGGCCGGAGCGCGCGCGGCCAGCGGCGTCGGCGCACTCTAGGGATTTTCCGAGTACCGGCCGGTCGGCTCCGCCCGCGGGAACGGGCGCTGCGCACGAATCACTGGAGGAAACCCCAGACAGCGCCGCTTCGCGCACCCGATTCCCCCGGGGCGCCGCCAAGATGGGCCCGACCCGGCACGCGTGACCGGACCCGACCGGCGACCAGGGGGCGGCATGGACATCACCATCGATCACGACCGGTGCATCGGCGCCGGCCAGTGCGCGCTCGTCGCGCCCGCCGTGTTCGACCAGCGGGACGAGGACGGACTCGCCGTGCTGCTCGCCGACCCGCCCGGTGACGACCAGCGCGCCGCGGTGCGCGAGGCGGCCGAGTCGTGCCCGCTGAGCGCCATATCCGTACGGGAGGACCGCGGAGCGGCGGACTGAGGTCCGCCGCGCGCCGCCCCCGAGGTCCCGACGAGGAGAGGAACCCATGCGCGTCCTGTTCGCCGGCTTGCCGGAGAAGTCGCACGTCTACACGATGGTGCCGCTGGCCTGGGCCCTGACGGCCGCCGGGCACGAGGTGCTGATGGCCAACGCCCCGTCGCTGACCGAGGCCGTCACCGGCGCCGGCCTGGTCGCCGCCCCGGTGGGCGACGACCACGACCTCCACCGCGACATGGCCGTCGCCCGCGACTCCCAGGACGCGGACGTCGCCAACTGGAGCCACCTGGGCTACGGCGACGTCGACCACGCCGGCCTGGTCGACCGCTACCGGATCAGCGTCCCGTACGGGTTCGCCCGCTACAACGACCCGATCCTCGACGACCTCGTGGCCCTCGCCCGCGACTGGCGGCCCGACCTCGTCGTGCGCGACCCCATCGCCTACGCGGGCGGCATCGCGGCCCGGGCCTGCGGTGCCGCCCACGCCCGTCTGCTGTGGTGCGCGGACGTCTACGGCCGGGCGCGCGCCACCTTCGTCGAACTCGCCCGGGACATGCCCGAGGAACAGCGCGTGGACCCCCTCGCCGACTGGATCGACGAGCGCGGCCGCCCCTACGGCGTGCGCTGCGACGAGGAGCTCCTCAACGGGCAGTTCACGCTCGACACCCTCCCCCCGAGCCTGCGCCCGGCGAGCAACCTGCGCACCGTGTCCATGCGGTACGTCCCCTACAACGGCCGTGCCGTGCAGGAGGCGTGGCTGCGCGAGCAGCCCAAGCGGCCCCGGATCTGCGTCACCCTCGGACGCACCAACACCGAGGCGTACGGCGGTGACTACGTGGGCGTCGGGGACATCCTGCGGTCCCTGTCCCGGCTCGACGCGGAGATCGTCGCCGCGCTGCTGCCCGAGCAGACCGAGCACCTGGGCGAACTGCCCCCCAACGTACGGGCCGTCAGCGGCGTCGCCCTCAACACGCTGCTGCCGAGCTGTGCCGCCGTCGTCCACCACGGCGGCTGGGGCACCTTCTCCACCGCCCTGGTGAACGCCGTGCCGCAGCTGGCGCTGTCCACCCTCGTCGCCGACCAGGAACTGCGCGGCCGTTCCCTGGAGGAGGCGGGCGCCGGATTCTTCCTGCACCACTCCGAGAGCGACCCCGACCGGGTCGCCGGCCTCGCCCGGCGGCTCCTGGACGACCCCTCCCACGCCGCCGCCGCCCGCCGGCTGCGCGACGAGTCCGCCGCCATGCCCAGCCCCCACGACGTCGTGCCGGAACTGGCCGGCCTGGCCACGGGCGACTGAGGCGCGCCGGCTCCGCGTTTCCCGCCGGGCGGCCACCACCGCACCACCGAAGAGGAAGGAGGACGGCGCACGCTCGGCACGCCCGGGACACGCCGCATCCACATGAGTCAGACGCGCATCCTGGTGACCGGCGGTGCCGGCTTCATCGGCTCCCACTACGTCCGCACCCTGCTCGGACCCGACGGCCCCGACGACGTCACCGTCACCGTTCTCGACACCTTCACCTACGCCGCCAACCCGGCCAACCTCGACCCCGTCCAGGACTCCCCCCGCTACCGCCTGTGCGTCGGCGACATCTGCGAACCCTCCGTGGTCGACGCCCTCATGGCCGAACACGACCAGGTGGTGCACTTCGCCGCCGAGTCCCACGTGGACCGCTCCCTGTCCGGCGCCACCGAGTTCGTGCGCACCAACGTGCTGGGCACCCAGGTCCTGCTGGACGCCGCCCTGCGCCACGGCGTCGACCGGTTCGTGCACATCTCCACCGACGAGGTCTACGGCTCGATCCCCGAGGGCTCCACCTCCGAGGAGCACCCCCTGCACCCCAACTCCCCGTACGCCGCGTCCAAGGCGGCCTCGGACCTGGTGGCCCTGTCCTACCACCGCTCGCACGGGCTCGACGTGCGGGTCACCCGCTGCTCCAACAACTACGGGCACCACCAGTTCCCCGAGAAGATCATCCCGCTGTTCGTGACCCGCCTGCTCACCGGCGCGAAGGTGCCGCTGTACGGCGACGGACTCAACGTGCGCGACTGGCTGCACGTCGACGACCACGTCCGCGGCGTCGAACTCGTGCGCACCCGCGGCCGGGCGGGCGAGGTCTACAACATCGGCGGCGGCACGGAGCTGGACAACCGCCGGCTCACCGAACTGCTGCTGCGGGCCTGCGGGGCGGACTGGGACAGCGTCGAGTACGTCGCCGACCGCAAGGGACACGACCGCCGTTACTCCGTCGACTGGAGCAAGGCGCACCTCGAACTCGGCTACGTGCCGCGCAAGGACTTCACCGAGGGCCTCGCCGAGACCGTCGCCTGGTACCGGGACAACCCCGACGTGTGGAGGGAGGCCGCCCGCCGCGCCACCCTTCCCGAGCCGTACTCGGGAGCCGTGCCGTGCTGAGGTGGCGAACCCTGGGACCGTTGCGGGCCACCAGCGACGGCCGGGACGTCACGCCGACGGCACCGAAGGTGCGCCAGGTCCTGGCCCTTCTGCTGGCCCGCCGCAACACCGTCGTCCCGCTGACCGCCATCGCCGAGGAACTGTGGTCCGGCCGGGCCCCCCGCAGCGCGATCACGACCGTGCAGACGTACGCCTACCAGCTGCGCAAGGTGCTGCACGAGGGCGAGGAACCGGACGGTCCCGACGGCGGGCCGCTGGTCACCCACGCGCACGGCTACCTGCTGCGGGTGGGGCCCGGCGAGTGCGACGCGGAGGAGTTCACCGCTCTGACCGGCGAGGCGCGGACCGCGCTGGCCTGCGGTGACCCCGCCACCGCCGGGACACTGATCGGCCGGGCACTGAACCTGTGCGACGGGCCGCTCTTCGCGGACGTGGCCCACGGCCCCCTGCTGCGCGGATACGTCCTGCGCATGGGGGAGGTGCAGTTGCAGGCGCAGGAACTGCGCGTCACCGCCGGCCTGCAACTGGGCCGGCACCGCGAACTCGTGGGCGACCTCAAGGAACTGGCATGCGCCTACCCGCTGCACGAGTGGTTCCAGGGCTCCCTCATCATCGCCCTGCAGCGGTGCGGCCGGCGCAGCGAGGCCCTCGAGGTCTACCAGAGGCTGCGCGTGGTCCTGCGGGACGAGCTCGGTCTCGATCCCTCGCCCGGACTGCAGCAACTGCGCCAGCACGTCCTGACCGACCGGGTCAGCGCCTCGGACCTGGATCTGCTGCCCGGCTGAGGCGCGTCCACCGCCGGCGCCCCGCGCCCGCGCCGGACGCGCGTCCGTGTCCGGGTCCCCTCCGGCGCCGGGGCGGTCAGCCCCGGCGTGCCGCGGCCCGCCACAGGTCCTCCACCATCTCCCGAGGGGTGCGCCGCGGCTCCCAGCCGAGCACCGCGCGTGCGGCCGACACGTCCACCCCCGTCCAGTCGTTGTCCGCGGCGGGGCGCAGCTCCGCGGTGCCCCGTTCCACCAGGGTGGCCCGCCTGCCGCTGATCGCGAGCAGCAGGCCGACCATGTCCCGGACGTGCTGGGAGGTGCCGCTGGCGATGTTCAGCACCCGCCCCGAGGCGCCGGGAACCCGCAGGGCCGAGACCACGGCGCGCGAGACGTCCTGCGCGTCGACGAAGTCACGGCTGCTGCGCAGGGGGGAGACCCGCACCTGCGCCGGGGCCCCGTCCCCGCCGCCGGCGAGCAGCTGCGCGGCCACCTGCCCGAGCAGGCTGGCCCGGGGAGTGCCGGCGCCGATGACGTTCGACAGCCGCAGCACCACCGCGTCCGCGTCCCCGGCCCGCACGGCCCGCAGGACCGCCCGGCTGCCCTTCAGCTTGGTCCGGCCGTAGTCGGAGACCGGCTCTTCCGGCGACGACTCCGTGAGCCACACCCCGTGCGGCTGCGGCGCGTACTCGTGCACCGACCCGAGCTGGACCAGCCGCGGGCGCGCCCCGGAGGCGGCGAGTGCCGCGAGCAGCCGGTCGACGAGCAGCTCGTTGTTGCGGCGCATCCCTTCGGCGTCGGGGGACCACACCTCGCCGGCGGCGTTCACGACGGCCACCGGCCGTTCCGTCCCGATCAGGTCGGTCAGGGCCTCCGGGCCGTCGTGCGCCAGGTCCATCGGCCGGAACCGCCAGGACGCCGGGGTCTTGAGCGGGCGGCGCGCCACGGCGATGATCTCGTACCCGGCCGCCTCCAGCGCCGCTCCCACGTGCCCGCCGACGAAACCGGTCGCTCCGAGGACGACCACCCGGCCGGGCCCCGCATCCGGCCCGTCCGGTCGCCCCCGCACACCGACCTCCGTCATGCCGCTCTCCTCCCGGGCCCGCCGGCGCGTGCCCGTCCGTCTCCCGCACCCGCGACGCGGACGCGCGGGCCTCGGCGGCCACCTTGGCACCCGCCGGTCCAGGATCCCTCCAGGCTCCGTCGACCCGATCCGTTCACGGCCGGTCCTGGACCGGTTCTCGAACGGGGTTCCCTACGGTGTTGCCACCATGAAGGTTCGAGAGATGGCCGTGCCGGACGCGTACCACATCACCCCGCGTCACCTGCGTGACGTGCGCGGCAGCTTCTACGAGTCGTTCCGGCGGGACCGGCTGGCCGAGGAGATCGGCCGCCCCGTGCCCGTCGCGCAGGTGAACTACTCGGTCTCGCGCCGCCACACCCTGCGCGGACTGCACGGGACGCTGCTCCCGCCGGGCCAGGCCAAGGTCGTGTGCGTGGTGCGGGGCGTGGTCCTCGACATCGTCGTCGACCTGCGGGTCGGGTCGCCCACCTGGGGCGTGTACGAGGTGAACGAGCTGTCCGCCGAGACCGGCGAGAGCCTGTTCGTCGCCGAGGGCCTGGTCCACGGATTCCTCGCGCTCACCGACGACACCTGCGTGTCCTATCTGTGCTCCACCGAGTTCGTGCCCGGCACCCAGGTGGACATCGACCCCTTCGACCCCGAACTCGACCTGCCCTGGGGCCTGTCGGAGGCGCCGCTGATGTCGGCCAAGGACTCCTCGGCCATCTCCGTCGCCGAGGCCCGCCGGGCCGGGATCCTGGCGGGGTACGAGGAGTGCCTGGCGCACTACGCGGCGCTCCGCGAGGCCGCCCGCTGATCACGGCCGCCGCCGGTCCCGCCGCCCGACCCCTAGGAGAGCCGATGCCGCCCGGCACCCCCACGCCCGCCCTGCGCTACGCCCTGCTGCTCTTCGCGGACTTCGGCCACATCGCCCCCACCCTGGGCGTGAGCCGCGAACTGCTGAACCGCGGACACCGCGTCACCTACGTCGTCGCCGAGGAGTTCGCCGCCACCGTCGAGGAGATCGGCGCCGAAGCCGTCACCTACACCTCCGCCCGCGGGGACTTCTACCGGGCGGCCGATCCCTCCGCGGACCGGCTCGCCGTGGACGGCTACAACCTGCTCGTCGACACCGTGCGCACCGTCTTCCCCACAGCCATGGAGGCGTTCGCCGCCGACCGGCCCGACGTCGTCCTGTACGACTTCGAGACGGTCGCCGCCGGCCGGGTCGCCGCCCGGGTGCTGGACGCGGTGCCGGTGCAGGTGTGTCCGAGCCACGCCGCCAACGAGTCGTTCTCGATGCGTGCCCAGATGTGGGGCGCCGACCACCCGGTGATGGCCGAGTGCGCCCGGGTGATGGTCGAATTCATGGGGGAGCACGGCATCGGTCTCGACGAGATGGCCCGCTACGGCGCCGAGTGGGAGCAGCGCAACCTGGTGTTCCTGCCCCGTGCCTTCCAGATCGAGGGCGACAGCTTCGACGACCGCTTCGCCTTCGTCGGCCCCACCTTCTCCGAGCCCGCCCCCGGCAGCGGCCGGTGGACGCCGCCCGCCGACGGCCGGCGCGTGGCGCTGGTGTCCCTGGGGACCGAGGCGGGGGACCGGGGCGACTTCTTCCGGCTGTGCGCGCAGGCGTTCGACCCGGCCGACTGGCACGTGGTGATGACCCTCGGGCGCGGCAGCGACCCGGAGCGGCTCGGGCCGCTGCCCGCGCACGTCGAGGCGCATCCCTGGCTGCCGCATCCGCTGGTCCTGCCGCACGCCGATGTCTTCGTCTGCCACGCCGGCATGGGCAGCGTCATGGAGGCCCTGTACTACGGAACCCCCGTGGTGGCGCTGCCCCGTGCCCACGAACTGTCCCTGAGCGCAGAGCAGTTGGAGCGGTGCGGCGTCGGCCGCTCGCTGCCCCGGTCCGGGCTGACCGCACCCGGGCTCCGGGCGGCGGTGGCCGGCCTGCTCGCCGACCCGGAGGTGCCCGCGGCGCTCGTCCGCATGCGGGAGGCGGTCCGTACGGCCGGTGGCGCCGTCCGGGCCGCCGATCTGCTGGAGACCTGGGCCGCCGCCGACCGCCGTGCGGTCCGGGCCGCCGGCTGAACACCCGTCTTCCCACGACCGGTGGTCCCCGGCACCGGTGACGGTGCCGGGGACCACCGGCGGGCGGGTGCGCGGTGGGGCGTCAGTGCGGCAGCGTCACGTACTTGCTCACGGTGTCGATGCTGTGGTCGATCATCTCGTCGGTCAGACCCGGGTAGACGCCGATCCAGAACGTGCACTCGGTGGTGATGTCGCTGTTGGTGAGCGACCCGCTGACCCGGAACTCCCGCTCCTCGTAAGCGGGATGGCGGGTGAGGTTGCCGGCGAAGAAGCGCCGGGTGGCGATCCTGCTGTTCTCCAGGTGGTCGATGAGCGCACCCGGCGCGAAGGGCGCGTCAGGGCGCACGGTGATGGCGAACCCGAACCAGCTGGGGTCGCTGCCCTCGGTGGCTTCGGGCAGCAGCAGGTGCGGCAGCCCGTCCAGCCCCTCCCGCAGCCGGGCCCAGTTGCGCCTGCGTGCGGCACCGAACTCCTCGACACGACCGAGCTGCTGGAGCCCGAGGGCCGCCGCCACGTCGGTCGACTTCAGGTTGTAGCCCACGTGGGAGAAGATGTACTTGTGGTCGTAACCCGGGGGAAGCGATCCCATCCGGTGCTCGAAGCGTTTGAAGCACCGGTTGTCCTCGCCCGGTTCGCACCAGCAGTCCCGACCCCAGTCGCGCATCGACTCCACGATCCTGGCCAGCACCAGGTTGTCGGTCAGCACGCAGCCGCCCTCGCCCATCGTGATGTGGTGCGCGGGGTAGAAGCTCTCCGTCGCCAGGTCGCCGAAGGTACCGGTCAGCTGCCCGCCGTAGGTGCTGCCCAGGGCGTCACAGTTGTCCTCGATGAGGAACAGGTCCCTGTCCTGGGCCAGTTGGGCGATCTCACGTACCTGGAACGGGTTGCCCAGCGCGTGCGCCATCATGATCGCCCGGGTGCGCGGGCCGATCGCCCGCTCCACCCGCTCCAGCGAGGCGTTGTACGTGCCCAGTTCGACGTCGACGAAGACCGGCACCAGGCCGTTCTGCAGGATCGGGTTGACCGTCGTGGGAAAGCCGGCGGCCACCGTGATCACTTCGTCGCCGGGCCGGAGGCGGTCCTCTCCCAGCTGCGGCGAGGTCAGCGAGCTGAGCGCCAGCAGGTTCGCCGAGGAACCGGAGTTGGTCAGGTGCGCCTTGCGCAGGCCGAAGTACTTCGCCAGTGACCGTTCCAGCCGACGTGTGCTGACGCCCGCGGCGATCCGCATGTCGAGCGCCGCCTCGACCAGGGCCACGCGGTCGTCCTCGGTGAGCACGGCGCCGGAGGCCTGCACCGGGGTGACACCCGGCACGAACCCCGACGAGACGGTGGAGCGGTGGTATGCGCGAACCAGATCGAGGATCTCGGTCTTGTCGTTCCCCATCGGCTGATGGCCTCCTGTAAGTGCCGGTGGGGACGACACGTACGGCCGGCTCGCAGTCGAAGCGGGTCCCCACGCCCGTATCGATCGATCGGGGGATCCCACACCAGCACGCGGGCGCACCCGTGGGCCAGCGCCGCCGGACAACTCTAGGGATCCACCAAAAGCGCGGACCGCTCCTCGTCCGGTCTAGGGATTTCCTCGCCCCGCACCGGTCACGCTGGAGCGTCCGGCCATCGCCCCTGCGACCGACCATCCTGGAGACACCCATGAAACGCGGCCCCGCGCAAGGCGACGCCGACCGTACCGTGCTCCTGCGCACCGGAGGGGCGAGCGGCGAACGCGTCCGGCTGAGCGTCTACGACCTGATGACCGGCACCTTCGCCACGGCGCGCACCTTCTACTACCGCCGGCGCCTGGACACCGAGGCCCTGCGGGAGTCCCTGCTGCGGACCCTCGTGCACTACCCCCTGCTCACCGGGCGCCTCGAACGGGACGCGGACCGCGGCCTGAGCGTCGTCTGCAACGACGCCGGTGCCGTGTTCGCCGAGAGCCACCTCGACCGGCCCATGCCCGACTACGGTCCCGGCCGCCCGGCCGGGGACGACCTGCGCCGCTACGTCCACTCCGTCAACCCCTTCCGGGTCGTCGGTCACGACACCCCGCTGCTGGCGGTCAAGGTGACGCACCTGCGCGGCGGCTCGGTCCTCGGCGTCACGGTCAACCACAGCCTGGTCGACGGCAGCGGCTGCCTCGACTTCCTCCTGCACTGGTCACGCACGCACAGGGGACTGGACCATCCGGCGCCGTCCCATGACCGCGCCCTCGTGGACGGCCTCGCCGCCGGCACGCCGCCCGCGCCGGACGACCCGCAGTACACGGTGGTGACCGGCCGCGGCAAGTTCGGTTTCCTCTGGCGGGTCAACGCACGTGCCCGCCGGGTGCGGACCCTCACCACCCGCTTCTCCTCGGCGGAGGTCCTCGCCCTGCGGGACACCGCGCGCGCCGGGGCCGGCGGCACACGGGTGTCCAGCGGCGACGCCCTGAGCGCCCACGTGTGGCGGGTGCTGGGCGCGCTGCGCGACCGGGCCCCGGAGGCGACGGAGCGGCTGGGCCTCGTGGTCGGCCTGCGGGCCGCGCTGTCGGAGCGGCTGCCGCACGGGTACTGGGGCAACGCCGTCTCCAACACCACCGCCGCGCTGCCGGCCCGTGCGCTGCGGGAGGAGCCCCTGGCCCGCACCGCGTCAGCGGTCCGTGAGGCCCTCGACCGCGTCACCTTGCGCCGGATCCGCGAGGAGACGGCGTTCCTGGAGGCACAACGGCGTGCGGGCCGGACGAACCGGGTGCTCAGCCGCATGGCACTGGACGCCTTCGAGGGCACCGTCGCCCTCAACAACGTCAGCCGGCTGCCGATGTACGGGATCGACCTCGGGGCCGGCCGGCCGTTCTGGTTCGAGTACCCCGCGACCCCCATCCCGTGGACCGTCCTCATCACTCCGACCCCGGACGACGACCACAGCCGCGACGTGCACCTCAGCGTCCCCCGCGAGGCGGCCGAGGCCCTGCGCACCCCCGCATGGGCGGGACGCCTGCACCCCCGGGAACACTCCGGCGACCGGCCCTGAACGGCACGCAGGCCCCGGACCTGAGGGAACCGCGCCCCGACGTTCCCGGCGACCCGGCGCGTCGCGTCCGCCGCCGAGCGGTCCACCTCGCACGGGTCCCGGCCGGAGAAGCGGTCCTGTCCGTCCGTGCATGCTTTGAGGAGCTGTGGTGCACATTTTCGCGGAGGACACCCCGACGATGGCATAGTTGAATTGTGTTCATGGCCGATCACATCGGAGTCGTCTTCTTCTCCGTGGACTGCGTCCTGGTGCGGGGAAGGACCCTCACCCACGCGGTGGAGGAGTGTCTCGGCCTGCGCGCGACCGCGGCCGGGCCGGACGACGCGCGCCCCGACGCCGCCCGCTGGGCCGGGGTGTCCGAGGACGCCCTGCGCGTCGGACTGGAGGAGTTCACGCCGCTGCCCGGCGTCCGGGAGACCACCGACTGGTGCCGGCGCAGCGGACTGGTGCCGGTCGCCTCGTCCCTCACCTGGGCGCCGATAGCGGCTCACCTGGCCGACCGGTTCGGCTTCCACTCGTACTCGGGCCGGCCCCTGGAGACCAGGGAAGGCCGGTTCACCGGCCGCGTGGCCGAACCGTCGAGGGCGACGGCCCCACGGGACTTCGCGGTCCGACGGGCCGACGAACTCGGTGTGTCCCTCGCCGACTGCGCCGCCGTCGGGGCGTGCCCCGCCGACGGTCCGCTCTTCGAGGTGGTGGGCATCGGCATCGCCTTCAACGCCCCGGACGACGTCCGCGCCCTGGCGGACACGACCGTGGACGGCGACGACCTGCGCGCGGTCATCCCCGCACTGGAGCGGCTGACCGCCGGAACGCGATAGCCCGCGTCGCCGCCGTCCGGTCATGACGCGGTCCTCGCCCCGACCGATCCGCGGGGCCGTCCGGCGTCAGCCCCGCAGGTGACGGCCGTCCCCGGCCGGCCGGGCCCCGCGCGGCACCCGTGCGGAGGCGGGTGCGGACCCCGGTGACCGGGTGCGGGCCCACCGCCGCCGTCTCACCTCTGCAGCAGGTCGAGGCCCGCTCTGCGGGAGACCTCGAGGGCGAGGATCATCAGGTGCGCCCGGTTGCTGGCTCCCGTCTTCCCGCGGATCCTGCGCAGGTACGTGTCCACGGTGTGCGGGCTCAGATTGAGCCTCCGGGCGATGGAGATGTAGGTGTATCCCTGGGCCAGGTAGGACAATACTTGGCGTTCGCGGTCGCTGAGGGTGTCCAGGACCTCGACGGCGATGGGACTCACGGGGAGCCTTTCGTGGGGGGACGAGGCTGCGCGGCGCGATGGTGCGCGCCGGTGCGGGCGCGGGACGGCTGAATCAACCGGCAAGCTTCCGACCCGGGTTAAGGTGTGGATGTCTTGTGGAGGACAAGCGGGGGTGCGCACTGACTCGCGTGAGGCACGGCTCGAGTACGAACAGCGCGTGCTCGGCGCGTCCGCGGCGGCACGGCGGTGCCGCGGGCGCGGAGGCCGGCCGAGGGCCCCGCGCCGGATCAGCCCCAGCCGCTGTCGTTGTCGTCGTCGGCCGTGACCGCTGCCGTGGCGGTCGCCGAGCGGCCCCACCCGCTGTCCCCGTCGGTCGGGGCGGCCGAGGCCGCCGTCGTGAGGGCCGGGGAGTCCGCCGGTGCGCAGGAGGCGTGCACTCCGAAGAGCCCGACTGCGAGGACCGCAGCCAGTGGGGCGGCGATGGCGAGGTGGGGACGAACCGGTTTCATCGAGGCACTCCTAGCGCGGTATCAGGGAGTCGGCGGGGTCGTTCCGCTGATCTCCGGGACTTCAAGTGTGTTGTGTGAGCGGGTCCATGACCACCGATGACGGTGCTCACCAAGTTGTCCGGCAGCAAGACGAAGAGGGATCAGAAGTGCCCATACTGGACGAAAACCACTCAATCGACCCGCCGATGCGACCGAGTGAACGGGAAGCGACCCTTTACCGCTGGATAGCCCGCAACCAGCGCCTCGAACCGGACCGCGCCGCGCGTGAACTGGGCCTGGACCGCGAGGAGATAGACGCCGCCCTGCTGTCCCTCACCGGCATGGGACTGCTCAAGGCGGACGCGGAGGACCCCACCCGGCTGCGACCGGTCGACCCGGACCTGGTCGGCGTCGTCGTCACCGGCCGCCTGGAAGCCGCGATCCGCACCCAGCAGGCCGAACTGCACCGCATCCGCGAGCAGTTCTCCGATCTGCGCGGACACTACATGGACAGCCTCAGCCACGCCTCCGCCGACGTGGAGATCGTGCCGCGCGTGGAGGAGGTGCGGGCCGCCCTCAACCGTGCCTCCGCCGAGTGCGCCGAGGAGATGCTGACCAGCCAGCCCGGCGGCCGACGGGACCCCGCGGTCCTCCAGGAGGCACTCGGCCGGGACTCCGCCTTACTCGCCCGCGGCGTGCGCATGCGCACCCTCTACCACCACACCGCACGCTTCAACGGCCCGAGCCAGGCGTACGTCGCCACGCTGTCGGCGCTCGGTGCCGAGTACCGCACCGCCCACCAGCTGTTCGGCCGACTCATCGTCTTCGACCGCAAGATCGCCTTCGTGCCCGAACACGGCGACTCCGAGGGCGCCGTGGTGGTGCGCGAGCCGTCCCTGGTGCACTACCTGAGCGAGATCTTCGAACAGACGTGGTCCCTCGCCGAGCCGTTCTCCGACGCCGCCGTCGACGGACTCGAAGCCGTCGCCAAGGACGTCGACCGGACCATCGTGCGGCTCCTCGCCGCGGGGCTCAAGGACGAGACCATCGCCCGCCGCACGGGCATGTCGCTGCGCACGGCGCGCAAGCACATCGCGGACATCATGGAGACACTCGGGGCGGAGAGCCGGTTCCAGGCGGGTTTCCTGGCCGCCCGCAGCGGTCTCGTCGACTTCGTGGAGCCCGGCTCGGAGAACAGCTGAGGACATACGCGTACCGGTCTCGCCGCCCGCCCCTCATCTGGGTACCGTAAGCCCGGGACTACCGCGACGCGCCCTCAGCTTGCAGAGTCTCGAGCACGCCACACCGACGTGCCGGAGCCAGGGCCCGCACACGGCTGCGGCCACGTGCCGGAGGGGATGAGCAGATCCTCCTTCCCCGGACGCGCCGTACGCCCCCGGGCGACGACGTGAGCACGCCCCGGTCCACCGGTGGCCCGTCCGAAGGCCACCCCGCCGCAACGTCGTCGGCTTGCTTCCAGGAGGGCTTCGTCGTGGTCGTACCGCTCGCCGTCGGAGAGGCGCGACAATGGGGGAAGCAGGACGTGGACATGGAATCGGCTCCGGTCGTCAGCAGAACTGCCCTGGACGTGTTCGCACGGGATCTGGCGCTGTGCCTGTCGGTCCACCGCGACCGCGGCCCGGCCCTCGTCTGGCCGGACGGTCTGGAGGCCCTCGCGGCCGAGCCCTCCCTGGCCGACTTCGCGCAAGTGATCGCCGGGACCGCGACGGCCACCACGCCGCCGATGCCGCCCGGCTGCCCCGGGGGAGTGGCCGAGGAACTGGGCCGGCTGCTGGGCTGCGAGGTGCGCAGGTCGCTCGTCCTGCTGCTGGCCGGCGAGGAACGCCCGGACAACAGGGCCGCCACCGATCTGGTGCTGCTGCCCGTGCAGGGCGGGTGCGACTGCCGGGTGGAACTGGAACCGCGTGGCGCGGACCCCGCCGCCTCCCCCCGGGACCTGAACCTGCGTCTGCGGGTCGGCGAGGCGCTCTACGTGCCCGGCGGACTGACCTACGCCCTCGGCGGGGTGCACGCCCCGTGCCTCCTCCAGGTGATCTCGCTGCACGCCGCCTCCTGGTGACCGCGGGCCCGGCCCGCCCCGCGCGGGGACCGCGAATCCGTGACTTCCCTCCGGCCCGTCCGCCGAGGACGATCTCTGTCGTCACGAAAGGTGGGTCGTATGAAGTTCACCGTCCTTGGACCGCTCACGCTGCGCGACGGCGGCGACCTCCGGGCCCTGCCCACGGCGCCGAAAACCCGCAGTCTCCTCGCGCTGCTCCTGCTCCACGGCGGCCAGCCCGTGCCGCAGGACACCTGCCGGGAGGAACTGTGGCCCGAGGAGATGCCGCCCACCGCCGTGCAGAGCCTGCACACCCGGGTGCTGCACCTGCGCCAGGCCCTCGCGGCCGTGCCGTCGGCGGGCTCGCTGCGCGCCGCCAAGCGGATCCTGGTCACCGAGCCCGGCGGTTACGCGCTCCGGCTCGGGGAGAGCGGCCTGGACCTGCACGACCTGGAGCACCGGCTGCGCGTCGCCCGGCAGGCGGAACTGGTCCGTGACGACCGCAAGCTGTCGTTCGCGCTGCGCGACGCCCTGAGCCTGTGGCGCGGCCCGGTGCTCGGGGACACCCCGGCGGGTCCGCGCATCCAGGCCCACGTCACCGCCTTGGAGGAGCGGCGCGTCACCCTGCTGGAGAAGTGCGTGGAGGCGGAGCTGCGCCTCGGCCTGCACCACGAACTGCTGCCCGAACTGCGCAGTCTGACGGTGTACTTCCCCACCCACGAGAACCTGCACGCCCAGTACATGATCGCCCTCTACCGGTCCGGCCGGGTGGCCCAGTGCCTGGAGGCGTACCGCGGGCTGCGCGACCGCCTGGTGACGCAGATCGGCATCGAGCCGTCGCCCCGGCTCCGCGAACTGCACGCGGCCGTCCTCGCGGAGAGCCCCGAACTCACCGCGCCCGGCCCCGGCCCGGTCGGCCGGCTCTCGTCCCCGCTCGGCTCGCGCCTGCTCAGCGCGGGCTGAACGCGGCCGGCCGGGGCCCGCGCCCGGGTCCGTCACACCGACGCGAGGACCCGCCGCTCCACGTCCGCCACCAGCGTGTCCAGCACGTCCTGGAGGTAGAAGTGCCCGCCGGGGAAGTCGAGGACCTCGGTCGGCCCGGTGGTGTGCCGCGCCCACTCACCGGCCGCCTCGGCGGAGACGTCCTTGTCCTGCCGTCCGTAGTAGACGGTGATCGGGGTGTTCAGGGCGCGCTCGGCGCCGGTGAACGTGTAGGTCTCCATCAGCCGGTAGTCCCCGCGGATGGCCGGCAGGAGGAAGGCGCGGAACTCCTCGTCGGCCAGCATCGCCGCGTCCGTGCCGCCCTGTTCCAGGACGTCGGCGACCAGCGCCTCGTCCCCGTCCAGGTGGCGGCGCCCCGGCGGCACCAGGTGCGGCGGCACCATGCCCGACACGAAGAGGTGGGCGACGTCCCTGCCGTGCGCCCGGCGCAGCAGCCGCGCCACCTCGTAGCCCAGGGCCGCCCCCATGCTGTGCCCGAACAGGGCCAGCGGCCGGTCCGTCAGCGGCAGCAGTGCGGCGGCGACCTCCTCGGCCAGCACCTGCATGCGCGTGACGCACGGCTCGGCGAAGCGGTCCTGGCGCCCCGGGTAGCACACCGGGACGACGTCGAGGGAACCGGCCAGCCGCTCCGCCCACGGGCGGAAGAACGTCGGCGCCCCGCCCGCGTGCGGCAGGCAGACGAGGGTCGCCGGCAGCGGTGCCGGGGCGGGGACGTAGCGGCGCAGCCACAGGCCCCGGCCGGGTTCTGCGTCGGTGTGCACACTCATGGTCAGTCCTTCGCTTCGGGTGTCGGTTCCGCGGTCAGTGCCCCGGCGGGCATCCACCGCAGGAACGGGACGATGATGACGGCCGCCGCCACCGCGAACACCGCGAAGGCGGCGGACAGGCCGGCCGCCTGGGCGAGCGCGCCCGCCAGGGCCGAGCCCAGCGGCAGCGCGCCCCAGCTGAACATGCGCAGCGCGGCGGTGTACCGGCCCAGGAGCGCGTCGGGCACCAGCGACTGCCCGATGGTCCGGGAGTTGACCGACCACAGGACGCCGCCCATGCCGCCCAGGAAGGCCGCCACCGTGTTGAGCACCAGCGACGACGTCAGCCACGGCGTGGCGACCAGGACCAGGGTGCCGAGCAGGTCGGCGAACATCGCCCCCTTGCGGCCCAGCAGCCGGTTGACGAGGCCGACGGTCACCGCGCCGACCACGCCGCCCAGGCCCAGGGCGCTCATCAGCACCCCGTACCGGCCGTCGTCGGCGCCCATGGAACGGGTGGCGGCCAGCGGGATCAACGCCATCCAGGCACCCCAGCAGGCGCACATCACGGTCAGCGTGAGCGCCATGGTCCGCAGCACCCGGTTGCCCCACAGGAAGGCGAGACCCGCCCGGATGTCGCCGTGCACCGAGCGCACCGTGCCGCCCCGGCCGGCCTCGGCCCGGAACCGGCCCGCGAGGGGGACGAGCGGGAGCAGGACCAGCGTGCCCAGCACATAGGTGACGGCCGTCGTGCCGAGCGCCGCCGCCGTGCCCGCGGCCAGCAGCGCCGCGCCGACCAGGGGCCCGGCGAACTGGTTGCAGACGGTCTCCGCGCCCGCCATCCACGCGTTGGCCCGCTCCCGGCCGGGGCCCGTCACGGCGGCCGGCACCAGGGACGCCGCGGCGGTGAGCGCCACCACCTCGGCGACGCCGAGCACCAGGCCGCAGGCGAACAACAGGGCGACGCCCGCGCCGCCCCCGGACGCCGCGGCCATCAGGACGAGCACCGCCAGGGCCCGCGCCCCGTCCGCGAGCCACAGCAGCAGCCGCCGGTCGAAGCGGTCGACGAGGACGCCGACGTGCAGCGAGGTCAGCAGCCACGGCAGGGTCAGGGACAGGGCGACGGCGGAGACCGCCAGGGGCGAGTCGGTGACGCGGGCGGCCATCAGCGGGATGACCAGCTTCGTCACGCCGTCGGCGAGGTTGGTGACGGCGGTGAAGACCGTCAGCAGCCAGGTGTTGCGCCGGCTCACCCGGTGCGGGGGCGCTGTCGCGCCGGGGGCGGCGGGCGTCGCGGTCATACCGGGAACTCCAGGGGCGAGGGCCGGCGGGCGAAGTGCACCAGGGGCGTGGCGTCCTCGTCCGCGCGGGCGTGCACGACCCGGCCGGAGACCAGGACGTGGTCGTCCAGGGGCACACAGTCCGACACCCGGCACACCACACCGGCCACGGCCCCCTCCAGCAGCGGAGCACCGTGGACCGTGTCGTAGGGGACCTGCTCGAACCGCCGTCCGGCGGGCAGCCGCGCGAACCGGTCGACGAGGGGGCGCTGCCGCCACGACAGCACGTTGACGGCGAAGGCCCCCGCCTCCCGGACGGCGCGCAGCGTGCCGCTGCCCGACGCGAGCGACATCACCAGCGTCGGCGGGCGGTCGGTGAGCGAGAACACCGCGGTGGCGGTGCAGCCCACCGGACGGGACCCCGCCTGGGCGGTGATCACCGTCACGCAGGTGGCGAAACGGGTCATCGCCTCCCGGAACTCGGCGGGCGCGACCGTGCCGGCCCTCTCGGGCACGGGGCTCGCGGCAGAGGCCTCCGCGGTGAGCGGGGTCATCGGCGACTTCCTTCCGGGGGGAGCGGCGGGCGGCCGGCCTGCGGGCGGGGCGTCGGGGAACAGCCGCCTGGACGGGGCGTCGGGCGGCTCGCTGACGGGCGGGGCATCGGGGGCGTCCTCCTGGACGGGGGTCGGGGTTCCTACCGGCGGGCGGCCACCGGGGAGCGGCCGTCCGGACGGGGTCTCGGCGGGCCTCCCGCGGGGCGCGTCATCGGTTGCCTCCTTCCGCCGGCCGGGCGTCCGGACGCGGGGCGCCGTGCGCGGTGCCGGGCGCCCGCAGGACATGCCGCAGGGCCGCGCGGTCGGTCTTGCCGTTGGCGTTCAGCGGCAGGGTGTCCAGGACCGTGAGCGAGGCGGGGACCATGTACGCGGGCAGCCGCGACCGCAGTGCGGCCAGCACCCCGGACGGGTCGACGGCGTCGCCGGTGCAGGCGGCGGCCAGACCGGTCCGGCCGCCCGTGTCCGGCACCGCCAGGACGACGGCGTCCCGCACCCCGGGCGCGGCGCGCAACGCCGCCTCGACCTCGCCGAGTTCGACCCGGTAGCCCTGGACCTTGACCTGCTGGTCGAGACGGCCCAGATAGGCCAGTCCCTCCTCGGTCACGCGCACCCGGTCACCGGTGCGGTAGTACAGGCCGGGCTCCGGGGGAGCCGTGTCCGTCACGACGGTGGCCGTGCCGTCCGCGTACCGCACGAAGCGGCCACGGTTGTCCTCCGGGTCGAGGTAGCCGGGGAACCGCTGGACGCCGCGGACGCACAACTCGCCCTCGGCGGCCGGGTGTCCGTCCTCGTCGAGCACCAGGTGGTCGAGACCCGGGTACACCGTGCCGATCGGCACCGCCGATCCCGTCCGCGCCGCGCCGTCCGCGCCGTCCAGCCGGAACTGCGCGCAGCTCAGGGTGAGTTCCGTCGGACCGTACAGGTTCTCCAGCACGGACGCCGGTGCCGCCGCCTGCCAGGCCGCCGCCTGGGCGGGGGTGAGCGGCTCGCCGCAGAACAGGCTCCAGCGCAGCCCCGGCATGGAGTTCGGGCCGAGCTGCCGCAGCCGGGCGGCGAGCGAGACGACGGACGGCACGGAGAACCAGTGGGTGATGTTTTCCCGGGCCACGAACCGGGCCGGGGCGAGCAGATCGTTGGGGCCGGGCACCACGACGGTGCCGCCGGACGCCCACGCCCCGAACAGGTCGAAGACGGACAGGTCGAAGGTGAGGTCGAAGGTCTGGCTCAGCCGCGACCCCACGCCCAGGCCGTAGCGCGGGACGACGTGGTCGAGGTAGGCCTCGACGCTGCGGTGCTGCACCGGAACGCCCTTGGGGGCGCCGGTGGAGCCGGAGGTGAACAGCACGTAGCACACGTCGTCCGGGTCCACCGGGCGGGCCGGCGGGGCCGGGTGGTCCGCCGCGGTGTCCGGTCCGCCGGCGGCGGGCGGGGTGATCACCGGCACCGGCAGCGCCGCCCCGGCCCGGTCGGGCTGCGCCAGGACCAGGTCCAGGCCGGCCCGTGCGGCGACGTCCGCGGTGCGCGCCACCGGGAAGGCCGGGTTGAGCGGGACGACGACGGCGCCCAGGCGCTGCACCGCGAGGTAGCCCGCGTACGCCGTGACGGTGCGGGAGGCCAGCAGCCCCACGCGCCGGGGCACCGCGCCGCCGCGCGCGTCGAGGAGCAGCCGGGCCAGCCGGCCGGCCAGCGACTCCAGCCGCCGGTAGGTGTACGACTCGCCCCCGACCTCCAGGGCGACCGCGTCCGGGTGGCGGCGCGCGGTCGCCGCGAACCGGCCGTACAGCCCCGCCGGGGTGTTCATGACGTGCTCAGCGTCCATGGCTCAGGTCCTCCGTCCACGAGGTGGCCGTCGTCTCCAGGTCCCGCAGGGCGTCGAGGAGTTCCGTGAACGCCCGCTCGATCACGGCCGGGCGGGGCCGGCCGCGTGCGGCGGAGGCCGTCACGAAGCGGGCCGCGCGCGGCAGTTCCGCCCAGGCGGCCGCCGCCCGTTCCGCGGCCCGCGGTGTCCCGGCGCCCAGCGCGGCGAGCCGGTACCGCTGGTGGCGGGCCGCCGTCCACAGGTCGTCGGCGTGCGCGGCCAGGGCCGACGGGTCGTGGCACACCCGCTCGGCGACGTGGCGCAGCGCGTCGGCGCCGTGCACCCAGTGGCCCTCGCCGGCCGGTCGCCGCACGGTGCCGGCGCGTTCCAGCCACCGGTACTCCCGGGCGTCGGCCGGGTCGCTCTCCTCGCCCAGCGCGTAGCGGTCCCGGTTGGCGGCCTGCGGGGTCAGGGCGGTCGGCGGCGTCAGGGCGGTGCGCAGTTCGGCGTCGCTCAGGGTGCCCGACCAGGGGGTGTGGACACCGTGCGGCGTCAGCGCCTGGAACGGGTCGCACACCGCCCAGCGGCCGTCGCTCAGGGCCTCGACGAGCAGCCAGTGCGGGGTCTGCGTCCCGCCGTACGCCGGGGACCAGGGCAGGTGCCGGGTGTTGCCCACGGCGATCACCCGTCCGCGGAGGCCGGCCTCCCGGGACAGCGCCTCCCGCGCCGCCTCCCAGCCGGCGGCGGAGCGGTGGACGAGGCCGGTGCCGTGTGCGTCGACGTCGATCCGGGCGTGGTGGGAGAAGGCCGTGCCCCCCTCGGGAGGGTCGGTGCGCACGGCCAGGCGTATCGCGGCGGCGAACTCGGCGTGCACCGCCGGGCGTTCGGGCTCCAGATAGGGCAGCAGCGCGGCCGTGTAGCAGCTCAGCTCCGGTGCTGCGGCTTCGGTGGTCATGGGGTCTCCGGTACGCGGGTCGGGTCCGGCAGGGCGGTGTAGGCGATGCTCAGCGGGACGGACGTCCGGCCGCGGAGGCTGATCCAGTGGTAGGGGCCCCAGGTGCCCCGTGTGGCGGGCAGCGGGACGTCGATGGCCCAGGGCCGGCCGGCCAGGCCGGTGCCCGCCGCCTTCACACAGGCCTCCTGCACGGTCCACAGCCAGGTGAACTCCCGGGCGCGCAGCCCCTGCGGGAGCCGGGCCAGCGCGTCCGCGCGCCGGTGTGCGCAGCGGCGCAGCAGGGCGTCCGCCACGGTCGGCGGCGGGTGCTGCACGTCCAGCCCGACCGCGTGGCCCACGGCCGCGCAGGCGGCGACGGCGTCACCGTCGTGACTGACGCTGATGCCGATCTCCGGCCGGCCGGCGAGGGCGGGGCGGCCGTGCGCCGAGTAGACCACCTCGGCGTCCCGGGCCTCGGGGAAGCGGGCGGCGAGCAGCCCGCGCAGCACCCGCCGGGCCGCGAGCCGTTCGGCGGCGCGGCGCGGGGGCAGCGTGGCGGCGTCGGCCAGGTCCCGTTCGGTGAGGCGGCCCCGGGGCGGGCAGCCGTCGGCGAGCGCCACCCACACCCCGGGCGCCGCCTCGGTGAGCAGCCGGCTCCGGTGCCGTACGCTCCGCGGGAGGACGTGGCGCACCGCGGTGCCGTTCATGCGGCCAGCCCTTCCAGCAGCGGGACCAGCCGGTCGGCCACGGTGTCCAGGACCACCTCGGTCGCACCCCCGCCGATGCCGAACAGAGCTGCCTCGGCGCGCAGTTGCTGGATGCCGTCGGCGGAGAACCCGTCCGCGCCCCACAGCTGTGCGCAGGCCGACAGGACGTGGTCCACCGTGGCACCGGACGCCGCCTTGAGGACCGCGGCCGTGGTGGCGTCCCGCTCGCCGGTGATCCGGTCGCACGAGGCCGTCCACAGGGCGTCCAGCGCGCTGACCCGCACGGCGCACTCCGCGAGCCGTTGCCGTACGGCCGGGTGGCGGTCGAGCGGGGTGCCGTCGAGGGTGCGCCCGGCGAGCCGGGTGGCGGTGTCCGCGAGCACGCGGCGGCACAGTTCGGTGCCCCAGGCGGCCGAGGCGAGCCGTTCGACGGCGATGTTCCGGGCGAACAGGGGCAGCCCGCGGCCGGGCCGCCCCAGCAGGTGGCCGCGGTCCAGCCGGCACCCGGAGAAGGTGACGTGGCCGACGCCGGACCCGGCGAACAGCGGGGTGCCGGCCGGGCGCACCGTCACGCCCGGGGCGTCGAGCGGGACGAGCAGCCAGGTGAAGCTGGTGAAGTGACGGCCGGGACGGTGCCGGGCGAGGACCAGGGCGTGGTCGGCGGTGGTGGCCGAGGTCACCCAGCGCTTCACCCCGTCCACGACGACCGTGCCGCCGTCGCCGTCCGCCGCCGTCAGGTCCGCACGGGTGGCCAGGCCGGCGAGGTCCGAGCCGGCCTGCTCGTCGGTGGCCGCCAGCGCCAGCAGGGACCGCCCTTCGCACGCCGCGCCCAGCACCTTCTCCGCCACCGGCGACGACGCGGTCTGCGCCAGCAGCGGCAGCGCCGTGGCCAGCTGGACGAGCAGCGACAGCACGAGCCCCTGCGGACCCCGCGCGTCGGCGGCGCCCAGCAGGCCCCGCAGCAGCCCCGCGTCGATCTCCCCGGCGGGACCGGCGGGGTACAGCCGGTCGAGCACGCCCGCGCGGGCCAGCCCCGTCAGCACCTCCCGGGCGTCCCGGCCGGGCGGCAGGACGCCGGGCGCCTCAGACACAGCGCACCTCCTGGTCGAGCAGGACGAGCCGGCCGTCGGCCAGGTGGAGGCGGTCGTTGCTGTAGTTCAGCGCGGCCGACCGCAGGTCGCGCAGGGCGCGTTCGAGGCCGGTGGGGGAGTCCTTGAGGTAGCCGTGCCGCATGCCGAGCGCGGTCACCAGGTCGTCGACCGCCCGGTGGCACTGCTCGGAGGCGGTCAGCTTCAGGGCGTTGACCAGCAGCTGGTGCCGGGGGTGCGACAGGTCCGCGTCCTCCTCCACGGCCCGGCGGACCACGCCGGCGGTGTGCCGCAGCATCGCGTGCACCGTGTCCAGGCGCTGCCGCGCCGTGGAGAGCCGGGTGAGCAGCAGCTCGGAGGAGAGGTCGGAGCGGCGGCGGCCGGGGCCGCCGCGCAGCACCGACACCACGCGCGACAGGGCGCCGCTCGCGGTGCCCAGCCACGCCGCCGACCAGCCCAGGTGGGCCAGCGGGCCGAAGGTGTTCATCGCGATCCGCCGGAAGGCACCGTGCTCCCCGACCACCTGGTCCTCGGGGACCCGGCCGGTCAGCTGGAGCGCGGTGCTGTGACTGGCGCGCATGCCCAGGGGGTTCCAGGTGCCGCGCTGCTCCACCTCCAGCTGGTCGCGGCGGGCGAAGACGAGGGAGACCTCGCCGTCGGAGCGGGCCCGCGGGCTGCGCATGGTGATGAGGTAGCCGTCGGCGTGCATCCCGCCGGTCACCACGGGGGCGAACCGGTCGATCTCCAGCCGTCCGTCCCGCGCGCCGAGTTCGGCCCGCGCCGAGAGCAGGTGGCCGCCCTTGTCGGCCTCGGTGGTGACCGAGGCGAGGTACATCCGCCCGGCGGCGATCTCCGGCAGCAGCTCCGCGGCCAGACGCGGGCCGGCGTGCCCGGCGACCGCGGCGACCTGCTGGCAGTGCATGGCGAACACCATGGCCGTGGACATGTCGGCGCGACCCAGCTCCATGGTGACGTCGATCAGGTCGTCGACGGTGCCGCCGGGGCCCCCGTGCCGGGTGGGCACCAGCAGCCCGAGCAGCCGGGGCCGCAGGGCGTCGAGCACGGCCAGGGGGAACTCGGCCCGTTCGTCGCAGTGCGCGGCGTGCCGGACGGCCAGGGCGGACACCTGGTCGACCTCGGCGCGCAGCGACGCGGACAGTCCGGACGCGGGGACGTCCGGCACGCGCGCGGCCGGTGCGGGGGCGCTCACACCGACTCCGCCGTGACCGCGCCGGTGTCCCGCGCGGCCTGCACGGCCCGCCACAGGTTGCCGGCCGTGGCGAAGGTCTCCTCGACCAGGGCCTCGTCGGGCAGGGAGACGCCGAGGCCGTCCTCCAGCGCGAACATCAGCTCGATGGCCTGCATGGAGTCCAGCCCGTAGGTGCGCAGGGGGGTGTCCTCGGTGATGGTCTCGCCGTGGAGGAACGGCAGGAACGGCGTGAGCGTCTCGACGAAGCGTGTGTCCATCGTGATCAGTGCCTTTCTGGGGGGGGAGGGGGAGGAAGGGGAGGGGGTCAGCGGGCGGAGGGAGCCCGGCGGATCAGGGCGCACAGGTCGTCCACGCGGTGCAGGTTCTCCGGCACCAGGTCCTCGGGTGCGAACTCGACGGCGAAGCGCTGCTCCAGCCGCTCCACGACCTCGACCATGCGCATCGAACCGAACTCCGCGAGCCGGCTGAGGTTCCCGTCGAAGCCGCCGGCCCCGACGACCAGGGAGTCCGCGGGGACGTGCAGCACCTCGGCGACGACGGCGCGCACCTCGTCCTCCAGGTCCTCCGGGGTCCGCGGCCGCCGCCCGCCGAACACGGCGGCGTCCGCGCGCAGCGCCTCGCCGACCCGTTCGAACAGCCCGGCCGGTTCCGCCCGGCCGCGCACCGCCCGGCGGTAGGCGAGGTAGGTGTGCTCGACCACGCCGTCCCACCGCGCCAGGTGCGCGCGCACCGTCTCGTCCTGCGCGCCGCCGGCCAGGCGGGCGGCGTACGCGGCGTGCAGGTGCCGGGCGCGGGCCAGCAGCCAGGTCTCCAGCGTGAACCGCTCCAGGGCGAGGACGCGGTCCTCGTGGTCGGCGTAGGCCCGCAGGTAGGCGTCGACCGCCGCCTCGCCGGCGGGCGCGTGCACCGGCGCCGGGGCGGGCCCCGGCGGGCGCGCGGACAGCCGCACGGTGACGGTGTCCTCCGGCAGCGCCGCCAGCAGCACGTCGAGCTGCTCGCGCCGGTAGGACAGGCGCAGCGGGCGGGCCGGACCCCACGTGGTGTCGTTGTGGTAGGCGTCGGTCACCGTCACGCCGTCGGCGTCCGGCTCGACGAGGAAGCTGTGCTCGACGTGCCGGTGCCCGTGATAGGGCACCCACGGCAGGTGGAAGGCGTCCGCGACGACGTACGACGGCTCCGCCGGCCCGTCCGGTGCCGTGCCGGGCCGGCCCGTCGCGCGTGCGCGGACGGCCAGGCCGAGCAGCTCCCCGGCCGCGGCGAGCTGGTCCTCGACGGTGGGCTCGACGGTGGGCAGGCCGCCGGGCCCGTGCGGCGCCGGGGCGAAGCGCAGGACGGCGCCCAGGCGCAGATGGGTGTCCGGGCCGTGGTGGCGGTCGGCGAGCACGGCGAGGTTGGCCTGGAGGCAGTCGAGCAGTGCGGCCCGCACCCGGGGCGGCTCCAGCGCGCGCGGCCCGTCCGCCCGCGCGGCGTCCTGGGGGGTGAGGGTGGTCATGCCGTGCCTCCCGCCGCCCCGTCCGTGCCCGGCGCGTCGCCGACGCGGGGCAGACCGCGCACCGCCTCCCGCAGTCCCGCGGGGTCGGGCGCGCTGTCCGCCAGCTCCCCGGCCAGCAGCTGCTGGTAGGCGCCGAGGTCGAGGTAGCCGTGGCCGCTCAGGCAGACCAGCACGCCCCGGGGGAGGTCGCGTGCCTCGTCCCCGCCGGCGAGCCGGGCCGCCACGGCGAGCGCGTGCCCCGACTCGGGGGCGGGCAGCACCGCCTCCGACAGCGTGAACCGGCGGCCCGCCTCCAGGGCCTCGACCTGGCCGACGGCCACCGCCTCCACGTCACCGGAGTGCCGCAGCGCCGAGACGAGCTTGGCGGCGCCGTGGTAGCGCAGCCCGCCCGAGTGCGAGTCGGGGATGCGGTAGTCGCTGCCGATGGTGTACATCGCCTCGCGGGGCCCGGTGCCCGTCGCGTCGGTCTTGTCGTACGCGTACACGCCCCTGCTCAGCTTGGGCGAGGCGGCGGACTCGGCCGCCACCAGGCGCGGCGGCCGGGCGCCGGCCGCCCGGGCGGAGGCGAGGAACGGCAGGGCGGTGCCGCCGAAGTTGGAGCCGGCCCCGACCGCGCCCACCACGGCGTCCACCGAGGTGCCCGCGGCGGCGAGCTGCTCCTCGCTCTCCAGGCCGATGACCGACTGGTGCAGGATGCTGTACGTCTCGCCGCTGCCGATGCAGAACGCGGCCCCGTCGTGCGTCTGGGCGTACTCGACGGCCTCGCCGATGGCCAGCGAGAGGCTGTTGCCCTGGCTGCCGTCGTCGGCGGCGGCCACCGAGGTCAGGTCGCTGGGGCTGGCGTGCACCCGCGCGCCGAGCATCCGCATCAGCACGCCCCGGTAGGGCTTCTTGGCCAGGCTGGAGCCCACCATGAAGACCGTGCAGCGCAGGCCGAACATCGCGCAGGCCGCGGCCATCGCCGTGCCCCACTGGCCGGCGCCGGTGCCGGTGACCAGCTCGGTCACCCCGGCCCGCTTGTAGTAGTAGGCCTGGGCGAGCGCCGTGTTGAGCTTGTGGCTGCCGGAGATGTTGCCGCCCTCGTACTTGACCCAGACCGGGACGCGGGCGCCGACCGCCCGCTCGAAGCCGCGGGCCCGCCACAGCGGCGTGGGCCGGAACGAGCGGTAGGCCTCGGCCACCTCCTGCGGGATGTCCCAGAACTCCCGGGGCTGCAGGCTCTGCCGCATCAGCTCCATCGGCAGGTTGATGTGGATGCCGGAGCCGGACGCCGGGTTCTCCGGCGGCAGGTCGGCGGGCAGGGCGGTGTCCAGGTGCGGCAGGACGCTGCGCCAGCGCGCCGGCACCGGGGTGGCGGGGGCGGCGGGCCGCGCGGTGACGCGCTCGGTGACGGGCGCGCTCATCGCGCGGTCTCCGCGGCGGTGGCGACCAGGTCGATCAGGTCGCGCACGGTGGCGAAGCTGCGGCCCACGAACAGGTCGTCGGGCAGGGCCAGGCCGAGGTCGTCCTCCAGGCGGATGAGCATGCCCAGGAAACCCAGGGAGTTGACCTTCAGCAGGGGGCCGTTGAGCGGTTCGTCCTCGGAGATCGTGGCGGGGTCCACGGACAGCCGGGACTCGGTGACGACCAGGCGCCGCACGGCGGCGGCGATGCGGTCGCGGTCCGGCGCGGTGGAGGCGGGCGGTGCGGTGGACACGGGGGATTCGCTGGACATGGGGGATGAGCCCTTCTCGGCCCGGGACGGTGCGCGGGCCGGATGGAGGAGGGATGCGTCGGGGAGGGGGCGCGACGGTCAGGTGCGCAGGGTGCCGCGGGCCCGGACCACCCACTGGGTGGTCAGCAGCGAGCCGAGGGCGACCGGGCCGCGCACGTGCAGTCGGCCGGTGGAGATGGACAGTTCGGGGCCCAGCCCCATGGTCGGGCCGTCGTGCAGGCGCAGGGAGCCGTTGACGATCAGCGCGGCGGCGTCCACCGCGCCGGTGTAGGCCGCCACGGCCGCCTCGTCGGTGGCGACGATGCCCTCGGTGTGCCCGGAGCCGTGGCGGCGCACGTGGGCCACCGCCGCGTCCAGGCCGTCGACGACGTGGACGCCGATCGCGGGCTCCAGCACCTCGCGGCCGAAGTCGTGCTCGGCCAGCGGCTCTTCGCGCAGGCCGTCGGCGGCCGCGCCCTCCGGGTCGGGCAGGGGCGGCAGGGCCGGGTCGGTGCGCAGCGTCACCGGTCCCTCCCAGCGGCGGGCCGCCTCGCGCAGGTGTGCCGTGAACGCGCCGGCCACGGCCCGCTCGACCAGGACCAGTTCCAGGGCGTTGCAGGCGGTCGGCTCGGTCATCTTGCTGTTGAGGGCGAGCGACGCGGCCAGCGGCAGGTCGGCGCTGGCGTGCACGAACAGGTGGTTGACCCCGCCGCCGCTGGCGATGACCGGCAGGGTGCTCGCGGTGCGGCAGTAGTCGACGAGCGACGGCCCGCCCCGGGGGACGAGGACGTCGACGACGTCCGGCCGGGCCAGGAGCCAGCGCAGCTGGGACCGGTCCGGGTCGTCCAGCACCGTGGCCAGCGCCTCGGGCAGCCCTGCCTGCGCGCAGGCGGCGCGGATCGCCTCGCCCAGCTCGGCGTTGGTCGCCGCGATCTCCTTGCCGCCGCGCAGCAGCACGGCGTTGCCGGTGGCGACGCACAGCAGGGCGCCCTCGACGGTGGCCGTCGGCCGGGCCTCGTACACCATGAGGACGACGCCGAGGGGCTTGCGCACCTGCCGGCGGCTGCCCCAGGTGCCCACCGGGCTCTCCGGGCCGGGCGCGGTGACCTGCGGCAGCGCCTCGTGCACCTGCTCGGTCAGCCGGACCGCCACCTCCAGGTGGGCGTCGCGCAGGCGCAGCCGGTCCACCAGCGTGGGCGGCAGGCCGCGGCGCTCGGCGGCGGCGACGTCCTCCTCGTTGGCCTTGCGGATCCGCGGCCAGCGGGCGCGCAGCTGGTCCGCCAGGCGCAGGCAGTACTCCCGGTAGGCCGGGGCACCCACGGGGGGCGCCTGCACACTGGCCTCGCGTGCCGCTCGGGCGGCTTCTTCGATCATGACTCCCTACCACATGAATTGGCCGCCGTCGACGATCAGCTTCTGCCCGGTGACGTACGAGCTGCGGGAGTCCACGAGGAACTCCAGGGCGTCGGCGATCTCGGCGGTGGAGGCGATTCGTCCTTGCGGGATCTGGCGCAGCACCGCTTCGCGTGCCGCGTCGTCGTCCAGGCGGAACCGGGTGACGACCTCGTCGGTCCAGGTGAAGCCGGGGATGAGGCAGTTGACCCGGACCCTCGGCGCCAGTTCCAGGGCCAGGCACTTGGTGAGGTGCAGCAGGGCCGCCTTGGCGGCGCAGTAGGCGGCCCCGTCCGTGCGGGGGCGCAGCCCGGTCGTCGCGCCGATGTTGACGACGCTGCCACCGGGCCCGTCCAGCATGTGCGGGGCGCACGCGTGGGTGAGGTTCAGGGCGCCGAAGAGGCTGGTGCCGATCACCGTGTCCCACTCGGCGGGGGTGCTCTCCAGGAAGGGCTTGTCGATGTTGACGCCCGCGTTGTTGACCACGACCCCCGGCGGGCCGTACCGCTCCACGGCGTCCGCCACGGCGGCGGCCACGGCGCCGGCGTCGGTGACGTCGGCGCGGACGGCCCGGACGGCGGGGCCGAGGTCGTCCTCGGTGGCGCGGGCGGCCTTCTCGTCGGAGACGTACAGGGCGACCACCCGGTGGCCGCGGCGGGCCAGGCGCTCGGACAGGGCGCGTCCGATGCCCCGGGTGCCGCCGCTGACCAGGGCCAGGGAGCCGGCCCCGGCCGGGGAGGCGCCGGCCGGGGCCGCCGCGGTGGCGGTGCTCATGCTCCCCCCGTCCCCGCCAGCACCTTCGCCCGGTCGACCTTGCCGGTCGCGCCGAGCGGCAACTCGTCCAGGACCCTGATCACTTCGGGGACCATGTAGACGGGCAGCCGTTCGCGCAGCTCCTGCCGCACCCGGGCGGTGAAGACGTCCGCCGGCACCGCGCGGTCCTCCGGCACGACGTGCGCCTCCAGCCGGTCCCGGCCGCCGGGGCCCCTGCCGACGCCGACCACCGCGCCGCGCACCCGCGCGAGGCCGCGCAGCACCACCTCGATCTCCTCCGGCTCGATCCGGAAGCCGCGGATCTTCACCTGCCGGTCGACGCGCCCCACGAACACCAGGTCCTCGCCGTTCCGGGACACCAGGTCGCCCGTGCGGTACCACACGCCCTCGCGCCCCGGGAGCCGGACGAAGCGTTCGGCCGTCAGGTCCGGGCGGTTGAGGTAGCCGCGCGCCACGCACCTGCCGCCCAGGTACAGTTCGCCGCCGGCGCCCGGGGGCACCTCGCGGCCCTCGTCGTCCAGCACCACCGCCTCGTGCCCCGGCACGCAGGTGCCGATGGGCACCTGGTCGCCGCCGTCCCAGCCCTGCCGGATCCAGTAGCGGGTGGCGGCGATCACCGCCTCGGTGGGGCCGTAGCCGTTGCACAGCGGCACATGGCCCAGCGGTCCGGCCGCCCACCGCCGCACCACGGCGGCGCTGGGCGCCTCCCCGCCGAAGAAGACGGCGCGCAGCCCGCTCAGCAGCTCCACGTCACGCGCCGTCAGCTCCTCGCCGAAGAACGTCTCGAAGTAGGCGGTGGTGCAGCCCACGTAGGTGACACCGTGCTCGGCGACCCGGGCGAACAGCTGCGGGCCGGTCCACAGGGCGGAACCGCGCAGCAGCACGGTGCCCCCGGCCACCAGACCCGCCCACATCTCCATGACGGTGGCGTCGAAGGCGGGCGCCGAGAAGGAGAGCAGCACGTCGTCGTCGGCGAGACCGTACGCCTCCACCGCGCCGGCCAGGTGCGCCGCCAGCGCCCCGTGGTCCACGCACACGCCCTTCGGGGCGCCCGTCGAACCGGAGGTGTAGATCACGTACGCCTGGTCGTCGGGGCCGGGCCGGCCGGGCGGCGCGCCGTCGTCCGGTGTGCCGTCGTCCGGTGTGCCGGAGGCGATCGCCCCGGCCACGGGGAGGACCGGAGTCCCGTGCAGCCGGTCCGGTGCGGCGGACCCGTCGGTGGCCAGGACCAGCGGTGCGCCGGTGTCCGCGAGCACGTGCCGCTGCCGCTCCTCGGGCCACGCCGGGTCCACCGGCGTCCAGGACGCCCCGGCCAGCCAGCAGCCGAGGACGGCGGTCATGAAGTGCTCGTTGCCCGGGCCCAGCACCCCCACCACGGAGCCCCGGGCCGGGCCCCGCGCGGCCAGCGCCCGCGCCACGGCCCGCGCGCCGTCCCACAGCCGGCGGTAGCTGAGCCGGGCGTCGGCGCAGATCACCGCCGTACGGTCCGGGGTGCGCCGGACCCGCTCCCCGATCGCGTCCAGGGCCGTCGTCATGTCCGTCCTTCCCGCCATCGCTCAGGCACCCCCGTCCACGTGGGCGGCGAGCGCCCGGACGGTCGGCCGGCGGAAGAAGTCACCGACCGTCGGGGGCCGGTCCGTGGTCTCGCGCAGCGCCGCGATCAGCTTCAGCACGTCGAAGGAGTTGCCGCCCAGGGCGAAGAAGGACTCGTCGGGGCCGCTCGGCGCGCTGCCGAGCAGCGTCGCCCACAGGTCGCGGATCATCCGCTCGGTCCCGGTCGGCTCCCAGCCGGACGCGGCCCCGTCCGGCCGGGCGGCCCGCAGCCGGCCCGCCTGGAGCGCGGTCGTCAGGGCGGTGCGGTCGACCTTGCCGTTCGGCGTCAGCGGCACCGCGTCGATCAGCCGCACGTGCCGCGGGAGCATGTAGGAGGGCAGGATCCGCTCCAGGTGGGCCCGGACGTCCGGCTCCTGGGGCTGTGCCTGGCCGGCCGGCCGCAGGAACAGGCACAGGGCGGCCTGTTCGCCGGTGCCGGTCACCGCCGCCACCGCCTCGCCCACCTCGGGCAGGCGCTCCGCCGCGGACTCCAGCTCGCCCAGCTCCACCCGGTGCCCGCGCACCTTGACCTGCGCGTCCCGGCGGCCGAGGAACACCAGGGCGCCGTCCTCCGCGAGCAGGGCCAGGTCACCGGTGCGGTAGACACGGGCGCCGGACCCGGACGGCGCGTCCGGCGCGGGCAGGAACGCCGCCGCGGTGCGCTCGGGGTCGTTGACGTAGCCCACCGCCGGGCACACGCCGCCCAGGTAGAGCTCGCCCACCGCGCCCGGCGGCACGTCGCGGCCGTCGGGGGTGAGCAGGTGGGCGTCCACGCCCGGCACCGGACGGCCCACGGGGACGTGGTCGTGGGCGGGCAGGTCGTCGCCGCGCACCACGTGCCAGGTGACCGCGGTCGTCTCGGTCGGGCCGTAGAGGTTGACCAGCTCGCGTCCGGTGTCCCGGACCAGCAGCCGCCGCAGCCGCTCGTCCAGGTTCAGCTGCTCCCCGGAGACGCAGACGTGGCGCACGGTGGGCAGGGTCAGCCCGGCCTCCTCGACCGCGCCGGCGAACGCGCCGGCCACCGCGACCGGCAGGTAGACGTGGGTCAGCTCCTCCCGCTCGGCGAGCCGGGCCACGGCCGTCAGGTCCCTGCGGTCCAGCGCGCCGAGTCCGACCACCGTCCCGCCGCAGGCGAGGGTCGGGAAGATCTCCTGGTAGGAGACGTCGAAGCCGAGGGGCGCGTACTGCAGGAACCGGCTGTCCGGGCCCATCCGCAGCTCGCGCAGCTGCCAGTGCAGCAGGTTCACCAGGGGACCCTGTCCCATGTGCACGCCCTTGGGGCGGCCGGTCGAGCCGGAGGTGAACATGATGTACACGGGGTCCGTGCCGTCCGCCGCGTCCGGCGCCTGCGCCGTGCCGGCCTCGGCCTCCAGCCGCGCCGGGGTGGCGCGCGGCGGCCCGTCCGGCACCGCGTCCCGGTCGCCGACCGTGAAGCGGCACCCGGACTGCTCGATCATGTAGGCCAGCCGTTCGGCGGGCAGCGAGGTGTCCAGCGGCAGGTACGCCGCCCCGCGCCACAGCACGGCGAGCATCGCCACCACCGTCTCCACCAGGTCGCCCGGGACGACCGCCACGGTGTCGCCGCGGCCCACACCGCGCCCGGCGAGCCCGGTCGCGGTCCGCTCGGTGCGCCGCAGCAGCTCCGCGTAGGTCACCTCGGCGCCGCCCGGCTGCCGCACGGCGACGGCGCCGGGGTGGCGGCGCGCGGCCTCGCGCACCAGGCCGAGCAGCCCGCCCGGCGCGTCGGTCCGCCCGTCGGCGCCCCGCCGCAGGGCACGGGCGATCGCGCCGCGCCGCGCGCTCAGCCCGGCCAGCAGGCTCCCGGTGCCCGCCGACGGCGCCTCGACGGCGCGCAGCAGCAGCTCCCGGTACTCGGCCAGGAAGCGCTGCGCGTAGGACGCGGGCAGCAGGTCCCGGTCGTAGTCCAGCTCGATCCGCAGGCCGTCCTCGACCGCCGTCGCGCCCAGCCAGAGGTCGAACTTGGCCGAGCCGTTCTCCAGGATCTCGACCCGCCCCTCGATCCACGGCATGAGCGCCACCCGGGTGCGCAGCTCGTCCTGCATGGCGAACATGCACTGGAAGACCGGGTTGCGGTTGCTCGAACGCTCCGGGGCCAGCCGCGTCACCAGGGCGTCGAACGGCACCGACTGCCGGGCGCGGGTCCCGCGCACCGTCGCCGACACCTCACGGCAGTGCGCCTGGAACGGCACGTCGCGGGCGGGCAGCGCCATGGGCAGCGTGTTGACGAAGAACCCGCACAGCTGGTGCGAGGCCACCGTGCGCCGGGTGGCGAACGGGCTGCCCACCAGGACGTCCCCGGTGCCGGCGTAGTCGCCGAGCAGCAGCGCGTAGCAGGCCAGCAGCAGCTCGTACGGCGTGGTGCCGAGGTCCCGGGCCGCCCGCTCGACGCGCGCCCGCTCCGGCCGGTCGAGCAGCACGCGCAACCGCTCGGCCCGGTGGGCGGTGTCCTGCGGACGGCCGGGCACCGGGTACAGCGTGGTGGGGGCCACGCCGGCCAGCGGTCCGGCGAGCGCGTCGGCGTCCCCGGCGGCCACCGCCGCCCGCGCCGCCGCGCACTGCGCCGCGAGCTCCGCGCGCAGCGAGCGCTCGCGCGCCAGGGCCAGCACCGCCGGGTCCTCGTCGCCCTCGGCGGCGGCGCGGCCCAGGGCCTGCCGGTACCCGGCGCTGATCTCGTCGACGAGGACCCGTACCGACACCCCGTCGCTGACGGTGTGGTGCACCGTCACCAGCAGGGCCGACCGGGCGGGCGCGCCCGGCGCGGACGTCAGCAGCCGGAACCGGCACAGCGGGGCCCGGGACAGGTCCAGCGGCAGCCGCACGAACTCCTCGGTCCGCTCCTCCAGCCAGGTCTCCCACGGCACCGCGCCGCCGTCGTGCCCGACGACCTCCCACGGCAGCGCGACCGCCCGCGCGATGCGGGCGCCGGGGCCGTCCGGGCCGGCGTGGAACTCGGTGCGCAGCGCCGGCTGCACCAGCACCAGCCGCTCCAGGGCGGTCCGCATGGCGTCGGCGTCCGGCGTTCCGTCGAAGACGATGCGGAAGCTGTTGTTGTACAGGTCCTTGCGGGCGGCGGCCTCCTGGATGAAGAGCAGGCTGCGCTGGGAGTCGGTCAGGGGGAGCACGTCCCCGTGCCCGTCGGGGCGCAGCACGGGCGTCTGCGGTCCCAGGTCGAGGGCGGTCACGGGCGCGGCCCCCCGTTCCACCGGCCGACGAACTCCGTCAGGTCGCCGACGGTGACGAGCCGTGCCAGCTCGTGCGGCTCGATCTCCTGCGTCTCGTCCGCCGCCAGGTCGGTGATGATGCGCAGCAGCAGCAGGGAGTCGACACCCAGGGCCGTCAACTCGCTGGTCTCGCTCATCGGTTGGTCCCCGACCCGGCGGCTGATGCAGGCCAGGACGTCTTCGGTGGTCGTCATACGGAGCAACCGCCCTTTCTGCGGGATCCGGCGTCGGCGACCAGCACAACAGCCCGTCCTAACGATCCGGTTGCCGTCGGCTACCGGCGGACCGCGCGCCACCGCCGACGTGCGTCGCTAGTGGTCCGGTAGCCGCCGGTGAGCCGAACGTCAGGGGCCGGTGGTGTTCTCGGTGCGCACCCCAGGGGCGGTTCCGCGGCCCGCGGCGCGCACCCGGCCCGTACCGGCCGCGCGCCGCGCCGGCCCGGCCGGAGCGCTCGGGCCCGGCCGCGTCCGTCCCCGCCCCCGCCCACAGGCCCGCCGGGCCGGAGAACCCGGGCCGGAGAACGGAGAGCGGAGCATTGGCAACCCCACAGGACCTGATCGAACGAAACACCGCGCCCCCCGCGGCCGGCGGCCGGACGGTGCACGGCCTTCTGGACGAGGCCGTGGCCGAGACCCCGCACCGCCCGGCCGTACGGGACGCGACCGGCGCCTGGACCTACGCCCAGCTGGCCGACCGGACCGCACGGCTGACCGCCTGGCTGGCGGCCCGTGGCGTGGGCCGCGGCGACCGCGTCCTGCTCCAGCTGCCCACCGGCCGGCCGCTGGCGGCCCTCTTCTACGCCACGGTGCGGCGCGGGGCCGTCTTCGTGCCGGTGCACCCGGCCATGAAGCCGTTCCACCTGCGGTCCGTCGTCGCCGACGCCGACCCCGCCCTCGTCCTGACCGACACCGAGGGCGTCCACCGCCTGCGCCCCCTCACCGGCGCCCCCGTCCACGACGTCGCCGAGGTCCTCGCCGAGGCGGCCGCGCGGGAACCCGGCCCGGACGCGGCCGCGTCGCCGGACGTGTCCGGCGACGACCTGGCGGCCCTCGTCTACACCTCCGGCAGCACCGCCGCGCCCAAGGCCGTGGCCTGCCCGCACGCCGCCGTGGTGTTCGCCTCCACCGCGCTGGTCCGGACCCTGGGCTACCGGTCCGACGACGTCGTCTTCTGCCGCTTCCCGATGTCCTGGGACTACGGCCTGTACAAGGTCCTGATGACCTGCGTCGCCCGCTGCGAGATCGTCCTCGCCGACGGCGACTCGGACTTCACCGTGCTGCGCCGCATGCACGAGACGGGTACGACCGTGGTGCCGCTCGTCCCCTCCTACGCCTCGATGATCGTCTCGCTGGCCCGGCGTCACCCCGACCAGCGGCCGCCCGTGCGCATGTTCACCAACACCGGCGCCGCCCTGCCCGCCGCCACCGCCGACGCCCTGCGCGCCCTGTTCCCCGGCGCCCGCGTGGTGCGCCAGTACGGGCAGACGGAGGCCAAACGGATCACCGTCATGCCGCCCGAGGAGGAGCACGAACGCCCGCACAGCGTCGGACGCGCCCTGCCCGGCACCCGCGTGCTGGTCTGCGGGCCGGACGGCGAGACCCTGCCGCCGGGCACCACCGGCGAGATCGTCGCCGTCGGCCCCCACGTGATGCGCGGCTACTGGCGCAACCCCGAGGCCACCGCCCGCAGTTTCCGCCCCGATCCCGGCGACCCGGCCGTCACCCGGCTGCACACCGGCGACTACGGACACCTCGACGAGGACGGCTACCTCTACTTCCAGGGCCGCCGCGACGACATGTTCAAGCGCAAGGGCTTCCGCATGAGCACCGTGGAGATCGAGACCGCGGCCCTGGACATCCCCGGCGTGCGGGCCGCCGCCGCGCTCCCCCCGGACGACCGCCACGACCTGACCCTGTTCGTGGAGAGCGACCTCGACGAGCGCACGGTCGTACGGGAGCTGATGGAACGCCTGGAGACCGCGAAGATGCCCGCCCGGTGCCGCGTCCTGGCCGAGTTCCCGCTCACCCTGCACGGCAAGAACGCCCGGCGGGAACTGGCCGCCCTGATCGACGGAGAGCGCCCGTGACCGTCAGCCCCCACCACCGCGACCTCGCCGAGCGGTACGGCACCCCGCTGTACGTCTACGACCTGGCCCGGGTGCGCGCCGCCCGCCGCGACCTGTTCGGCTTCCTGCCGGAGGGCGTGGAGGTCTACTACGCCTTCAAGGCCAACCCCCACCCCGACCTGGTCCGTGCCCTGCGCACCGGCGACGGGCCCGCCTGCAAGGCGGAGATCAGCTCCACCGGCGAACTGGCCGCCGCCCTGGAGGCCGGCTACCCGGGCGCGGACATCCTCTACACCGGCCCCGGCAAGACGCCGGGCGAACTCGACGAGGCCGTCCGCCACGGCGTCGGCCTGTTCTCCGCGGAGTCCCTCACCGACCTGGAGCACATCGGCCGCGCCGCCCGCGCCCACGGCACCACCGCCCTCTGCCTGCTGCGCGTCAACAGCGCGACGGCGAGCGCCGCCAGCGGGGTGCGCATGACCGGCAAGCCCACCCAGTTCGGCATCGACAGCGAGACCGTCCCCGAGGCCGCCGCCGCGCTGACCTCCGTGCCCGGCACCTCGGTCGAGGGACTGCACCTGTTCTCGCAGAGCAACGCCCGCGACGAGGAGAGCCTGCTGGCGGAGTTCCGGCACACCCTGGAGACCGCCGCCCGCCTCCAGGACGAGCTGGGGGTGCGGCTGCGCGTCCTGGACATCGGCGGGGGCTTCTCCGCGCCCTACGGCCGCACCGGCGACCGTGCCGCCTACCCCAAGCTGCGCGGCGAACTCGCCGCCGCCCTGGACCTGTTCTTCCCCGGGTGGCGGCAGGGCCTGCCGCGGGTCGCCGTGGAGTCCGGCCGCTACCTCGTCGGCGACAGCGGCCACCTCGTCACCGCGGTGAGCAACCTCAAGACCGGGCGCGGCCACACCTTCGCCGTGCTGGACGCGGGCATCAACGTGTTCGGCGGGATGTCCGGCCTCGGCCGCATCCTGCCCGTCTCCGTCGAGGTCCCGGAGGACGGGGACAGCAGGCAGGTCACCCTGGCCGGCCCGCTGTGCACCCCGGGCGACGTGCTGGGCCGCAACGTCGCCGTCCCCGCCGGCCTGGCGCCCGGCGACCTCCTCGCCGTGCCCAACACCGGCGCCTACGGCCCCACCGCCAGCCTGCTGATGTTCCTCGGCCGGCCCAGCCCGGTGGAGGTCGTCACCGACGGCGAGGACACCGTCTCCGTCACCCGCATCGAACGCACCAGGGTCCCTCACGGCGCGGAGCACACGCATGGCTGACCTGTCCCGGCCGGCCGGCACCGCCCCCGGCCGCGCCCGGGCCACGGTCGTCGTCACCACCGTGGCCTCCGACTCCCACACCTGGAACCTGGTGTTCCTGCAGTTGCTGCTGGAGGAACTCGGCTACCACGTCGTCAACCTCGGCCCGTGCGTCCCCGACGAGCTGCTGGTGCGCCACTGCCGGGAGATCCGCCCGGCCGCCGTGATCATCAGCAGCGTCAACGGCCACGGCGCCCAGGACGGGCTGCGCGTCATCCGCGCGCTGCGCGACGACGAGCTGACCGCCGCCCTGCCCGTCGCCATCGGCGGCAAACTCGGCGTGGACGGCGGTGCCACCTCCCACGCCGAGCGGCTCCTGGCCGCCGGATTCGACGCCGTCTTCGAGGACGGCACCGACACCCTGGCCGCCTTCCGCCGCTTCCTGGACGACCTGGGCACCGGACCGGACCGTGCCCTGGGCGCCCGCCCGCGGCGCGCCGGCGCCGGGCAGGCGCGCCGCGCCGACGAGCAGATGGGCGTCCCCGCGTGACGCCGCCCGCGCCGGGCGGCGCGCCGGACCGCCGACCGGGTCCCGCCGCCGGACCCGCCCCGGCCGGTCCGGCCCCGCGCGGCTTCGGCGACTTCGTCCGTGCCCACGGCGGCAACGGCCGTCTGGTGGTCCAGCCCCGGATGGGTTTCAGCGACCCGGCCGCCATGCGCGCCGGTCTGGCCGCCACCCGGGCCGCCGCCGCCCGAACCGTCGGCACCATCACCCTGGACGCCCACACCCGCGTCGGCCACCTCGACGCCGCCGCGGCCGCCCTGCGCGCCGGCACCCCCCTCAACGGCTACCCCGTCGTCACCCACCCCCCGGCCACCACCGAGCAGGTCCTGCACGGCATCCGGGGCCCCCGCTTCCCCGTCCAGGTCCGGCACGGCTCCGCCCGCCCGGTCGGCATCTTCCGGGCCCTGGCCGCCCTCGGCCTGGACGCCAGCGAAGGAGGCCCCGTCTCCTACTGCCTGCCCTACGGCAGGACCCCCCTGGCCGAGTCCGTCACCCAGTGGGCCACCGCCTGCGAACTGTTCGCCTCACTGCGGGAGACCGGCCGCGAACCCCACCTGGAGACCTTCGGCGGCTGCATGCTCGGTCAGCTGTGCCCGCCGAGCCTGCTGGTGGCCATCAGCGTCCTGGAGGCGCTCTTCTTCCTCCGGCACGGCGTGCGCAGCCTGTCGGTCAGCTACGCCCAGCAGAGCTCCCCGGAACAGGACGCCGAGGCCGTCGCGGCGCTGCGCCGCCTGTGCGCGGAGCTCCTGCCGACCGACGACTGGCACGTGGTCCTCTACACCTACATGGGCGTCTTCCCCGAGACCGAGCAGGGCGCCCGGCGGCTGCTGGCGAGCTCCGCCGAACTCGCCGTACGGACGGGGGCGGAACGGCTCATTGTCAAGACGGTCGCCGAATCGCGGCGCATCCCCACCATCCAGGAGAACGTCGACGCCCTGGAACTGGCCGCCGCCGTCGCGCGCACCGCCGGACGACGGGCCCCGGCCCAGCCGTCCCGGCCCGCCGACAGCCCCACCTACCAGGAGGCCGCCGCCCTCGTCCACGCCGTCCTCGACCTGCACCCCGACCTCTCCCAGGCCCTGCTCCACGCCTTCCGCCGCGGCTACCTCGACGTCCCGTACTGCCTCCACCCCGACAACCGGGGCCTGACCCGCAGCTACATCGACCCGGCCGGACGGCTGTGCTGGGCCGCCACCGGCAACCTGCCCATCGCCCACCTGGTACGTCCCCGCAGCGGCACCCGCCTCACCTCCGCCACCCTGCTCGCCGACCTCACCCACGTCCGCAGCCGCTTCGACGGCCCCGCGGCCCCCGCCGTCGCCCCCCGCACGGCAACGCCGGGGGAAGCCGCCCCGGCCCGCTGAGCCGACCCGGACGACCCCGGGCGCCGGCGACCCGCGGCCGGCCCACCCGCCGTCCAGGAGGAAGCTCTCCCCGGCCCCGTGCCGACGGCGGCCCCGGCGCCGGAGTCCCGCCGGACCCGGCGGCCGTCACGGTCGCCGGGCGGCAGCGTGCGGGCGGCATCCGGGCCGGACCGCCCGCTCGGCGGGACGCGGCGTCGCCGAGCCGGAGGACGGCTCGGCGACGCGCGTCGGACCATGCGGGTCAGGTCAGCCAGCTGTTGCCCGCGCACTCGGAGGCGGTCACCCACCGGTGGAACGCGACGCCCTCTATCCGGGCACCGCTCGTGTAGTAGTTGTCGGTGATGTCGTCCGCGTACAGCTCGTAGGGGGAGAGGCAGACGTAGCTGGCACCGCTGTTGTGGATCTGGTAGAAGGCGACGACGTCCCTGCCGCCCACATAGCCGTTGTTCATCACGGACTTGACCTCCTTCCAGTCCTGGTTCCGGAAGGCACCTCCCTGGTCACCCCAGTTGAGGTCGTTGTCGTAGGCCGCGCCCAGCAGAGTGCCCGTGCAGTCGAACCCGCTCCAGGCCCGCAGGTAACCGTCGCGGCCGATGCTGTTCCAGGTCTGGTCGCAGTAGTACCCCTGCTGCGGAGCCGCCTGGGCCGCGGAGGGGAAGGCCGCGCCGAGGGCCAGCAGGCCCAAGGACGCGACGAGGGTGCCCAGCTTGCGCATGTGTACTCCTTCGTGGAAGCCCCCAGGGGGGCATGGCCGGTCCGCGGGTGTGGGACCCGCGGAGGTGTGCGGGAGGCCGGACCCGCGGCCGGGCGGTCGGACCCGCGGCCGCTCGGCCCCGCGGCCGGACGGTCAGGTCCGTGGCCCGACGATCTTCATGGCGCGTTCCAGCGCCCGGTGCTGCAGGCGCGCCCGGGTGTCGAGAGCTTCGCGGTGGACACCGTCGAGCTGGTTCACGTAGTGCTTCTCACGCTCCTGGCCGATCGACCGGAGCTTCACCGAGCGGGCACAGGCGGCGTCCGCCACCGCGAGCGCACGCTCGGCCTCGAAGGCCTCGCCCGGGGCGGCCCCGAGCCTGTGCAGCAGCGCCGCGTCGCGGGCGTCTCCCGGGTTCGCGTAGGTGTGGCCGGCACGCTTCAGGCACCTCGACCAGGCCGCCAGCGCGGCCGTGAACTCCTTGTCGGCCATGACCTTCGGTACGAGGAGGCGGCCGGCGCTCCCGGCGACCTTGTCCGCACGGAACCATGCCTCGGGGTCCCCGTACAGCCGCTTCTCCGAGTCGGCGACGCAGCCGCCCACCCGCTTGCGGACGACGCCGCCGGAGGGCAACCGGACGGACATCTCGGGGGCGCCCGGCCCTTCGTCGAGAGCCCGGTCGTAAGCCGTCCGCCGCTCGGGGGGCAGGGCGGCACGGTAGGCGGCGTTGCGGTTGTTCCTGCGGGCCTCGTCCTCCTTGGCGTGGATCCGGCTGCCGTAACCGTACGCGCGAGCCCAGCCGACATCGTCCGCCACGTAGCCGAGTGTGCGGCTCTCGCGCAGACTCAGCCGTTCCGCTTCCCAGTACTCGAAGCCCTTGCCGGCCATGCAGCGGCCGATCAGCCGCTGCTGGGCGTCCGCTATCCGCAGCGTCTCCGCGTCCGTCAGCGGCCTGGGCCGCTCCGCCGTGGCGGGGACGGGCCGGTTCCGCGGCTCCTCGCTGTCCGCGCATCCCGTCACGGCGAGCGCCGCGACGGCCAGTGCGGTACTCGCGGCGGTGAGTGTGCGCATGCGCCACATGGCGGTGTCCCCCTGACTCGGTGGCCGCTTCGGTCGCGGTGGCCACGCCGGAAATGCTCATGAGGTCCCGGGCGTAGGGCGGGACCGGGTTCGTCGCGACCCTGTCGACGCGGAACCGGGTTTCCCGGTCGCCGTGAAGTTCCGCCGGGCCCGTGCCCGGCGGAAGCCGGATGCGGGGCGTGCTCGTGCGGCGGGACCACCCGGGCCGGGGACCGTGCCCCCGGCCCGGGGACCGGTGCGTCACTGCCGGCTCGGGCACAGCGGGACGTCCGGCAGCTGATTGTCCGGATGGCTGATGTAGATGTTGGAGACGTAGCCGCCGTACTGGGGCAGGTACGCCCACCACTCGTTGGTGTACGGCGGCACGGAGACGGTCTGGCCCTTCTTCTGGCAGCCCACCAGCACCTCGACCCCGGCGGGCAGTCGGGTCATCACGTTGTTCCCGAGGACCGGTTCGCTCCGGACATTGACGAGCGAACTCCAGGTCCCGTACCACTTTCCGGACGGAGCGACGCCACCGGGCACGTTCAGCGAGCGGGTCAGCCGGCCCAGGTCGGTGAAAGCCTTCCCGTAGGAAGTGCCGTTCGGGTGCAGCGTGAAGACGGCCACGATGGAGCGGTCACCGGCGCCGACGGTGCCGGTGGAGTGCAGGGCCGGACGGGTCAGGTCCACGGCCGCGGTGGTGGTGGTGCCGGGGCCGGGGCCTTCTGCCGCCGTGTCCGCCCGGGCCGGGGCCGTGCTGACGGGGCCGCATGTGCCCGCCGGGTACGAGGAGCCCGCCCAGCCCTGCTTCACGGCCCACGGACGGTCGAAGGCGCCTGCGATACCGAAGTGCTGGTCGAATCCGTCCGACGCGCAGCGTGTCGACTGACGGAGGTTGCCCATGATGAAGTCCCGGACGGGCGCGGGTGCCTTTTCCAGGACGTAGCGGTAGACCTTCACCGTGTCGCGGGCCGACATGGCGGTGTAGCCCCAGAAGTTCTCGTCGACGGGCGGCACCGTGTCGCTCAGGCCGAGCCGGCCGACCATGCGGTCGATGATCGCCGAATAACCGTAGTTCGACCAGTAGTGATTGGCCGCGGCGTCGTCGCTGCTGCGGAGCATCGGTTCCAGCCGGGCGCGGTCGGCGGCCGGGACGGTGTAGTCAGGACCTCGGTTCCACAGGAAGTCCAGGGCCATCAGCAGCTTGACGATCGAGGCCGAACGGAATTGCGCGCTCGCGTTCACCTGCTCGGTGAAGGTGCCGGTCTGCCGGTCGAAGACGGCGACTCCGGCCGTGACACCGGCGGGCACCTGGGCGCTCGGTTCCTCGACGGACGAGGTGTTCCCGGGCCGTGCCGGTGCGGCCGCCGCGGGCGGGGAGAACGAGGTGGCGGCGAGGGCCAGGGAGAAGAACACCGCGATCGCGGCGAGAAGGCTCCGGTGTCTGCGACCTCCGGTCGCCCTGGTGGGGACAGTGCAACGCATATCGTCGTCAACCTTCGAGTGATGGGATGACAAGGCGTTTGGGGGCGTGACGCACGCCGTTCCGCGGGACACGTCGGTGTACTCGTCACCGGCTGCCGTCGCGCGACGGCAGCCGGTGCCCTTCGGCGCCCGACGGGCGTGCCGGGCAGCCCTTTCCCGTCCGTGCGGCGCCGGCTTCGTGTCCCCGCGTCCGCCTCGGCTCAGAGGGGGCACGGGCGGATCCGCTGCTTCCAGGCGTCGGGGTGCCCCGTGTCGGGGTACCGGTCGTTGACGCAACCCCAGAAGCTGTCGCCGGCCCCCGCCTGCGTCCAGTGGCGGTAGCCGGGGTCGTCGTACGCTCCGTCGCCCGTCGTCCAGCAGCTGGGACCGGCCTCGTTCCCGTTGTACAGCCTGCTGCAGGGCCCGTGGAGGGGGCCGTACCCGTGGCCGGGGCCCGTGCGCACCCGGAGCCAGGAGCCCGGACCGATGCCGGTGACCGTGGTGCAGTTCATCCGGTCGCCGCCGGGCTTCCGGCACCGGTGTGTCGCGGCGCTCGCCGGTGCCGCGACCCCGGCATCATCGTGACGGCGGCGGCCGCTGCGGTCACGGCGGCGAGTCTCTTTCGGCAGCCCGTGTTCATGTCGGACACGTCCTTCGCTCCGGTTCGGTCCTGTACCGCAGCTTGCCGATCCGCGCGGAAAACCGCGCTGCCTTTCGGTCTGGACCGAAATCCCCTGGTGACGGCCCCGACGCCGCGGTCGGCACGCTCAGCGGGACGGGGCGTCTCCCCAGCCGGGGGCGGCCATGGCGGCGGCCGCGGCCTCCCGCACGGCTCGTACGCCCGGGCGGTTGCGGTGCTGGGCCGGCCAGCCGAGGGCCGACACCGACGGGGACAGATCCACCACGTCGAGGTAGCGCACCCCCGGACGGGGAAACAGCTCCCGGGCCGCCGCGGGCAGGAAGCACATTCCCTCGCCCCGGGCCACCGCGAGCAGCAGCCCCTCCATGTCGGAGACGACGGGGCCGTAGCGCACGCGCGTGCCGTCCGGGCGCGGGTCCACCGCCCAGAAATCCCACCACAGCCGGGGTACCTCCGGGGGGACGTCCAGGAAGACGCGGTCGGCGAGGTCGGCGAGCCGGACCTCGGTCCGGTCCGCCAGGGGGTCGGTGGCCGCCAGACAGGCGACGCGGGGTTCGGTGGCCAGTTCCAGGAGCTCGATGGTCTCCGGCACCGGCGGCCGCAGGAAAGCGAGATCGATGTCGCCGGAGAGCAACTGCGCCAGGTGTTCGGAGAAGTTGAGACTGCGGATCTCGACGGTGATGCGGGGGTGGCGGGCGCGGAGGTGCTCGAGGACCGCGCGGGTGTAGGGCATCGCCGCCTCCGCGCCGACCGTCCCGATCACCACGTGCCCGGCGAGGGTACGGGCCCACTGGTCGGCGCGGACGCGCAGCCGGTCCATCGCCTCCACCGTGGCACGCGCCTCCACCGCCAGGGCGCGGCCCGCATCCGTGAGGGACACCGTGCGGCTGTCCCGCGAGAACAGCAGGACGCCCACCCGTCTCTCCAGATCGCGTATCTGACGGCTCAGCGCGGACTGGGTCATGTGCAGCCGCGCCGCCGTCCTGCCGAAGTGCAGCTCTTCGCCCAGCACCAGGAACAACCGCAGCTGATGGATGCTCGGCTCCGCTGATCCCGCGAAATCAGGCACAGCAGACGTCCTCCACCTGCGGCCATAGCGGCCACTGCATCGATCACACGCATTTTCTCATCACTTGCCTCCCTGACAAAGGCGATGTCTTCGTACGACCCTGGAGGAGCCGCTTCGCCGACCGGCCTGACCACCGGCACGGGCAGGGTGGCCGCACCTGTGGGTCGAGGGGGAAGAGGGAATGAAGACACGCCCGTTCTCCGGCGTGAGCCGTGTGCTGCCCGCCGCCCTCCCTCCGGCCGGCGGCCTCTCCGCCACCGTCGCACCGGTGCTTCCGCCGGTGCCCTCGTCGGTGACCGCCCGGCCGCCGGGCCGCGTGGGCGGCGCCGGGTGCGGCCCGGCGGCAGGGCCCGTACGGACGCCGCCCGGCACCCGCATACACACCCGGCTCCTCACCGCCGGGTGCCCCCGGGCGGCCGGGACCGCAGACGACGTCCCGTCAAAGTGACGGCCGGGGACGGGCCACCGCCTCCGGACCGCACGGCCCACCGCGCCCGCTCCCGCGGGTCCGCACCGGCGGTCGACCGCCACGGCCCCCCACCCGGCCGGCGAAGCCGCTGTCCGAGCCGTTCCGCACGGCGACGGGCGGCCTGCGCCACACCCGGAACACACCCACCGGAAAGCGTGTCCCGACAGCGACCACACGGGGAGAAAAGGTGCTGCGCATTCATTTCACGGACGGGGACCTGGCCCGCGTCCATCTGGCCCGGGAGCCCGATCCGGTCTGGGAGACCCTGCTGGGCCTGCACCAACTGACCGCGCCACGGCGCGGCCTGCCGGTCTTCGCCCCCTGGCGGCGCGACGCCCGCGCCCGGCTGGCCGAGGAACACCTGGCGGGCCCGGTCCGGATGCTCTCCGCCCTGGCCCCCGCTTCGGCGGGCTACTGGCCCGACTTCCTGACCCCCGGCGCCTCGGCGGACGGCCTCGAGGTCGCGCTGGAGGCACTGCGCGCCACCCCCCGGCCGCAGCTGCGCCAGGAGATGTACCGCCTGGCGGACACCCATCCGCTGCCGCGCTGGGCACACGGTCTGGCCCGGGGGGAACGGCACCGGATGGAGGAGGTGGCGACGGCGTTCCGGCTGGTGCACCGCACGATCATCGCGCCCGACTGGACCGGGACGGCCAGGACCACCGAGGCCGACCGGGCCCTGCGGACACGCGTCCTGCGCGATCACGGTGTCCACGGACTGCTGAACTCCTTCCGCCCCCTGATGGACTGGCGGCCGCCGGTGCTGCACGTGCGCTACCCGGAGGACCGGGACCTCCACCTCGGCGGACGCGGCGTGCGACTGATCCCCTCCCACTTCTGCTGGAACACGCCGATCGCCCTGGCCGACCCCGCCCTGCCGCAGGTCCTCGCCTACCCCGTCGCCCACCCGCCGGCCTGGGCGCCGGCGGTCACCCGTGACCGCCGCCCCGAGGCCCTGGCCGCCCTGCTCGGCCGGACCCGCGCCCGCGTGCTGGCGGCCCTGGAGAGCACTGCGACCACCGGAGAACTCACCCGGCGCCTGAACATCTCCGCCCCTTCGGCGAGCGAACACATCGCCGCCCTGAGAGAGGTCAGCCTCGCCCACAGCCAACGCGTCGGCGCCCAGGTCATCCACACCCTCACCCCGCTGGGCACCGCGCTCCTCCGCGGCGAACTCCCGCCCCACCCCCCGGCCGGCTGAGGTGGGGGAGGCCGGGAGGACCGAGGGGACGCGGTCGAAGGCGCGGCGTCCGTGTTCACGGCCGGTGCTTCGGCAGGCGCGCCGCCATCGGCAGCGCCAGCGCCATCAGGCCCGCCCCGCACAGCAGCGTCGTACGGAATCCGTCCGTCGCCGTCAGCAGCGAGGCCATCAGGGCCGTGCCGACGGACGCGGCCATCTGGGAGACGATGTTCAGCGCCGTGCTGCCGGCGGCGACCTCGGTGTCCGCGAGGCCGCGCGTGGCGGACGCCATGACGGGCATGTTCGTCATGCCGACCCCGGTGCCCATGACGGCGAGGGAGGCGACCAGGCGCCAGTACGGGGTGTCGGAGCCGGCCTGGACGGCGAAGGCGAGGAAGCCCGCGACGGCGACCAGGACGCCGGGCACGACGATCGCGCGCGGTGCCACGCGGTCCGAGATCCGGCTGGATATCTGCATCACCGTGCCGCTGCACAGGAACTGGGGGACCATCAGCAGGCCGGCCTGTGTGGCGGACAGGCCGCGCTGCTGCTGCCAGTACAGCGGTACGAGCATCATCGAACCGAAGTACGCGGCCGAGAACGGCATCATGGTCGCCACCGCACGGCCGACCGACGCCCTGCGCAACAGCCGCAGGTCGAGCAGGGGGTGGTCCGCCCGCAGCGCCCGCACGGCGAAGGCGGCCACCAGCGCCGCACCGGTGACGACCGGGACGACGACTCCCGCGGTGCCGAAGCCGCCGCGCTCGCCGCCCAGCGTCAGCCCGTACAGCAGAGCGGCCAGGCCGGGGGAGAGCGTCAGCAGTCCGGCCAGGTCCAGCGGGCGGCCGGTCCGCTCGTCGTCGTCGCGCATGACCCGGGCCCCCAGCAGCAGGGCGAGAGCGCCGACCGGAACGTTGACGAAGAAGATCCAGCGCCAGGACAGCGCGTCGGTGAAGACGCCGCCGAGGACCGGGCCCGCCATCGGTCCGACGAGGACGGGGATGCCGAGGATGCCCATCATCGTGCCCTTGCGCTGCGGCGGGGCGGCGCGCAGGACGACCGTCATCGCGACGGGCACGATCATGCCGCCGCCGAGTCCCTGCACCACGCGGAACACGATCAGTGAACCCGCGTTCCAGGCCAGGCCGGTGAGGCCCGAGCCGAGCGTGAAGAGCGCGACGGCGGTGAGGAAGACCCGCTTGGCGCCGTACCGGCCCACCGCCCACGCGGTGACCGGGATGACGGTCGCCAGCGCCAGCGAGTAGCCGGTCACCGTCCACTGGATGACGGACAGGGGCGCGTCGAAGGCACGCGACAGGTGGTCCAGGGCGACATTGACGATGGTCAGGTCGAGCACCGTCATGAACGAGCCCAGCACCACCACGCCCGCGAGGGCGAGGACGTGCCGGGGGACGGCCGGCGGGGGCGGCCCCCCGCTCTTCCCGGCCCGTGCCGGGAGAGCGGTGCTCATCGCTCTCCGTACGCGGCGCGGGCGCGCCCGGTCCGCGGCGTCGGCATCGCCTCGCCCGCCCCTTGGAGCGTCCCGGGCCGCAGCGGCGCGCCGTCCCCGGCGCGGTCCTCCCGCGCGTTGCGGAAGCCCACCGTGTCCCGCGCCGTGACGGCGTGCGGTTCGGCCGGGACCGGCCGGAGTCGGCCGCGTTCGGGATCGTCGCGCTGGGCGGCGGACCGCAGGAACCGGTCGGCGACGGCAGGGGCGGAGCGGCCCTCGCGGGTCGGTCCGGCCGCAACGGCGGCGCGCAAAGGGGTGTTCGCCGGGAGAGCGCTCGAGGGGGCCCCGGTCGTCAGGGGGGCGTCCGAACGGGGAGGAGAGGCTGAGGAGTTGGCCATACCGAGAAAGTACAACGACCATGGCAACAATTGCAACGATCGTTGTAATCTCTCCGGTCCGGATACCGTGGCCGACGACAGGAAGGGGCAGGACGCGTGAGGCAAGGGCTGGCGGAGAAACGGCAGGCGATCGTGCGGGGGGCACGCCGCGTCTTCGGGCGCGACGGCTACACCCGCGCCGGCATGGACTCCATCGCCAAGGAGGCCGGGGTCTCCACCCGCACGATCTACAACCACTTCCCGGAGGGGAAGGCGCAGCTCTTCCGCGTCGTCGTCGTGGAGGGTTCGGAGGAGGTCGTACGGTCCCATCTCGACGCCGTCGACCGGCGGCTCCACAAGGTCACGGACCTGGAGGCCGACCTCGTCGGCTTCGCGCACGCCTGGATGGCGCCGATGTACCGGTACCACGACCACTTCGCCGTCGTGCGGCAGCTGCGGGCCGAGGTCGGCCACATCCCGCAGGAGTTCCTGGACGCCTGGCGCGCCGCGGGTCCCGACCGTGCCCTCAAGGGGGTGGCGGCCCGCTTCCGTGAACTGGCCGAGGACGGGCTGCTCGACGCCCCGGACCCGGAGCGTGCCGCGAGCCACTTCCTGCAGCTGACCGTCGGCGAGATCAGCGACCGCACCTACCAGGGGGGCCTGCCCCTGCCGGACGGGAAGCGGGACGAACTGATCGCATCCGGGGTGCGCGCGTTCCTCCGGGGGTACGAACGGCGCTGAGGCCGCACGCGCACGACGGCACCGGGACCGCGCCGGGGGGCGCGACGCCGGCGCGGACGTCACGGTGGCGGGCCGCCCCGGTCCGGAAGCGTGTTCACGCGGGAACGGGGCACGCGGTCCCACACGGACCGACCGGTCCGGCGTCCGCACCCCCGACTCCGGAGGCCCTCATGATGGTTGTCGGCATCATCGCCGTTTGCGTGGTCATCGCCGCCCTCGCCTTCCTCGTCCCGCGTCTCTCCCGGCACCCGCAGAACGGAGCGCAGCGCACGCTCGGCCTCGGTTCCCGGGCCGGGTCCAAGGCCCCGGGCCCGCTCGGGCGCCTCTTCAGCAAGCCCTTCCGCTCCAGTTCCCGCGCGGTCGGCCGCAGCGGCTCCGCGGGCCGACGGGCGCGGGGGCGGCTGCCGTTCTGACGCCCGGAGGGGGCGCCGCCCTCCAGGGGGAGGAGGGCGCCCGCGACGGAGCCGTGCCTGACCGGTCGTCCCGGGGCCGCCTTGCGGCCGAATCCGGGCGGGAGGCGAGGAGTCCGGCCCCTTGAAGACCTCCGGTCACCGCTGCGGCGCAGCGGCCGGAGCCGACACCGCCCTCACCGGCCCCGGCCGCCCGACGCGCTCCTCCGGCACGGCCGCCGCGAGATCCGCCTGCCGCGACACCCCTCGTCGGTGGACGCCCCGCCGCGGCCGGCCCCGCCCCGGCGACGCCACGAGGACGTCAGTGGTCCCGGGGGGTCAGCACCCCTTGAAGCAGCGCGCCGTACCGTGACACCAGTTCCGTGCGGTCCGTCCGCAGCAGTCCCTCGTCCTCGACCACCCACAGTGCGTACAGCAGTCCCCCGGCCAAGGCGGCCGCCATGCGCGCACGGACGTCGGCGTCGGGGCCGGACAGACGGCGGCGCAGGGGTGCGACGAAGAGGTTCTCGTGCGTGCCGCGCAGACGTTCGTGGATCTGCGGTTCGTTGCCGCCGTGCACCAGGGCCAGGAAGACGCCCCGCGCGGAACCGTCGAGTTCGACGAGGAGTTCGGCGAGCCGATCGCCCAACTGCTCCAGCGGCACGTCGAGCAGCGGCTCGTCGTCGATCGTCAGGTGCATCGTCTCCAGGAACAGGAGTTCTTTGCTCTTGAAATGACGGATCACCAGCGCAGGGTCCGTGTCGGCCGCCGCCGCGATCCGGCGGACGGTGGTCCTGGAGAAACCCTGGTCCCGGAACAGCCGGGCAGCGGCCGAGCGGATGGCCTCGCGGGTCGTGGTACTGGAGCCGGTCTGCAGCATGCGGGACAGGATAGGGGCCCGACGCTTCGCGACTGCGGGTTCGCGCGGTTGCGGGATCGGGTCGGGGGCTTTTCGTGAGCATTTCAAGAAGTGCGGTCAACAATGTTGACTCCCCGTCGGGGGAGCTGCACATTACCTGTCAGTAGAACCGTTCGGTAATTGTGCAGCCCCACGCTCTTCCCTGGTCGAACCGCTCCGTTCCCGCCGGTGGCGCGCCCCGTCGGCTGCCGCGCCCACCGCTCCGCGCCCCCCGAGAAGAGGGATCACATGCCGAAGCACGCCCTGCGGAATGTCATGGCCACGTCATTCGCACTCGTCGGTGCGCTCGCCCTCAGCCTCACGGGCGGCACCGCCCACGCCTCCGCACCGCTGGACTACGTCGCCCTCGGCGACAGCTACAGCGCCGGCTCGGGCGTGCTGCCCGTGGACCCCACCAACCTGCTGTGCCTGCGCTCCACCGCGAACTACCCCCACGTGATCGCCGCCCGGACGGGCGCCCGCCTGAAGGACGTGACCTGCGGCGCCGCCCGGACGAAGGACTTCACCGAGGCGCAGTACCCCGGGGTCGCACCCCAGGTGAACGCGCTCGACGCGGACACCGACCTGGTGACGCTGACGATCGGCGGCAACGACAACGGCACCTTCATCAACGCCCTGACGGCCTGCGGCACCGCGGGTGTCCTCAGCGGCGGCAAGGGAAGTCCCTGCAAGGACAAGCACGGCACGTCCTTCACCGACCAGATCGACGCGAACACCTACCCCGCGCTGAAGGCCGCCCTGCAGGCCGTGCGCGCCAAGGCGCCCGACGCCCGGGTGGCGGTCCTGGGCTACCCGTGGATCACACCGGCCGAGGCCGACCCGTCCTGCTTCGTGAAGCTGCCGGTCGCCGCCGGTGACGTGCCCTACGTACGTGGCATACAGGCCCACCTCAACGCGGCCGTCCAGCGCGCCAGCGAGGAGAGCGGCGCCACCTACGTGGACTTCTCCCGGGTCTCCGAGGGCCACGACGCGTGCAAGCCCGGCGGCACCCGCTGGATCGAGCCGCTCCTCTTCGGCGGCAGCCTCGTCCCCGTCCATCCCAACGCCCTCGGGGAGCGGCGCATGGCCGAGCACACCATGAGCGTCCTCGGCCTGGGCTGACGGCGGATCACCTCACCTTCGGTGACCGCCCCGCTCGGGGCCGACACGGAACTCGAGCGGGGCGAGCCGCGCCGGGCCCGGCACAGGGACCGGATCCTCGGGGAACCCGGCACGTCCGCAGCGGCGTGGACGCCCACCGGGCCGACGGCGACCACCGCCTGATGCCGAGGAACGGTCCGACGCCTCCGCGCACGGCCTCGACGCCCGCCGCGGACCGGCCCCCGGCGGCGTGATCGGCGAGTGCCGCTCCGCCGCTCGACCGGCGACGACTTCTCGAGCGGCACGGGGGTCCCGTTTCAGGCAGGGACCGTGCGCGCGTGCAGGATGCCCTCGACGCCGTGCAGGAAGGTCTCGGAGATCAGTGCGGGGTCGAAGAGGCAGCCGGCCGCCATGGCGCCGTCCCGGAGCATGACGAAGTGACGGCCCGCCGCGTCGGCGGGCGTGCAGCCGGCCTGCGCCAGCAACTGTGTGGCGGTCTCCAGGAACCACTGCCGATGGGCCAGCACGGCCTGGTGGACCGGGTGTTCCGGGTCGGGGTACTCGGCCGCCGCGTTCAGGAAGGCGCACCCGCGGAACCCCGGGGACCGGATGCCCTCGGCGATGGAGCGGCTGACGGCCCGGACCGTGTCGTCGGCCGGCAGCCCTTTCGCCCGGGCGGCCGTGACCTGCCCCGGATGCCCTGGTCGGCGCGTCGGAGGTAGGCGAGGATCAGCTCCTCCTTCCCCTTGAAGTGCCGGTACAGGGTGGCGCGGGTGACCTGGGCCTCCACAATGATCCGGTCCACGCCGACGGAGTGGATCCCCTCGGCGTAGAAGATCCGGGTCGCCGTGTCGAGCAGCCGCGACCGCGCCTCGGACGTGCTCCCATCCTCTGGACTCGCGCTCATGGCGCCACCGTACCAGCCGATGAGGGAGAACGTTCGGTCTTGACAGGGGAGGGCGGACGTCTTTGGATGAGAAGCGAGACCGAACGTTCTCCCTCATGAGGTGGACGGCCCACGGCGGACGGTCGGGCGCGTCCGCGCCGCACACGGCGCCCGACGCTCCGCCGCGCTCGCCGCACGCCATTCCCACCGAACAGAAAGAAGCCCTCATGGACAGCTCCGTCGCCGCCCCCGCCCCTGCCGCGAGCACTTCCGCAGCGCTGCGCCGCCTGTACTTCCTGCGCTTCGCGTTCGCCGCCGTATGGGCCGCCCTGCTGTTCACCTCCGCGCGCACCCTGGACACCCTCGGTGCGACGCTGCTGGTGATCTACCCCTTGTTCGACGTGGCGTGCGCGGTCGCCGACGTCAGGTCCGCCCGGGCGAACCGCGGACCGGTGCGCGGTCTCCACGCGAACATCGTGCTCAGCACCCTCACCGCCGCAGGTCTGGTCGCCGCCTCGTCCTCCGGCATCCCGGCCGTCCTCCGCGTCTGGGGCGCCTGGGCGATCACCGCGGGTCTCGTCCAGCTGGTCGTCGGCGTCCTGCGACGCGGCATGGGGGGACAGTGGCCGATGATCGTCAGCGGCGCCGTCTCCACCCTCGCCGGAGCCTCCTTCGTCGCGCAGGCCGGCAAGGACGACGCCTCCCTGGGCGCCCTGGCCGGCTACGCCTTCCTCGGCGGGGTCTTCTTCCTCGTCTCCGCACTCCGCCTGGGACGAGCCGGCAGGACCGCGTGACCGTGAACGGCTCGTGCGGATCATCCGGCAGATCCTGAGGGCGGGCGAAGGGACCGGGGAAGCCTCAGTGTTCCAGGAGCGCACCGCCACGTGGCGGTGCGCTCCTGGAACACTCGCTGCCCACGGGCACTTCGAACTCCTCGTGCCACCGGACCGAGGCCGCGCCGGCCGCCGGAATCGGCGCCTCCTGGGTGACCGGCGGCGAGGCCCACGGACAAGACCCCCGGCGTACCGGGCCGCCCCCGAGGCGCGCGGCCCGGTACGCCGCGGTCATCATGACGGTGGTCCGCGGATTTCCCCGGGCGACCACGTCCCCCGGAGAAGCTACGAGGTGGACCGGATCGCGGAGATGTCGAACTGCAACCGGACCTTCTCGCTCACCATGGCGCCGCCGTTCTTGAGGCGCTGGTTGTAGACCAGGCCCCACTCGGTGCGGTCGATGGTGGTGGTGCCGTCGAAGCCGGCTCGTTCGTAACCGAACGGATCCAGGACCGAGCCGAGGTAGTCGAGTTGCAGGTCGACGGGCCGGGTGACGTCGCGGATGGTCAGGTCTCCCGTCATGCGGAAGCTCTCCCCGCCCTCGTGGACGGTGGAGGTGCTGCGGAACACCATCTCCGGGTAGCGCCGCACGTCGAAGAAGTCGGCGCCGATGAGGTGCGCGTCCCGTTGTTCCACGCCCGTGTCGACGCTGGCGACCCGGATGACGAGCTCGGCACGCGACTCGGAGGGCCGCGCCCCGTCGAAGTACAGTGTGCTGTCGTAGTCGGTGAAAGCTCCCCGTACCGTCGTCACCATCGCGTGCCGGACGGAGAATCCGATGCGGCTGTGCGGACGGTCGATGGTCCATCGCCCGGTCAGCGCCCGCAGTGCCGGATCCAGCGCGACACCGGTGCCCCAGGCCTCCGCAGTGGGCGTACTGGTACCGGCAGTCGGCGTCGGCTCGATGACGGCTGTCTGGCGGCGGCTGAAGATACCCATGAGGTCGTAGGCCCTTTCTGTCTGATCGCCCTGTGCTATCACGGAGCCGACAGGTGCCACACGGCGAGATGGGCGGCCCCGTCCGGGTTCCATACGGTCGACCGTAAAGCTGCACAAGATCAACATGAGTGGTCTCCGGTTGACCGGTGAGGCCGGTCCTCCGTGTGCCACCGTTCCTCCGAAGGCTCCACGGCGAGGTTCCCGACGGGGGCTCGGCATCCACGGCTCGGAGTGGCGCCCGGACGGTGCGGGCCCGCACCCTCACCAACGGCTCCGCGAGAGGACCTGCCCGGAGGCTTCCGGCAGCGCCGGGACCGGTTCGTGACGACGTGTGAGGCTGAGGTGATCAGACCACTCCCGGGCTCGCGGCTCGCGGCGGAGCGGCCCGCAGGGCAGCCGGGCTCCTGACGCTGAGGGGTGGTCAAGACCGTTGGGCCAGGACGCCTGTCACGCATGCCGCGGGCACCGCGGCGCCGGCGTACGCCGAGCGGCAGGCGGACGTCCGCGTACCGCGGTCGTTGCAGGAAGGACTCGCCGTCGGGGCCGTGGGCGCGGAGCGTCCCCCTCCTGAGTGCCGGGAGTCCTTCCTGCCTGCTGCTCGCGTCCGGTTCGACCGGCAGCCCTACCGGAGGCGGCGAGGCCGCCTCACGCGACCGCGGTCCCCTCGAGCTCGACCATCAGGCCGGGGACCGCCAGCCGTGTCACCCCGAGCATCGTGGTGGTCGGCGCCACCCCGGCGGCGCCCAAGCGCGACGCCAGTACACCGTAGTGCTCGAGGAGCCGGTCGACGTCGGTGGTGTAGACGTTGAGCCGGACCAGGTCCGCGAGGGACATGCCGGCCTCGCCGAGCACGGCCTCCAGGTTGTCGGTGGTCAGCGCCAACTGCGCCGCCATGTCACCGGCGTGCCGGGGCTCGCCCTCGTCGCTCATCGCGGTCTGCCCGGAGCAGTACAGGGTTCGCGTGTGCCCGGAGACGATCTCGCCCTGGCTGCAACCCATCTCCACCGACCACGTCCACGGGTTGACCGTTGACCGCTCCATCACCGCATCAGCTCCATTCGATCCATCGGCAGTACGTACGTCCGAAGGCCCGGTGGCCACCGCCTTCGGCATCACGTCGGCAAGCCTCTCCGTGAAGCACGACATCCTTGGTCATGTATTCGCTAGCGTTCTCGTGTGCGTGCCGACCGGTTGATCTCGTTGGTGCTGCTGCTGCGCCGGCACGGTCGGCTGACCGCGGCCGCGCTGGTCCGCGAGCTGGAGGTGTCCACCCGCACCGTGCTGCGCGACATCGAGGCGCTGTCCGCGGCCGGCGTCCCGGTCTACGCCGAACGCGGCCGGCACGGCGGGTTCGCATTGCTGCCCGATTTCCGGACCGATCTCACCGGACTGAACCACGACGAGGCCCTCGCCCTGCTGACCGCCGGATCGGGGCGCGGCGAGCAGGTGTTCGGCCTCGGCCCGGCGCTCGCTTCGGCCATGCGCAAGGTGGTCGACGCGCTGCCCGAAAGCCACCGGGCCACCGCGAGCGACGCCGCCCGGCGATTCCTCGTCGACCCGGAGACCGACCTGCTCTCACGCCGACTGGTCACCGAGGAGGTGCCCGGCACCACGATGAGCGAGGTCAGGCGCGCGGTGCTCGCCGGACGCAAGCTGCGCATCCACTACGCGGCCACGGGTCAGGCACCGCAATGGCGCACGGTGGACCCGGTCGGCCTGGTCACCGTACGCGACCGGGGCTACCTGCTGGCCACGAGATCCGGCGCGGACCGCACCTACCGGCTGTCGCGGGTGTCGGCCGCCGAGCAGCTCCCCGAACCGGCACAGCGACCCGACCGGATCGATCTGGACCGGATCTGGCGGGAACGCTGCGCGCAGTTCCTGTCCGACGGCGACCAGGTCACCGTGCGGGTACGGGTGAACCCGGCGCGGCGGGAGGAACTGGTGGACACCGCGCTGGCCGTCCGCGTCGAGGAACCCGATGCGGACGGCTGGCTGCGGCTGGAGGTGACCTTCCAGGATCCCCGGCACGCCGAATGGGCGCTGTGGCAGCTCACCGCGGACGCGGAAGCCCTGGCCCCGCAGTGGTTGCGCACCTCCCTGCGCAACCGCGCCGCCGCGATCGTCTCCTGCTACGGAGGGTCATCCTGAGCGCCGCCGCTTTCCGCGAGCCGCTGCCGACGGTCCGGACCGCTCCCACCTGACCGGAACCGTGCCTCTCGACAGTCATGCGACGCATTGACCCCACAGCGCCATGGCGGTTGCATGCTTGTGGCTCTCCGGTGGGGAACCGGGGAGAAGGACCATGTCCTGTCCCTGGGGGGAAAATGAGAAACGCGGAACGGAGCGCCACCAGACGTGTGCGGGCCGCCTTGAGCACCGCGGTCGTGGTCTGCGCGGTCACGGCGGTGCTGCCCGGAGCCGCTTCGGCTGAGCCCATGACCGTGCCGGGCGTCGCGAGCGACAGCGGAGCCGGGGTCGAGCGGATCAGTGTCGCGACCGACGGCACCCAGGGCGACGGCGACTCCGCCGGCGCCACGATCACGACCGACGGCCGGCGTATCGCCTTCTCGTCGTCGGCGAAGAACCTCACATCCGCCAACCCGGTGACATGGGAAAGGGTGTTCGTCCGCGACCGGTGGACGAGCCAGACCACGCTGATGAGCACCACCGCCCCTCCGATCCAGCGCCCGGTGATCAGCGGGGACGGGCAGTACGTTGTCCTGTGGGGGCTGCTGTTCAGGGACACGAAGGTCTTCCTGTCCCAGGTGAGCTCGGGAAGCACGATCGGCGTCAACTGTCCGGGCCTCGGCTGCGGCCAGCCGTCGCTGAGCGCGGACGGCCGCTCCATCGCCCAGGCCGCCACCTTCAACCGACCGCCGTCCCGGCAGCGCATCGAGGTACGGGACTGGCGCACCGACACCACGGAGACCGTCGCCGAGTTCGGTCACACCGTCTCGGCCCGGCCGTCCATCAGCGGCGACGGCCGCTTCGTCGCCTACCAGGACGGTCGGGCGGAGGACGTCTTCGTGTGGGACCGGACCGACGGCACCTCCTCCGGCCCGGTCGAGGGCCCGTCCAAGGCGGCGACGCTCGTCCAGCTCAGCAAGGACGGCAGCAAGGTCGTCTACCTCTCGGGCTCCGACACCTACATCCACGACGAGAGCTCGGGCAGCGACCAAGTGGTGCCGAACGCGCGGGGCGTGGCCATCGATCCCACCGGCCGCCATCTGCTGTACGCCCCGCACGACGCGAACGGACCGTCGCTCGTGCTGCGCGACCTGGAGACGGGCACCGACGCGATCGTCTCGAACCAGCCCGCCTCGGCCGGGACCGACGCGGTCAGCGCCGGTGGACGCGACGTGGTCTTCCATTCCACGGCCGACGACATCGTGCCCGGCGACACCAACGGCAAGTCGGACGTTTTCGTCCGCCGCTTCCACTGATCGCCCCGACCACCACGCTCTCCTGCCGCCCCACCGCTCGTGCGCGAGCGGCGGGGGCCGTGGCGGGGGGATCGCGACGCCCTGCCCCGTGCCCGCCGCACAGGCGGGCACGGGGCAGGGCAGGTGCGGTCGGGGTCAGCGCCTGCCGGTGGGCTCGACGCCGGCCTCCGCGTTCGGGTGCCCCGGTTCGCCGGTCATGAAGTCCTCGTCGAACGACGGGGCCCGGTCGGTCCACCTCATCACCGTGAAGGTGGTGTAGCCGGTGAGCTCTCCGGGCCGGTGCCCGTCGCCGGCCGAGGTCGCGTACGACTCCTCCGACAGCGGCAGCCCGGTCTCCTTGTCGAAGATCAAGCGGCGCTTGTTCTCCGCTCCGGGCCGCGGGCTCCCGATCTCCACGGCGTAACCCGGGCGCCCGGACCGGTCGGTGACCTCGCCGATGTCCCGCACGCCCGGCAGCGAGGCACGCACCCGGTAGGCCGCGGCCCGCAACCGCGGCGACACCGGCAGCTCGAGGGCCAGGTTCTCGGCCGTCTGGCCGAGCAGTTCCCGCAGGATGTGCCGCGGCGCGTTGTACTGATCGTCGACGATCCGCTCCAGCCGCTCGCGGAGCCGGTCCGGGTCGGTGGGCAGCGACTGCAGTTCCGTCAGGTCGATCTCCGCCCCGGCCGAGACCGTGTCCGTCCCGCCACCGGGGGCGTCGCCCGCGAACTCGCCCGCGCCGTCCCAAGTGACGATCTCCGGCCGGGGTCCGAGGGGCGTGCCGTCGTCGCGCCCGGGCTCGTTCCGCTCGCGCCGGGCCCGGTCGTGGTCCGTCAGGTCCCACCGCTTCGGCGAGCCGTCGGCGCGCCAGGCCTCCTCGTCGGCCGGGGTGGCGGGCCGGGCCCCGGCGTCGATGTGCAGCGTCCAGCGCCGGTCGCGCTCGCCGGTTCCCTTCGTCAGCCACGTCCTGGTCTCGTGCCGGACGTCGAGCGTGTAGCCCTTGCCGGGGACCCTTCGCAGTGATCCCGTGCGCTTCTCCTGGTACCAGTAGGCGCCCGAGGTCGCCTCCGTCTTCTCGACGTCGGAGGCGGCTGCGAGCAGGATGCGGGACGCGGAGAAGTCGGTGGCGGGCGCGCCCGCCCCGGGCCGCGGTCCCTCGCCGGGCGGCCCGGCCGTGGTGACGACCAGGGCCGCGGCGGCCACGGCCGCCGCGCCGGCCAGGGCCACGCTCCACGCCGGCCGCGCGCCGACGCGGCTCCTTCCCCGCTTCACCGGCGCCGCCTGCGGCTCTCGGGCCCGCCGCATCACACCCTGCAGCTCGGCCCGCCGGACCTCGGGGTCGACCGGCCTGTCGGGGGCGAGGTGTTCGGGGCGGGCGTCGGCCAGCCGACGCATCAGGTCGTCGTGCTTCATCACACTTCCTCTCCTGCCGTACTGACCAGGGGGCGGACACCGGGGCGCACCGGTGGTGCCTCGTCCCGTACCGCCACCGCCTTGGCGAGCCGGCGACGCGCACGGTGGAGCCGCACGCGCATGGTGGCGGCCGTGCAGCCGAGGACGCGGGCGGCCTCGCGGGGGGTGAGCCCCTGCCACGCGGCCAGGACCAGCACCTCGCGGTCCTCGTCGCTCAGGGACGCCAGGGCGTTCCGGAGCGCGATCCGGTCGGCGACGTCGTCGGCGATGTCACCCTCGACCGTGTCCGTCCAGTCCCGCAGCTCGGTGGCGAGCGAGGCGCGCCTGGCCTCGGCGCGTCCGGTGTCGCGCAGGACGTTGCGGGCCACGCCGAGCAGCCAGGGCAGCGGCGGCTGGGGTATGTCGCCGATACGGCGCCAGGCCACGGTGAAGGTCTCGCTCACCACCTCATCCGCCACCTGCCGCCCCGCGCGGCTGACCGCGTAGGCCCAGACGCGTTGTCGGCAGGCGTCGTACATCGCGGTGAAGCGTGCCTCGTCATCGGGCACGGCGTGCACCTCCGTCCTCCAGGTTCGTCCGTCACCGGGAAGTGGTGCGTGCCGCCCGATCGTTACAGCATGATCCGGCAGATCGCGTGGCGGGCCTCCAGGAACTCCCAACGAAATGATCTTCGAGGTGGCTGGATCACTCCGGGACCGTTGATCCGGGGGTGTGGGGTGGCGCCTGGCCGAGTGGAACGAGGCCGGGGTGCGGCCCCGGTCGCCGGGCACGCCCGTCATCAGTGCGCGCAACCGGTCTCACGCCGGGGGCATGAACTCGGGCAGGACGAGGGCCGAATGGGCCGGTCGTCCCTCCGTGGAAGGCATGGAGCTGAGACCGCGCAGCCTGTCGTTGCGTTGTTCCAGGGCCCGGGCGGTGGTCGGGAGGAGTGTGGCACCGCCCTCGCCGACCAGCTCCTGGTTCACGGTCACAAACGCACGGGAGCCGTGTTCGTAGGCAGCGAAGCCTGCGGCGTGGTCCCGGCCGGCCAAGGAACCGGCGAGCATGTACGCGCCGACGAGGGCGAGGCTGGTGCCCTGACCGGTGAGGAACGAGGGCGCGTACGCGGCGTCGCCCACCAGCGCCGTCCTGCCGCTGGACCACCGGGGCATGCGGATCTGGCCGACCGCGTCGAAGAACAGGTCGTTCGCGTCGCGCATGGCGGCCAGCATCCCCGGGACCTCCCACCCCGCGTCGGCGAAGACCGTGGCGATCAGGTCTCGTTGGGCTTCCGGGTCCCGGAAGGCGTCGAACGGCGGTTCCGGCCGTGCGAAGTTCAGGAAGGCGTGTACTTCGTCGTCGCCCCCCACGGCGTAGAGAGCCGCGGCCTTGCCCGGGGCGTTCCACATCACGGTCTCGTGGGAGAGCCCGAAGGCGTTGCGCATGGTGAACACGGCGAAGCAGTAGCCGAGGTACCGGTGGAACTGCCTTTCGGGGCCGAACAGCATCTCCCGGGTACGGGAGTGCAGACCGTCCGCACCGAACACCATGTCGAACGTCCGCCTGCTGCCCCCGTGGAAGGTGACGTCGACCCCGTGGCCGGACTGGTCGAGGGCGTCGATGGAGTCGTTGAACAAGAACTCCACGTCGTCACGGATCGCCGTGTGAAGGACGTCGGTCAGATTCCCGCGCCGAACCTCCAGGTCCCGTCCGGTGACACCGCCGGTGACGCTGTGCGGGTGGAGCGAGGCCACCTCACTGCCGTCCCCGTCGAGGAAGGTCAGCCGGCGCACGTCGATGTGGGCGTCCTGCAGTTGTGGCAGGATCCCCATCCTCCGGACGACCTCCAGTGCGGTGCCGCGCACGTCGATGGGGTGACCGCCACCACGAAGCGCGCCCGCCCTCTCCACCACCGTGACTGCGTATCCGTAGCGGTTCAGCCAGAACGCGAGGGCGGAACCCGCGATGCCGGCCCCGGATATCAGGACCTCGCGCCTCGGCGTCGTACGGATGTCCGTCAGCTGATCGGTGAGGGTCATTCCCCGGCTCCTTTGCTCATGGTGCGGACGACAAGCAGGGACAGCGCCGTGACGGCGCCGGCGATGACGAAGCCGGTGACGAAGGCCGATTCAGCCGGGACGTCCGACCCGGAAGGAGTCCCGGCGGTGAGGACCGCACCACCGACCTGCGAGCCCACGGCGAAACCGATCACGCGAGTCACCAGGACCAGGCTGGTGGCGATGCCGGTGTCGCTCCGAACGACGGAAGCGGCGGTGCCGGTCACCAGCGCCGTGACGCACAGACCGTTGGCAAGCGCGATCAGCGCCTTGCCGACAACGAGGTGCCAGACCTCGGTGTGGGCGGCTGACAAGGTGATCAGGGCGGCGGCCAGGACGACGGTCCCGGTGGTGACCACGGCACGCGAGCCGAAGCGCCGTGCCCCGATCCCGCTCATCGGCCCGGCCAACGACGCGGCCACGGCGCCGGGGAGCAGGAAGAAACCGATCTCGGTGGCGTCGGCCCCGAAGCCGTAATCGCCGGCGGACACCGCGAACAGTTGCGGGACGAGATGGACCGCCATCGAGGTACCGGCGCAGATCATGAACGTCAGCACACACGACTGCCACATCGCAGGCCGTGCCAGCATGCGCAGATCGACCATCGGCGAGGCCGCACGACGCTCAACGGCCGCCCATCCGGTCACGAAGGCGGCCAGAACCACGACGAGGGCGCCGAGCACGAGTGGCTGCGAGCCGATGGCGGGCGCCAGCGCGAGCGCGAGCACGAGCGTGAGCAGCGTCCCGCTCAAGAGGACCAGGCCGGGCCAGTCGACCCCGGCGTCGTCCGACCGGCCCGGTGGATCGTTCGGCATCAGCCTGTTCACCAGCACGGTGGCCGCGATGACCACGATCGTCGGCAGCGCGAACATCCAGTGGCGGGACAGCCCTTCCGCCACGGGCCCGGCCGACAGCGTTCCCGCCGTCCCGCCCCCCACGAACAGCCCGCTGACCACTCCGATGGCCACCTTCGACTCTTCCGCGGGGAGGTGTTCGCGCACCAGAATGAACGACAGAGGCAATGCGCCCACCATCGCGCCCTGCAGCACCTGACCGAGCAGCAGCACCGGCAGGTTCGGCGCCAGGGCGGACACCAGACCACCGGTACAGACCACAGCCATCAGCCGGATCAGGACCCGTTTTCCGCCGCACCGGTCGCCGAACTTGCCCGCGACCGGTGTGACGAGCGCGCCGGTGACAAGGAGCACGACGCTGAGCAGCGCCCCTTCGGCCGGACTCATGTTCAGCTCGCGTTGCAGGAGCGGGAGCGTCGGCGTCACCACCGACTCCAGGGCACCGGTGGCGACTGCCAGCATGCCGAGGGCACCGACAGCGGCCTTCCCGATGCGGGCCGGAGGAGCCAGAGTCACAGTCATGAACGTCCTTTCCGTCATTGCCGTGCGAGTGAGGGGTCGGCCGTGCGCGGAGCGCTGTCGTTTCGGGCCCGCGCCGGACGCCGGCAAGGGGCACCGCGCCAGGACGCGCTCGCTGCTCTGCGGCCCGCGGTCCGAGAGGCCGTACGGGGCGGGAGCCGCGGTGAGGCCGGCTGCCCCGGTACGCATGCGCTACGACCGGCGGCGCAGCGCCGCTCGTGCCGGCAGGGTGACCGCGAGCAGTGCCAGGCCGCCGACGGCGGCCGCGAAGGATCCGTACACCAGCGGCGGCACGTACGGCCCCTCGCCGGTCATGCCGCGCATCATCGGGATGAGCGTGGCCGCGGCGATCGCGGAGCCGAGGGCTGTGCCTGCCGTGGAGACCAGCAGGCCCTCCCAACCGAGCATCGTCAGCACCTGGCGCCGGGTGGAGCCGACGAGGCGCAGGGTGCCCAGCTCGCGGCGGCGGTCGAGGACCGTCATCACCAGAGTGTTGACGGCGGCGATGGCGGCGAAGCCGCCGAGGACCGCGGCCATGGTGATGTTGGTCCAGGCGCCCAGCTCGGCGTCGAGGTTCCGCTCGGTGGCGTAGCCGGAGGCGTCGGTGACCCTGCCCAGGGCGGTGAGCGACTTCTTCGAGCCGCCCCGTACCAGCAGTGCGCTGTCGAAGCCCGAGGTGACGTGCCCGGCCAGGGACGCCCGGTCCATGGTCACCGTAGCCAGGCCGAGGCCGCGGCCGTAGACGGCGACGATCTCGGGGCTGGCCTTGGTGCCGTCGGGAAGGTGGAGCGGGAGCCGGTCGCCGACGCCGGCGTCCGCCGAGTCGGCAAGGGTCTTGTCGATGGCGATCCGGCCCTTGCCGAGCCGGTGGAGACTGCCTTCGCGTACGTCCAGGTCCTGCACCTTCGCGAGCTCGGCACCGGAGCCGGTGACGCCCTGGGTCGCCGCGCCCCGCAGTGACTCGAACTCGCCGGAGCCGACCGGTACCAGCACCTGCGTGTTGAGCAGGCCGACGGCCGCCTCCACACCCGGCGCGCGGGCGGCCCGTGCCGACGCGTCCACCGGGAGCCCGGCCGGGGCCGTCACCACGTGGTCCGCGACGATGCCCGCGCGCACCTGCTCGTCGGCGGCGTGGGTCTCGCTCGTATGCATGAACACGAGGGTCGAGGCGAAGGCCATGGCGAGCACGATCGGAGTGATCGCGGAGGCGAGGCGGCGTGCGTTGGCACGGGAGTTGGCGGCCGCGAGCCGGGCGGCCGGGCCGGCGCCCCGTAGCGGGAGGCCGAACAGGCCCGCGCACAGCCGCGCCACCAGCGGGCCGAGCAGCGCGACGGCGAGCATGAGCAGCATGACGACGCCGAGGGCGGCGCCGGCCGCGTCACCTCCCGTGGAGCCGGCGGAGAGGCCGGTGAGGAACCCGCCGCCGACGAGGGCGCCCATGCCCAGCACCGTACGGATCAGGCCGGGCCGCAGCCGCTCCACCGATGCCTCGGCGAGCGCCTGTCCCGGCTTGATCCTCGAGGGCCGGCGCCCGGCCGTCCAGCCGGCGGTGAGGGCGGTGAGCAGTCCCATGCCGACGGCGGCGAGGAGGGGAAACGCGGAGACGTGCGGGTCCACGGCCTGCGGGACCGCGCCGCGGTCCTGCAGCTGTCCGAACCACCAGTGCGCGAGCCCGATGCCGGGCAGGCAGCCGATGATCCCGGCGAGCGGCGCGACGAGCAGTGCTTCGGAGGCGACCGCGCGCCGGACCTGCCGCGGGGTGGCGCCGACGGCGCGCAGCAGCGCGAATTCGCGGGCCCGCTGGGACACGGACAGGGCCACGGTCCCGGCCGCGGTGAGGACCGCGACGACGGCGGCGATGCCGCCGAAGGAGCCGCCGATCCCGAAGAGGGCTTCCTTGGCGTGCCCGAGCCCCGGGTCCTCGGCGGTACCGCGGTCGTCGCCGGTGTGCACCTGGGCTCCGGAGCCGGCCAGGGCCTTCTTCACGGAGTCGGCGAGGGCGTCGGCATCGGTCCCGCGCTCGGCCAGCACGGCGATGGCGTCGGCCTTGCCGGGGTGGCCGGCGAGCGTGGGGGCCTGGGTGTCGGCGAACCAGACCAGGGCGCCGGCGGCGCCGGTGTTCCGGGCGGTGTCCTCGGATCCGGCCCTGGCGACCCCGGCCACGCGGAAGCCCTGCCGCCCGGCGGCGGTCTGCAGTACGACGACGTCGCCGACGGCGGCCCTCGCGGCGCGGGCCGTACCCGCGTCGAGCACGACCTCGCCCTCGCGGGGCGCGGAGCCGGTGGTCAGCGCGGTGCCGGTGAAGGTGTGCGAGCCCCATCCGTGTGCGGTGAGCACGCCGCCCGGAACGGTCAGTTCGCGTGCACCGGCGCCTGCACCCTCGTCCGCCGTGCGCACCGGGAAGGTGAAGTCCGGGACGGCGGTGGCCGCACCCGGCGCCTCGGCGGCCTTCGCCACCAGCCCGGCGTCCACCCGTGCGGTGTCCGGCAGCGGGACCGCCTCCTTCTCACGGTCCTCGCCGCTGCCCGTGACGATGTACTCGTACTGGTCCGCCGCCACGACGACAGGCGTCTTCGCGTACCGTTCGGGCGGCACCGTCGCGCGCAGGCCGGTCTCGAGCAGGATTCCGCAGGTCGAGACGATCAGTGCGGACATCATCAGCGCGAGGAAGGTCCCCGCGAACGACGCCGGTTTGAAGCGGACGGCCGCGCGGGCCAGGCCGTTCGGGGTGGAGAGCCTCATGCCGCGGCCCCCGCCGTCGCACCCTTGCGGCCGGTGAGCACCGCCATCCGCGCCGCGATCTGCTCCGCCGAACCACGCTCCAGGCTGCCGGCGAAGGTGCCGTCGGCGAGGAACAGCACGCGGTCGGCCCAGGCGGCCGCGGCCGGGTCGTGGGTGACCATGACGACGGTGGCGCCATGGGGGTACCCCCTGCTCGAGCGGAGCCGAGAGCTCGGGGGAGTGTCCACCGCGTGCCGGAGCAGGCCGAGGACCTCGGCGGCGGTGCCGGTGTCGAGGGCGCCGGTGGGCTCGTCGGCGAACACCACGTCGGGGCCGGTGACCAGGGCGCGGGCGACGGCCACGCGCTGCTGCTGCCCGCCGGAGAGCTCCCCGGGCCGGCGCTTCGCCTTGTCGGCGAGCCCGACCTGCGCGAGCACCTCGGCCGCCCGACGGCCGTCCTGGCGCTGCCCGGCGAGGCGCAGGGGCAGCAGGACGTTCTGCTCCACGGTCAGCGACGGCAGCAGGTTGAACGCCTGGAAGACGAAGCCGATGCGGCTGCGGCGGAGCCCGGTGAGCTCGTTCTCGTTCATCCCGGTGATCTCCGTACCGCCGAGGCGCACGGATCCCGCCGACGGCCGGTCGAGCCCGGCGGCGCACTGCAGGAAGGTGGACTTGCCGGACCCGGACGGGCCCATGACCGCGGTGAACGTGCCGCGCGGGAGGGCGAGGTCGATGCCCGCGAGGGCGTGCACGGAGCCCGCGCCGCGGCCGTACTGCTTCCGGACACCGCGCAGTTCGACGGCGGGCCCGGGGGTGGCGGCCGGTGCCTCCGGCCGGTCGTCCGTCTTCCGTCGCCTGTCGTTGCGTAGCCTCATGTTCCGTCCTCTCGCGGTTCTCTCTGCCGTCGGGTGGAGAGTGCGGGGACGGCTGCGCGCCGGGCGTCATACCCGGGAGCCAAGGTGGAGGTGCTACCCCGGTAGGGGGCGGAGGAGGAACAGGTCCCTCCGCCACGGGCTGCCGCCCGGGACCCGCGGACGGCAGCCCCGGCCCGCGCCGGCGCGGCGTGGACGGAGCCTCGTCCCGTCATTCCCTGCGCCAGGGACCGGGCCACAACCCCGCCGAGGCGGTCATCCTGCCGGATGGGGGAGTCGCCCGCCGGGTGCCACCGCCGGGGCCCCGGGGAGGCGACCACCCCGGCCCGCGCCGGCGCGGCGTGGACGGTGCCTCGCTCCATCGCCGCGCTGTGCCAGGGATCGGGCACACGGCCGGTGAGGGGGCCGTTCCCGACGCGGCTCGCGGTGCCGGGGCCCTCCTACTCGCCCGGGGTCACCAGCCCCGATTCGTATGCGAAGACCACCGCCTGGGCGCGGTCGCGCAGGTCGAGCTTGGTGAGGACGCGGCTCACGTGCGTCTTCACGGTCTGCTCGGCCAGTACCAGCGCCGACGCGATCTCCGCGTTGGACCGGCCGCGGGCCACCAGGGTGAGGACCTCGGTCTCGCGTTCCGTCAGGGCCTTGAGCCGCAGCGCGGGCCTGCCCCGGGTGGCGGGACGCTGCCGGGCGAAGTCCGCGATGAGGCGGCGCGTCACGGAGGGGGCGAGCAGCGCGTCGCCCGAGGCCACGACGCGTACCGCCGCGATGAGGTCGGCCGGCGGCGCGTCCTTCAGCAGGAAGCCGCTCGCGCCCGCCCGCAGCGCCTCGTAGACGTAGTCGTCGACGTCGAACGTGGTGAGCATCAGCACGCGCGGCCGGTGGTCTCCCGAGGCTGTGTCCCCGCCCCCCGGCGGTGGCGCGAGGATGCGGCGCGCGGCCTCGAGGCCGTCCATCTCGGGCATGCGGACGTCCATCAGCACGACGTCGGGACGGGTGCGCCGGCTCAGCTCGACGCCCTGCGCGCCGTCGGGGGCCTCGCCCACCACGTCGATGTCGCTCTGGGCGGCCAGCAGCGCGGCGAAGCCGGCCCGCACCATGGCCTGGTCGTCGACGATGATGACGCGCGTCGTCACGTGGAGTCCTTTCCGTTCAGGGGGATCCGGGCCGCCACCCGGAAGCCGCCGTCCGGCAGCGGCCCCGCGTCGAGGGTGCCGCCGACGAGCCGCACCCGCTCGCGCATGCCGACGAGGCCGTGCCCGGTGCCGCCCTCCTCGAGCGGCGCGGCGGGCGGCTCGGGCGGTGGCCCGTTGACGACGAGGACGGTGAGCCGCGCGCCGTCCTGCGAGGCGGACTCCGACACCGAGACCTGCGTCGGAGCACCCGGAGCGTGCCGCACGACGTTCGCGAGGGCCTCCTGGACGATGCGGTACGCGGAGAGGCCCACCGCCTCGGGCACGTCGGCGTCGCAGGGGGTGAACTCCACCGGCATCCCCGCCCTCGCCGTCGCCTCCACCAGCTGCCCGATCCGCGTCAGGCCCGGCTGGGGCGCGAGCTCGCCGTGCGCCTCCTCGTTCCGCAGTACGCCGAGGAGCCGCCGCATCTCGACGAGCGACTCGCGCGCGGTCGCCGCGATCGACGTGAACTCCTCCCGCACGTGCGGCGGCAGCCCGTCGAGGCGGTACTCCGCGGTGTCCGCCTGCACCGTGATGACGGACATGTGGTGCGCCACCACGTCGTGCAGCTCGCGTGCGATGCGGGCGCGTTCCTCCAGCAGCGTCCGCCGGCCGCGCTCGGCCTCGCTGATCGTCTCCTGCTCCGCCAGCCTGCGCTGCGCCTCGTACCGCTCCCGGAGCGCACCGGCGAGCAGGAGCGCGACGCCGCCGAGGATGGTGAGCAGTACGCTCTCGGCGCTGGTGCCGTGGGGCGAGACGAATCCCAGGCCGACGTTCGCGCCCGCCGTCGCCAGCCACACCAGCACCAGCGTCCGGCGCGACTCGCGCAGGCCGAGGGCGAGGCAGAGGCCGATGTACCCGACGATCCCCATGGGCGGGAACGGCCACAGCAGCCGCTCCTCGAAGTCGACGGTGAGCAGGGCGAGCGCCCCGGCCACGTCCGCGGCGAAGATCACGCACCAGGCCTGCAACGGGCGGACGACGGCGAGCAGCAGCGGTGCCGACTGCGCGACGGCCAGCGCGCTCGCGACGGCGCCGTTCAGGCCGTAGTCGGCGGTCAGCACCTGGATGGTGGTGGGCAGCAGGGCGACGCACAGCACGAACGCCACGCCCCACGGCAGCAGCCGTACCCACCGGCGCGAAGCCCCCGCGAGCAGCGCGCGCGGCGGCTTCTCCTCCGCTGACGTCATGGGCTCCACCTTATGTGCGACGGGACGGCGTCAGGAGCGGCGCGGCTGTCAGGCAGCCGCGCCGTCCTGGTGATCGCGAAGACGCGGACCGCTTCGGAACGCCGGCAGCAGAAGCTCCCGCCTGCTCTTCCCCGGGCGCCGGCCCGGGCAGCCGATGAACCCGGTCGGCCTCCGAGTCCATCTGCGCGGGATCGGCGTCCCTCCCCGGCGCGGCAGGACCTCCGCGATCCGCCAACTCGTCCTCCGAGTCCCGGCCCCCGTCGTCACAAAGGCCTTCGGCCACCACGACAAGACCGCCACCCGCCTCGTCACGAAAGCCGGCGGAACCCGGAGCCGATACGCTCCTGGGGATCACGCACGGTGAGGATCAGCCCCTGACAGACCGTGCGATGCGAAAGCCCACGTCGTCGACTCGGAAGGTCGGGTGGCTACGGCGGCGCACGGAGGCCCGGCAGCTCCAGTGCTCGTCGAACCAGCCACCGCCGCGCAGCACCCGGTAGGTGCCGTAGACCTCGGCGTCGTAGACGTCCCAGCACCACTCCCAGACGTTGCCGAGCATGTCGTACAGACCCCACGGATTCGGCCGCTTGCCGCCCACGTCATGCACTCGCTCCCGCGAGTTGCCGCGATACCAGGCGACCTCGTCGAGAGGCCCGTAACGCGGTCCGGTCGTCCCGGCCCGGCAGGCGTGTTCCCACTCGGCCTCGGTCGGCAGCCGGTACCCGTCGGCGGACGGGTCCCACGTGATGCCTTCACCCCCGGCAGGAAAGCGATAGGCGGGTGTGAACCCGTCACGCTGCGACAGGGCGTTGCAGAACCGGACCGCGTCCCACCAGGAAACACCCTCCACGGGTGACCGGCCCCCCTGAGAGGTTCCCGGCCGCTTCCCGGTGATCTGTGCGTACAGCGCCTCAGTCACCTGGAACGCCGCCAGTCGGTAAGGCGCAAGCTCAACCGACCAACTGCGTTCTGTCCGCCGGTCCGACAGCGTCACCTGCCCCCGCGGAACGGTGATCATTTCGCTTCCTGCGCCCGTGTCCATGAGCAGGTGATCCTAGTCCCACCCCCTGACGGCCCGCACGGCCCGTCACCATGCGGACACCATGGCCGGCCGCTCAACGCTCACCGTGAGGGAACCGGCGCCGCCCGTCGAGTACGCGACACCCCGACATGCGAGCTCACCAGTCCCACGCCCGGGGCCGGCCGACAGGCGACGTGTCAGCCGCGAACGGCCCACGGCCGCCCTCGTCGCGCGGGACACGGTGTCAGTAGCTGTCGTAGCCGGGCTTGCCGGTCGGCCGGTAGACGCCGACGACGGTGCCGCTCTTCGTCGTCGAGACACTGACCGGCTCCAGAGCGGTGGGGACCGCTCCGTCGGCGAACAGCCGCTTGCCGGTGCCGATGATCACCGGATGGATGGTCAGCCGGTACTCGTCGACCAGGTGGTGCCGCATGAGCGTCTGGGCGAGGTCGCCGCTGCCGACGACGTTGATGTCACCGCCGTCGGACGCCTTCAGCTCGCGCACGGCGTCGGCGACGTCGCCCTCCAGCAGCGTGGAGTTCTCCCACTCCAGGGACGTCAGGGTCCGGGACGCCACGTACTTGCGCATGCTGTTCATCCGCTCGGTGAACGGGTTGCCGGGATCGGCGGTCGGCCAGTACGCCGCGAAGATGTCGTACGTCTTGCGGCCGAGCAGCATCGCGTCGGAGGGCCCGTACCAGCCGGCGACGGCCGCGCCGACCTCGTCGTCGGACACCGGCTTCTGCCAGCCGCCGTGCTCGAAGCCACTCTCGCCGTCCTCGTCCGGACCGCCCGGTGCCTGCATGACGCCGTCCAGCGACAGGAACGTGCAAACGATGATCTTACGCATGGTGCGCTCCCTTCGTGTCGATGGGTGGACTGCGCGACCACCGGGAACTCATCGGCGGGGCCCGGCGGCGCGGCAGGGATCACCGTCCGAAGCCAGCCGCCGTTTTCCTGTCGGTGTTCACATGGATCAGCCCGGGACGTCAAGCAGATCTGAGGTCAAGGGCTTCACTCGCCGTGATCACCCCGCAGGTCCTGCCCGAGGGAGGTGTACGGGGCGAACACGGTGACTCCGCCGAACGGCCCAACCCAGGCGATCAGCCCGTCCACTGATAGATCCCGCGCCTTCCAGGGAACCCGACGTCGAAATGACCCGGAACCCGGCGTCACCCACCGGGAAGGAACGCACTGATGGAAGAACAGCAGACCCGACGCGCCGGCCATGACCAGGCGATGTGCAAGGCCTGCGGGAGCAGGCCCGCCGACCCGGCCGCACACGGGACGCTGTGCGGGCACTGCGCTGCCGCACTCGAACTGCCGGACGCCTCGGGACTGGTCGAGGACGAGGGCGCCGCGGTCCGGCGCGCGTTCGAAGACCGTGACATGCGCTCAGAACGCTGACGGGCACACCTGGCACACCGCACCGACGAGCCCCTTGCCCTTTCGGCCTCCCCGTCCTGTTTCCGCCCCCTCTGCTGAAGGGGGAGGAGGACAGGGGCCGGGAGGGGGTAGGCGGAGAGGTATGAATGACACACGATCCCGGCAGGGCGAGCAGAGCCCACAGGAAGCCCGTGCCCGGGGAACCATGCGGATCTGGCGGTGGGCCAGGTGGGCGGCGCTTGTCCTTGCGGTCAGTTGGGCGGTGAACTGGGTCGTCAATCTCGTCCGGGGCGAGCAGGGGTGGGATCTGTGGTGGCCTCTGGTCAGTACCGTCATCTGGACAGCGTTGACCGCGTACGGCTTCAGGACCTACCGCCGGATCAGGACAACGACTTTGCCGGCCGTCACCGGTCGCTCGCCTGCCTGACCGCCCCTCACCCGGCACCGTCCTTGGCCGGCCCGTTTCCCGCTCCCTGCCCTCCGTCACCTTTCGGCACCCGGACCGAAGCCCCCTCACGGACAGAAGCCCGCACAAGCGGACGGGACCCAGGAGAGGAGACGTGATGCGGCAGCGTTCGGGTTCACGCACACCGCCCTCATGGACCATGCCAGGCGCACGGTGGAGGACCTGGCTCTATTGGCCGATGCTCTGCATGGCCGTCGGGCTCCTGGCCTGGCGGGTGACCGAAGGCTCCAGTGGAGCGAGCATCGCCCTGTCCTCCTGTCACGTCCTGGTGTGGGTGTGTCTCCTGCTGGCCAACCGGTCTGCTCGGCGTAGACGCTCACAGGCCTGACAGGAGGAGTACCAGGAGCCGGCCTTCCCCCGCGGTCGCGTCCGGATGTCATGAGTCCTGGTACTCGTGCGTGACAGCCCTCCCGCGCGTCACACTGCCTCTGCCGTGACAAACCATCAGATCGGAAAGGGGCAGGCGTGACGAGTGTGCGCAGGACGGTGGCAGTGATGACACTGGCGGTTTCGGGGGCGGTGGGAGCAGGTGCTGTGCCGGCCGCGGCAGCTGACGGTCTTCTCCCTCACCCCGGACCTGAAGGCCTGGTGTGGGTGCAAGAGCGGACGGGGGACGGCGGGGTCGCGTCCGGCGGGGCATGGGAAGGCCTGCCGACCGTGCTCACGGTGGCCTGCGAAGGCGGAGGCAGCGTGGCGGTGACGATGGACTCACAGCGGGCGCGGGTGGCCGAGTTCACAGTGGACTGTCCTGCCGGCAGCGCGGGGGTGGGCTCGGTGACCATGGATCCGGGTGTCGTGCAGTCGGGTTCCTTCACCGTGGGCGTTGACGCCTCGGACGAGAGCATCCGGTGGGCTCTGACAGTGACCCAGCCCGAATAGGATCACCCGCACCCCCGGCTCCTGCTGCTGCTCGGGCCGCAGGCCCGTTGGCCGGCCTCGCGCGGCGAGGCCGGCCTGTGTGGCGCGGGGCGCCACCTCGCGAGGCCGAATGCCCCGCAGCTCCGGGAGTACGGCGCATGGAGCGGCTGACGGCGTTCACCTCGAACTTGACGACGTCGGCACCGGACGGACCGGCGCGGTCGAGGGGCGAGGTCGTGGGTGGGCTGTGCGATCACGGCGATGAACAGAGGCCGGGTCTCGTTGCAGCTGAGCGGTGCCGGTCCGTTCGGGCCGGCCCCGTCGGCCCGATCGCGAGGTTCGAGGGTGGCAGCGACCGCCAGGAAGGCATGGGCGAGCGGAAGCCGGGGTGGCCCAGCGGTGCCGGGAGTTCCAGCGGCGGACCTGGTGCTCGTCCAGCGACGACCACCGCGAACCCCGCGTCCAGCACGTCCTGACCGGCATCACCGTCGACATCGAACGGCTCGCCTCACGGGCGACTGAGCACCTCCACCGTCCCAGAGGCCTCACGGCGTTCCAGCGCTGCCTCGACTCGCGGGACCTGCCCCGGGAATGCTGGTGGCGGCAAGGGAAACGGACCCGAGTCCCAGGATCCCCGACGGAGTCGCTCACTGACGGTGACGGGATGGAAGTCGCCGGCCCGTTCGTGAGACATGCGGCCGGTGTGACGCGACGCGTCCGTGCGGCGACCGGTGGGCGAGCGTGCATCCCGCGGTAGGGGGGACACGAGGCGGTATGGCGAGACGAGTCGGGAACAGGGTGTCGGCGCAGGCAGCGGCGGAGGCGGGGGAACAGGGAGGGGCACAGGAGACAACGACGCTCAAGCGCGCGCTGACGACCCCGCTGCTGTACTTCTTCATTCTGGGCGATGTGCTCGGTGCCGGCGTATACGTCCTGGTCGGCCAGGTCGCGGCCGATGCCGGGGGAGCGGTGTGGGCACCGCTGGTCGTCGCGCTGCTGCTGGCGCTGCTGACCGCGGCCTCCTACGCCGAGCTGGCGACGAAGTACCCGCGGGCGGGCGGAGCCTCCCACTACGCGACGCGTGCCTTCGGACCCTTCTTCGGCTTCGTCGCGGGCTTCTGCATGCTGGCCGCGGGCATCGTCTCCGTGGCAGCGCTCGCCCGCGGCTTCGGCGGCGACTACCTGTCGGCCTTCGTGACCCTGCCCGTGGGGCTCGTGGCCGTGCTGTTCCTGGCCCTGCTCGCCCTGGTCAACGCGCGGGGCATCAAGGAGTCGACCCGCGCCAACGTCGTCGCCACCGTCGTCGAGGTGAGCGGGCTGGCCGTCATCGTCGTCCTCGGCGCGTGGCTGCTGCTGCGCGGCGACGGCGATGTCGGGCGGCTCACGCAGCTGGGTACGCCGGAGAAGGGGGCGGCGGCGGCCGTGCTGAGCGGCTCCGTACTGGCGTACTACTCCTTCGTCGGGTTCGAGACCTCGGTGAACGTCGCCGAGGAGACCCGCGACCCGCGGCGCTCCTACCCGCGCGCCCTGTTCGGCGCCCTCGCCACCGCCGGGGCCGTATACGTGCTGGTGGGCATGGCCGCGTCCGCGGCGGTACCGACCGCCCGGCTGGCCGGGTCGAGCGGGCCGCTGCTGGAGGTCGTCGAGGAGGCAGGCGGCGTGCCGACCCGCCTGTTCAGCGCCATCGCACTCGTTGCCGTGGCCAACGGCGCGCTGCTCACAGGCATCATGTCCTCCCGCCTGGCCTACGGCATGGCGAAGGACGGGCTGCTGCCCGCCGCGCTGACCAAGGTGCTGCCGGGCCGCCGTACGCCGTGGGCCGCGATCGCGGCCACCACACTGCTGGCGATGCTCCTCGCGCTCACCGGCAGCGTCGCCACCCTGGCGTCCACCCTGGTCCTGCTGCTGCTGGTCGTCTTCCTCATGGTCAATACGGCGGTGCTGGTACTGCGCCGAGAGCCGGGCGAAGCCGATCACTTTCGCACCCCGACCGCACTGCCGGTACTGGGCATCGCGTCCTGTGTCGTGCTTGCCACGCAGATCGAGGCCCAGGTGTGGCTGCGCGGACTGACGGTCGTGGCCGTCGGCACGGTGCTCGCCGCACTCATCTGCGTGCGGCGAACCAGGCGGGCGGACGAGGACGTGCGGGACCCCGGCTGAACGGGCGTTGCTCCCTCGGCCGGCCAGGACGACGCAGCCCAGCCCCCTACGCGTGACATCGCCCGAGGAGCCTGGCGCTGCCACGTCGGCCGACCGGTGGGGTGATCCTCGGGTCGATCGAGCCGGAAGGGGTCCTCGGTGGACAGCGCGCCGTCGTACAGGGGGCATCGGTATCCGGTCGAGGTCTTCGCAACAGCGGCTCCACCAGGCCCTCACCGCGGCCGGTCAGCTGCGGAGACGGCCTGCTTTCCCTCCTCCTTCCCGCCCCGTGGCTTCTTCCCCGCCCCTGGCCGCGCAGGTGCCCGCCGGGCCGGCCGGCGCATCGCAGACGCTTTGGCAGATGCTGCGTATCCTCGACAGGAGCACGTCAGACAAACCAGAGTCCGTCAGACACGCCGGACGGGGCAGCAGCCCTCCGTCCTCGACAGCTCACCGAAGGCTTTCATGCCGGCCCACCACGGGGCGCCACACCGTCCGCTGCCCGCTGGGCAGACCGCGGCCACCGAAGACATCAGCGTGGTCACCCTGCACGGAGACATCGACCACCACACCATCCCTCACGTCCGTGACCACCTGCTCTTCCCCCGCGGTGCGGCCGCGGCCCGCACGGTGATCGACCTCAGCGCCGTCACCTTCATCGACTCCAGCGCCATCAACGCCTTCATCACCGCTCACCACGCCGCCCAGCGCTCAGGGGGCTGGCTGCGCCTGGCCGGCCCCCTCGAATCCGTCCTGCACCTCATCCGGATCGTCGGCCTGGACGGCATCATCCCTTGCTACCCCACCCTCCACCGCGCTCTGGCCGCCTGACGGCAAGCCCCCCGCCCGCGCCACGGACCTCACCCAGCCGGTGGTCAGCGAGCCGGTCACCCACGCCCGCGCATACGTCCCCGGACCAGTCCTGCTGGAACCGCGCATCAACGGCAGCACGGTGGAGGTGGCCGGCCCCACCGAGGCGCCGGCCGGTGCCCGGCCGGCCCTGCTGCAGTGCCGCATCAGGCAGCGTTCGTCCCCCCCCCCCCCCCCGCGGTCTGCGACGACGGCGCCATGGACGGGGAAGTCGTTCCCGTTCTTCGCGCCGAGGACGCTGCGGCGGTCGCCTGGTGGGAGCGGCCGGGCTCCGCCAAGCAGTGGGAACACCGCTTCGAACCGGGACTTCCCGCGTTCGTCGAGGTCGCCCGGGGCGGGGTGCGGTTGTTCTTGTCGCAGCACCGGGGAGACGCCCGCCCGGACACGTTGCTCCACCTCCGCGTTCGGGACGTCGAGGCCATCGCCTCGGAGTTCGGTGTGCAGGTGAAGGACGCTGTGCGGGCGCGTGAGATCGAGCCGCGCGACCCTGACGGCAACCGGCTTCGGATCGGCACGCCGGCAAAATGACACTCGCCGGCGGCGCACGGCGGGGAAGCTGTGCCGGTGACTGGGCGAGCACGCGTCCGCGAGATCGATGACGACGAGGGGCGGCGCCTGCTGCGGATCATCCGCCGGAGCAGCGGGTCGGTGGCGACGGGCGCGGACGGTGCTGCCGTCCGCGCGGGGCACGCCGGTGGCGAGGGCCGCCGAGGCGGCGTTCACCAGCGGGGACCGGGTCCGGGTGATCCGCAGCTTCGACGCCGACGGCTTCGGCCCTCTCCATCCGAGGTGCACGGGCGGTCGGCCCAGGACATTCACCCCCGTCTGTGCGGGTGGAAGGCGGGTACTCGTGCGGTGATCGAGGACCTGTAGGGGCCGAGCGGCCGGAGGGGGTTTTCGAAGTGGTGCATTCGCCCGTGGTGCGCGCGGTCGTGCCGGGGACCGGTGACCCGCCCGTACCCCTGCCTGGCGGGAAGGTCCGGGTGTGACGGGGAGCAGCGCGGCGCTGGTGCGGTTGATGCAGGCCAGTCATACGGCCACGCTCGAGCGGCTTCCGGGCATGATCACCGAGTACGCCGCCGCAGCCGGGATGTATGACGTGGCCCTGTTCCTGGTGGACGTCCGGGAGAAGGTGCTGCGCCGCCTCACCGGTCAGGGGCCGGACGCCGGGGAGGGAGGGCAGGAGTTCACCGTTTCGGGCAGTCTGCCCGGCCAGGCCTTCCAACGCGTGGACCTGCTCCCCGAACCCGAACCCGAACGGGACGTGGCGGGGGACCGTCCGGGCGGGCGGCGGTGGTGGGTGGCCATCACCGACGGCGTCGAGCGCCTGGGCGTGCTGCGGGCCGACACCGGCACCGACGACGAATCCACCCGCCAGGCCCTGCGGGACCTGGCGTCCATGACGGCCCTGCTGCTGCTGAGCAAGCGGTCCTTCAGCGACTCCTACGCCCGTCTGGTGCGCACCGAGCCGATGAACGTGGCAGCCGAGATGCAGTGGAACCTCACCCCGCCGCCCGCCTACGCCGGACACGACGCCACCGTGGGGGCGGTGATGGAGCCCGCCTACCAGGTGGGCGGGGACGTCTTCGACTACGCGGTGGCCGGCAGCACCCTCCACCTGGGTGTCTTCGACGCCATGGGCCACGACACCACCGCCGGGATCACCGCGAACGTCGCCGTGGCCACCTGCCGCAACGCCCGCCGCCAGGGCGCCTCGCTGACCGAGACCAGCGAGCAGGTGGAGCAGACCCTGATCGAGCAGTTCGGCACCAGCCGCTACGTCACCGCGATCCTGGCCGACCTGGACATGGAGAGCGGCCGGCTGACGTGGATCAACCGCGGCCACCACCTGCCGATCCTGATCCGCGGCAACCGCTGGACCACCGAACTGCCCTGCCCCCCGCCGGCCCCATGGGCGCCGACCTGGGCCTGCCGGTCACCGAGGCCACCGAGCAACTTGAGCCCGGAGACCGCCTGCTGCTCTACACCGACGGCATCGTCGAGGCCCGCGACGTCCACGGAGAGGAGTTCGGCAGGGACCGCTTCGCCGACTTCATCCGCCGTCACCACTCCGGCCGGCACACCCTGCACGAGACCCTGCGCCGGCTGATGGCCGCCGTGGTGGAACACCACGACGGCAGGCTCGACGACGACGCCACCGTCCTGCTCGTCGAATGGCGCGGCGGTCACCAGCAGGAGCTGACCCCGTGACCCGCGGCCGGCACGGAAGGAAGCGCTGATGGGCACCGGCCAGCCCGCCTCCCCCGGCCGGCAGGACACCCCGCAGGTGCACGTCCGCTCCCTGGACGCCGACCGCTTCCTCGTCGCGGCCGCGGGCGCCCTCGGCCTGCGCACCGCCCCACAGCTCGCCGGCACCCTGCACCCACTGCCGCTCACCGGCGGCCACAGGGTGCTCGTGGACCTGTCCGGCATTGCGTTCCCGGACTCCACCGGGCTCACCTGCCTGCGACATTCTTCCGTCCTCGGGCACCGACACGTCGTCGGTCACCCGGGCCGCCGGGGAGATCAGCGGCAGCATCCGCTCTGCGACAGGGGCCGTCGCCGGGGCCGGAGAGCGAGAGCCGGTCCGAGGTGATCGCCGATCCGGTCGGCCGCAGACTTCGAGACGCCGGACGACGGGGCGAGCCGGCGCAGGGTGAGGTTGGTGCGCCAGTACGCGGCCACCAGCAGCACCCGGTTCTGAAGCGGCAGCGACCACGGCCGGCCCTTGCGGACCGGATCGGCCCCCTCACGTCGCGGCGCGGTGGTCAGCTTGCCGAACCGCCGCGGGCCCAGCCCGGTGAACGGAGCTGTCCAGGACGGTTCCGACGCCGTGATCACACCAGCCACGGCAGGATCACCTCACTCCTGACCAGGCGCTACGGGACAACTCCTAGCGCGTGGCTCGGTCTGCTGCTTCTCGGGTGATGTCGGCGTAGAGGCGGAAGAGGGTCGGGCGGGTTTCGCCGTGGCCGCGTTCCGGCAGGGCCGCCCAGCACCGGGCGATGAGCTTCCGGGCCTGGGTGCCGGGCCAGGGTTGGGGCAGGAGTTGAGGCGGCAGCAGCGGGTCGGGCTCCATGGCACGGGTGAGTTCGGCCGCCAGCTCGACAACGATGGTGAGCAGTTCGGACGGGGAGGGTCCGGCAGGGCCGGTGAGCCGTTCGAGGCGGGGCTGGGCGATGCGGCTGAGGCGGTGGTAGCGGTCGGCGATCTCCGGCAGGGGCCACAGGCGGCGGGCGAGTTCGGCGGGCTCCCGGGTGTCGCCCCTGCGCAGGTCCGTCGTGCTGAGGAGGGTGAGCGCGTCGTGGGCGCCGAGGCGGTGCGCCGCGGCTTCGACATGGGGTTCCCAGGCGTTGGCGCAGACGTACAGTCCGCCCTGGAGAGGGGCGCCGCCGAGGTGGACGAGCGTCTCGCGCAGGGCGTCCCGGACCGTGCGCGCCGATTCGGGCACGGCGAAGGCGGCTAGGTGCCAGACGCCGTCCCAGGGGGCGAGTCCGGCGTCCTGGCGAAATGCGTGCCGCAGGAAGTCCGCGTTGGGGGCCAGGGCCTGTGTGGTGTCTTCCGTGGCGTGCAGCACCGCTTTGCGGCCACGGCCCTCGTGGGTGAAACGGTTCTCGGCCACGAGGCGTTTGACGCACAGCCGTACCTGCTGGTCGCTCATGCCGAGGGCCGCAGCGACGGTGTAGAGCTCGTCCGCGCTGACTGTGCCGTCCTCCCGGATCAGTGCGTGGACGAGCATGCGGGTGGGAATTTCGACGTGGTCGGTCACGGGGTTCACAGTCCTCTCGGCCCGTCCGCCCCGAGGGGGCGGTGCATGGTGGTCACGGCGCCGAATCCCAGCAACCTGCGGAGGTAGGGGGTGTGTTCGGTCCGTACGGCCGTGAAGCCGCGCCGCTCGTACAGGGCTCTGGCGCGCGGATTGGTGTCGATCACGTCCAGTCTGATCTCCCGGCAGTCCTGCTCCGTCGCTACGGCGGCCACTTCCTCGATGAGCAGGCTTCCGACGCCGCGGCCGCGCACGTCCGGGGCCACGGCGATGCCGTCCATGACGAGCTGCCCGGGGGCCGGCTGACGTTCGAACAGGGCGAGGAGCAGGAGCCGGTGCAGTCCTGCGAGGTGCCCGTACGCGCGCAGCACGGCGGAGGCCGATCCACCGGTGAGGGCCCGCCCGCCGAGTTGGTAGCCGGCGAGGCCGACGAGCTGCCCGTCAAGGAGCGCGCAGACGGCGCGGTCGGCGTTCAGGTGGGCGGCGATAAAGGGCACCGCCTTGCCCGGCGGGTTCAGCGCGGGGCCGAGTTTGCGGCCGAAGGCGTCCCAGTACAGCTCGGCCGCCCGCTGCTCGGCTCCGGCCGGAAGGCCCCGCTGGATTGCCACCGGTCCGCTCCCGTGCGCCGTGTCCAGTGCCATGCCGCCCCTCCTCGTCTCCGCGGAACTGAAATCTATCAGATCAAAAACGATCGTCTCTGTCATGATAGTTTGAGTGCCCGTTCGAACCCGGACAAGGGTGGTCGTCCCATGTGTCCCAAGACCCAGCCCCGACGGCGCGGGTTCCGCATCGCGGCGTGGTCGCTCGTCGTGCTCCTGGTCGTGACCGCCGGTCTCGTCGGTGTGGTGCTGTGGCAACACTCTTACGACATGTACGAGCAGCGGGTCTCGATCCGTCACGGCGGCCACACCCTCAACGGCGTACTGGCCACCCCCGAGGACGGACGCAAGCGCCACGGCCTGGTCGTGTACGTCCACGGTGACGGCCCCGTCGACGCCACCCACGACGACGGCTACAAGCCCATGTGGGAAGCGAACGCCAAGGCCGGGTACGCCTCCTTGTCCTGGGACAAGCCCGGCGTCGCGGGCGCACCCGGAAACTGGCTCGACCAGTCCATGGACGACCGGGCCGACGAGGCGGCCGCCGCCATCGCCTGGGCGCGCGCCCGCCCGGACATCGACGGCGACCGGATCGGGCTGTGGGGCGCCAGCCAGGCGGGCTGGGTCCTGCCGAGGATCGCAGCCAAGACGCCGGTGAGGTTCGTCATCGCCGTCTCGCCCGCGATCAACTGGCTCCGGCAGGGCCGCTACAACCTCCTCGCCGAGCTGCGCGCTGACGGCGCATCGGCAGCCCGCACCAAAGCCGCGATCGCCCGAAGCGACACCACCCGCCGGCTGCTGGAACGCCGTGCGACCTTCGCGGAGTACGTCAAGGCCACGGGCGGTGACACGGGCGGCATGACTGCCGACCGCTGGGGCTTCGTCTCCAGGAACTACACCGCGGACGCCACGCGGGACCTGCGCGCCCTGCGCGGCATACCGGTGCTGCTGACCCTCGCGGGCCACGACATCAACGTGGACACCGCCGACACGGAGCGCGTCTACCGCCAGGTGCTGGACCCGGGCGGCGCGTTGACAGTCAGACGCTACCCCCAGGCGACCCATTCACTGCTCAAGCAGTCCATCGAGCAGTCGCGTGCCAAGACCGCGCTCACCGCCCTCTTCTGCCCCCGCTCGCTCTTCGCGAACGGATTCCTGGACGACCAGCGACGGTTCCTGACGGCACCCGGCCGAGGCAGCGACCACGCGCCATGACCGTCCCGCGAGGTCGGCCATGGCGCGTCGTGCACGCTCGCGTTCACGGCCCGGTGCATTCGCCGTGACGAAGGCCGACGTCGACCCACTCGCCCTCCGCCGGAACCGGACCGCTCCCGCGGCGGTTCGGTGGCGGGGCTTCCGCCCTTGTTCACCCGCGTGGTCAACGCCTCCGTACGCTCAAGGAGCACCCCGGTCGGGGAAATGCACCCGGATCGACGCACCGGCGCGGACGCCCGCCCGGTCGGCGGGGGAGCACCGCCGTACAACCTGCGGACGACTCGGGAGTCTGACTTCCCGGGGGGGATGCCATGACCGCCGAACACCAGACGGCCCATTTCCTGCGGGAGTTGCAGAGCCCCGAGCCGGACCGCCGCGCCGCGGCGGCCAAAGGGCTGGGCAGCACAGGGCGCCCTGAGCACGCCGCCGCACTCGTCAGGGCCGCCGACGACCCGGACGCCCGAGTTCGGGCGGCCGCCGCGCGCGGTCTGGGCCGGCTCGGGGACCGGCAGGCCGCTGCCCGGGTACTGGTGCGGTTGATGGGCGACCCGCAGCCGGACGTACGGCGCGGGGCCTCGCTCGCCGCGCTCCGGCTCGGATTGGACGACCGGCCGGCGACGGAGGCGTACACGCGACTGCTGCGCGACCCGGACCGGCACCTGCGGATCAACGCCCTGACCGCCCTGGCCGCGCTGGACGCGCCCGGGGACCCCGCGGCGCTGGTGGAGTTGCTCGGGGACGAGGACCCCCTCGTGTGGGGACACGCCCGGAACCTCGTGTACCAGTGGCAGGGCACCCCAGCCGTCCGAGCGGAGGTGGTGCGCACCGCCCGTGAGGGGGCGGGAGCCGCGCGGGCCCGGGCCCTGGAGATGCTGCCGGCCCACTGCGGCGAACGGCTGCTCGACTCGCTGCTCACCGGATTGCGCGACCCCTCCGCGCAGGTGCGCATCGCGGTGGCGAGACGGCTGTCCCGCACCAACCGCGACGTGCTGGCCGCAGCTCTCGACGGCGAGCACGACCCGCAGGTGGCGGCGGGGCTGCTCGCCGCGCTCGGCGAGCAGGGCGATTCCCGCGTCATCGGACCTGCGGTGCGGTGGCTCGGCGATCCCGTGGCCGGGCCGGACGCCGCACGCGCCCTCGGTGCCGTCCCCGCCGAGGAGGCCGCCGAGCACCTGCGGACGGCGCTGGACGACCGGGCGCTGTCCGGCCCCACCCGGGCGGCCGCCGCCGTGGCCATCGGCGAGTCGGGGGCGTGGGACGCCGTGTGGCAACTGCTTCCGCTCCTCGACGAGGCGGACGCCGACCTGCGCGGCGGAGCGCTCGACGGCCTGGGCGCGCTCGTCGACGGCGGGCTGCGCCTGTGGGAGCGCCATCCGGTGGCCTGGGCCCTGACCGCGCACCTGGCGGACGGACACGACGTATGGCGCACACGCGACGCGCTCGACGGGCTCTCGCAGGCCCTGCCCGCCGTGCGCCGCCTCGCCGACCGGGCGTCCTCCGGGGAGGTCCGGGCCGCCGCACTGTCCCTGCTGGCCCCTGATGGGACGGTCGGCGACCTGCGGCGCTTCGTGCGAGGCCTGGACGACCCGTACGAAGAAGTCCGCCACCGGGCCGCCCTCGGCCTCGTGCGGTGGGCCGGGACCGACGCCGGGCCCCTGCCGGACGGCGCGGCGGTACGCGCCCGGCTGGCCGTCCTGGCCTCGGACGCGTCACCTCGGCTGCGGCGGGCCGCGGCCGACGCGCTGGACGCCCTCGGGCCCGCCGCGGGCGCCCCGTCCGATCCGCGCCGCTGACTGCCCCGTCCGAAGGTCCGCAGGACCGGCACCCGGGCGGCAACGTCATGCACCGGCCCGCCGTCGCTGAGCGGCACGTCCTGCACGGCAGGACCCGGTGCCGTGAACTCGGCAGGCCGGCGCCCACGGCCTGGTCCGCGGGCCCGACGGGGCCTCCGCGCTGTACGGGGTGCGGCCTGTGGGCGGGGTGAGGGGGCTGGGCGAGTTCGGCCCGCCTGGAGGTGGTGCCGCAGACCCGTACGCCGGATCTACGACCGCCGACCCGGTCCCGCCGTCGACCGCGCTCTCTTCGCCGTGTCCACCGGCCGGTCGGTTGTGTTTTCGCCGGTCATGGCGGAGGCGTGTGACATCCCGCTGTTGACGTCGGAGCGGTACGTGTTCCGAACCCCACTGCCCCGAGACGGTGCATCCGCAGGTGACCGGCCGGCATGAAACCGGGACATCACCACTAGCCTGTCGGTATGTCGGAGCGTGTCATGTCCGGTCGCACGGACGGCCTGATCACCCTGTTCGCCGCGAACGCTCTGTGGGTCGATTTGACGGCCGGCAGTGCTGTGCCGACGGCTCCTGGGGCATTCACCTGCTTTCCCGCCCGTGCCCGGGCGGGGTACGTCTTGCTCGGCGGCCATGTGGTGGCGACGGTGAGGGCGGGCGGCGGTCGGTGGGCTGTTCCGGAGGTCGAGGTGCGCCGGGCGGCCGCGGGCCTGAACGCGGTGGGGATGGACCGGCAGGACCTGGTCCGCGTCGGTCCGTTTCGTGGGGCGCCCGGGCAGGAGCGCAACGAGGACATGCCGCTGCGTTGGCGACGGCGTGTCATGGGGGAGCTGCAGGAGTCGGGCGGCCCCGAGCGGGCGGTGCGACGTGAAGCCGGCCGTCTGCGCCATCTGGCGGGGATCGACTGGCGACAGGTGCTCGTGGAGCGGACCCGCGACGGGACGCAGCGCACGTGGTGGCTGCCGCGCGCCGTGGTCAGGCTGCTGGACGCGGCCGAGCACGCCGAAACACGGTGGGTGCGAGCCGCGCGGCCCCGTCAGGCGGGCGCAGCCGTCACCGTCCCGCTCTCCCGCCCCCGACGGATCCGAGACGCCGGCGGTCGGCGGACGACGAGCCCCGAGAGCCCCACCGTCTCACTGCGCCCGTACCGCAAAGAGCTGGAAGGCCAGTTGTACTCGGTGCTCAGCAGGAAGCCCGGTACCTCCCGCAGGGTGGCTGAGTGGGCGTGCGCCGTCTGCCGCACTGCGCCCGCCACCGTGCTCGACCACTGCCACGAACACGGCTACGTCCGCGCCCCCGTCTGCCAGTCCTGCAACACGCAAGAACGCCCGGACCACCTGTACAGCAACGACATCCGCGTGGCGAACCGCTACACGCGCCTCTTCCGCACCGACACCGACGACTGGCTCCGCCACTGGCACCGCTGCCCCGGCTGCCGCGCGCGCACCACCCTGCCCCTGCCGCACCTCGCCGCATGGACCGCCTGCACAGCCTGCCGATCACTGCGCCCGACCCACCGGGCCCCCGGCGGGCGCAAGCCCTGTGGTGTCCTGCGCGTGTCCTGGACGGGCAGTCAGAACGCGCCCCGTTCCTGCCTGCTCACTGTCGCCGTCGACTTCTGCCCCTCCGGCGAGCACCGTGTCCTGGCGCGCATCCCCTACCGCGAAGCCGTCGAGCGGTTTCGCGTCTGGTTGGCCGAGACGGCCCCTGACGTGGCCGCCGCGGCCGGTCCTGACCGCCTGGACGGCCTGCCCGCACAGTTCCGGCCAGTCATCGCAGACACCAGCGGCGAAGACCTGGAACTGTTTTGAGCGGGCACCGGGAGTCCGGCACCCCTTGGCGCTCACGGTGAACCACCGGTGGCCGGAGACGGTGCGAGAAGACGAGCCGACGGGAAACCGCGCGACTGCCGAGCACGGCCCGGAGTGCGTCTTCCGCACAGTGGTCACGAGAGGCCGGCCGTATGACGAACGCCGACGCCTTGGGTGTCGGGCTGCCCGAACGCCGCGGACGGCGACCGAGCCGCACCTGCGGGGAAGTGACCGCGGAGCACCGCGAACGGCTCACTCCGCTGAGGGAGGCGTACATCGAGAGCGGGCTCAGCCACCGGAAGCTGAAGGGCCTCGCGCCGCCCCCGGGACCGGTCGGCGAACCCCGGTCCCGAGGAGCCGTGATGCGGCACGCGCACCGTACCGTGCGGAACACGGACACCTCCGGCGTGGTCTTGCCACAGACGATCACAGAGGCTTCAATGCACCCACCCCCACAGGAGGAATGCCCGGTCCACACCCAGCGAAGGGGTTCTTCTTGACCGCCGTACGCGTCACCGCCGTCACCGCAGCGGCCTGCGCCACCGTGCTCGCCGCCGCGCTGCCCTCGTCCGCGATCAACTCGTACAACGCGACACCCGCCCCCGAACGCACCGAGGTCGGCGCCCTGGTGGCCACCTGGGACCACGACGGAGATCCGGCGACCCCGGACCGGGTCGACTGGGTCTGCTCCGGCACGATGATCGACGCGGACACCTTCCTGACGGCCGCCCACTGCACCACCGACTGGCCGGACAACGTGCGGTTCCACGTCTCGCTCGACCAGGACGTGCAGGCGGGACTGGACGCGGCCGCGAAGAGGCACCCGGGCGATCCCGCCGCCCAGGCGAGCGCCGTCGCCGTCCGGGGCACGGCCCACAACCACCCCGCCTATCCGGGCCCCGCCGCCGACACGCACGACATCGCGGTCGTCGAACTGCCCGCGGAGAAGATGAAGGCGCGCTGGTCCTTCACCCCGGCCACCCTGCCGACCGCGAACCAGCTCGGGGCGCTGGGGCCGCGGAAGCTGAACTCCGCCGACTGGCTCGTCGCCGGGTACGGCACCCAGGAGGCCGTGAACGGCCCGGGCGGCCAGACCCACCCCGGCGGCGGCGTCCGCATGAAGGCCCCGGTGACCTTCGACGCCCTCAACGACGCCTGGGTCCGCCTCGCCATGACCGCGCCCCAGGGCAACGGCGGTGCCTGCTACGGCGATTCGGGCGGCCCCAACTTCACCGTCCTCGGCGGCAAGCGGATCCTCGCGGCGACGACCATCACCGGTGACAGCCCGTGCTACGCCACCAACGTCACCTACCGGCTGGACACTCCGGGGGCACGGGCCTTCCTGTCCCCGTTCGTGAAACTGCCGTGATCCTCGGACTCCCGGGGCCGGATCGCGCCGGCGGCGGGCCCCGCGGCCTCGCCGCCGGCACGACCGTCACCGTGCGCCGCCCCGGCCCGCCGGTTCAGCCGGCGTGCACCCTGCCCTCCTTCACGACGTAGTGCACCGGCTCCGAGCAGCCGATGGACGGCGTGACCAGCAGGCTCACGGTGAGCGGCGCGGAATCGGTGCCGGCCGTCGAGAACTCGCACACGGCGCCCCTGCCGGTGAGCGGGTACCAGAACCAGCCGTCCACGTCGCCCACGGTCACGCGGTCGGACTCCTTCCAGGCACCACCGGTCTTCGTGTACACCTGCAGGCGCACGGAGGCCGCGTACGCGTCGTCGGCCGAACGCAGCGCGGTCAGGCTGATCCTGTAGTCGGAGCCGAGGACCGCCGACGCGACCTGCCGCTTCTGCGGTGCGGCGGTGTCCGCGCTCGACGCCCCGGTGCCGGCCGCCCCGAGCGCGGCGGCCGTCAGGACGGTGAGGGCCACGGCCGTGCCGCGGCGGGTGAGAGAGCGAGTCGGGCTCATGAGGTCCCCCGGATGGAACGAGTGGGAATGATCGGAACGACACGGAGAAGCGTTTTGCTCCGGTATCACTGGTTCGGACCCTCCGCACCGCCCGGAGGTTGTACGTCCGCGCGGAACCCGTCCGGACGGGGCCGGCCGGCGAAGCCGACGACCGCGCACCACCGGCGTCACCCCGCCGCGGACGTGAACCCGGGACCGCCCACGGCCGGCCGGGGCGTCCTCACGGCGCCCCGGCGCCGGTGGCGGGGCGGTCCTCGCCGGTCAGGGCATGGGCGAGCGGCATCCGCGAGAGCGTGAACACGCCCGCGGCGATCAGGGCGACGCCCAGCAGCTGGGGCAGGAGCCACCAGCCCGCCCGCACGTACTCGGCGTAGACCGTGATCCCGAGGGCCAGGCTCACGCTCGCGTCACCGAGCGTGATGGCGGGCTGGGACGCCACCAGCGGCCCGGCCTGCAGCGCGTTCTCCAGGAGGAACAGCGCGGACGCCCCGAAGAGCGCGAAGCCGTAGGTCTGCCAGGTGCTGAGGAACGCGGTGACGCCGCCGTCGTCGAGCGTGTGCATCGACGTCTTCATCAGCGCCGCCGTCAGCGCGTACGCGACGGCGGTGGCCAGCCCGAAGCAGGCGGCGCGGGCCCGCCCCTCGGGCCGGCGGAGCGCCGCGACGACCAGGCCGGCGATCGCGGCGGTGCAGACGGCGAGCGCCGGGATCCACCGGTCCATCGGCGCGTGCGTGCGGTTCCCCGCGGGCGACGCGCAGACCAGGACGACGGCGAGTCCGGCCACGACGGCGGACACGGCCGCCCAGCCGGACCGGGACATCCGCCCGCGCAGCAGCACGGTGGCGATGACCAGGGCGAACGGCAGCTCCAGCACGAACAGGGGCTGGACGACCGTCAACGGCCCCGTCGCGAGCGCCACGGCCTGGCAGACGGCCGCGGCGACGACGGCGACGATGCCGGCGAGCCAGACGGGGTGCCGCAGCAGATCGAGCATGAGCCGGGCCCGTAACTTGTCGGACCGGGGCACGCTCAGCGCGGCCTTGCGCTGGAGGACGGTCGCGAGAGCGTTGCTGAACGCGCCGCTCAGCGCGAACAGGACCGGCACGAGGACGTCCACCACGGCCCTCCGGGATGACGAGACGGCCCACCCCCGGGTCCTGCCATGGTGACCTGCCGTCCCCGGTTCCCGCGAACCGGGCGGGGCGTGTCGCGGAGCATCCGGCGCCCGACACGCCGATCACGGCCCGCCGCCCGGTGGTGGGCGGGCGACCGTCGCGGCGGCGGAACCCGGAGACGACTCGACCGGCGGATCACCCTTTATGATCACATGATGCCTCCTGTTCCCGGATGGGCCCTGCTCTCGTCGGGGTGCGCGCCCGTCCTGCTGATCGCGGGCTGGGCGGTCGCGGCGTCGCTGGAAGGGCCCGCCTACGACCCCGCCACCCAGACGATCAGCGTCCTGGCGGCCCACGGAGCGTCGGGGTACTGGGTGATGACCGGCGCGTTTCTCGCCCTGGGCGCCTGCCACCTGCTCACCGCCTGGGGACTGAGGGCGGCCGCTCCGGCCGGACGCGCGGCGCTGGCCGGCGGCGGACTGGCGGCGCTGGCCGTGGTGCTGCTCCCGACGCCGAGCAGCGGCGGGTCCCTGCACCACGGTTCAGCGGCCGCGGTCGGATTCGCGCTCCTGGCCGTGTGGCCGGTCCTGGCCACCGACGGCAGCGGAGCCGCCCCGTGGGCGCTGCGGCCCGCACCCTCGCTCGTGGCGACCGCCGTGATGGTCGCCGGCGCCGTGTGGTTCCTCGTCGAGACCCATCGGCACGGCGTCGCCGGTGTCGCGGAACGCGTCGTGACGGCCGTCCAGTCCCTCTGGCCCTTCGTCGTCGTCACGTCATGCCGCCACCGTCCGCAGGACCGGGACCGGCCGTCGACGTGACCGGCGCGCAGGCCCGGGGCGCGGCCGGTCGGCGCGTCGTCCGGTCAGCGGTCGGACACCCGGTGGGCGTCCGCGGGCCAGGACCCACCGCCGACGATGTGATCCACGATCCTGAACGCCTCACCGATCGGCACGGTGTCCTCGTCCGGGTACTCGTCGTGCTGCCCGTCGGCGAGGACGAACCCGCCGCTCGATCCGCGGGCTCCGGGATCCGCGGCGTGCTCGCCGGGATCGCCCTCCCCGTCGAGGAGCATCACCATCGCGCGCTCGGTGTTCGTCACGACGGCCAGCGAGCGGCCGGCGGAACCGATCAGCCACGTCTCGAGCCGCCCTGCGCCGATCCTCGCCCGAAGGGTCTCCAGCGCCCCCTCGGACGACACCGGGCCGGCGCCGCCGTCATCGACCGTCCAGAACTCGACCATGAGGAGGACGATCCCACGGACGGACCGGGGAGAGGGCCCTCAGCCGGTTCCGCGTTCCAGGACGCGGCGGGCCGCCTCGGCCTCCGCCGCCGACGGGGACAACTCGTCGAGGATGTCGAGCTCGGTGTCGGCCTCCAGCTCCCGCTCCCAGGCCGCCGCGAGTTCCTCCTGCTCCTCACGGGACCTGGCGCCGACGGACTCCCGGTGGTCCGGGTCCAAAGCCGCCAGGAATCGTTCGACCGCGTCCGCGGGCATGCCGTGCTCCTCGTCGCTCGGAAAGGGACCCTCCCGGCCCAGCATGGCCAGCCGGGCCGGGGCCGGCCGTCCGACACGTCCGGCGACCACCCTGATGGCCTCAAGACGTGCGTCCGGCCGACGAACCGGCCCCCGTACCGGTCCGCAGCCGAACGACGGGGGTCAGAGGCCGGTGACCTTGGCGCTCGCCGACACCTCGTAGACGAGGGTGACGGTGCGCCGGCCACCGGGGGCCAGGGGGACGTTCCAGCGGACGATGCCGTCCGCGTCGATCGCGTCGGGCAGGGGGGAGCAGGCGTCCTCGCGCAGGCGTACGTCCACCGCGGAGACCTCGGAGACCGGGATCCGCTCCCGCAGGACGATCACCCTCTCGTCGTGCTCGTCGGGGGCGGAGAACCGGGACAGGTGCAGCCGGACGGTGCGGGTGAGCACGGTCCGCTGGGTGATTCCGGCGGTGTCACGGGTCTCCTCGGTGTGCCGCAGGACCCGGTGGTCGTCGCGGCTGCCGAAGGCGAGGTCGACGGGGGCGCCGGGGGCGGTGAAGTCCAGTGTGCCGCGGCCGCTGAACCCGCTGCCGCGGACGAGGTCGACGGGCCCGGCGAGCAGGGCGTGGCCGGACAGGTTGTCGAACCGCACCACCTGGTCGACCAGGGGCGACAGTTCGGGCGAGCAGGCGTACTCGCTGCTCGCGGCCGTGACGAAGGAGGAGAGCGGCACGCGGTGGGCGCGGCCGTCCGCGGGCACGGAGACCGCTCCGGGGGAGTGCAGCACGCGCACCTCGCCGCCGTCGTCCACCCCCGGCAGGCCGAGCACGGGGGCGGGGCCGAGGTCCGCGATCTCCTCCTCGCGCAGTTCGACGTGGACGGTGCGGCGCTCGGCGGCGGAGCGGTCCTCGAGCGTCAGCCGGTCCTCGCCGAGCCGGGGCGGTTCGGTGGCCCGTGCGGAGCGGGCCGTCGACAGGGTGAGCCGTACGTCCGACCAGTCCTCGCCGGTGCCCTGCCAGACCATCGCGTCGGTGTCCAGCGTGAGGGAGTCCCCGTCGAGCACGGCCCGGTAGGCGGGCCGCCACAGCGCACACGGGGTGAGGTGGCTCAGGCGCAGCCGGGCCGGTCCGGCCGCCGCGGACCGCACGGTCAGCTCGACGTGGCCGACCAGCTCGGCGGGTTCCGTCTCGGAGAGCTCCAGGGCCCGCTGGGCCTCGGAGAGTTCGGTGGCGAGGGCGGCCAGCCGGGCCTCCGCGGCGCGCAGCCGCTCGGCGTGGGAGTCGCGTTCGTCGTCCACCCGGTCCAGTTCGCGGGTCCAGCGGGCCCCCTCGTTCTCCCCGAAGCCGGCGCCCTCGCCGATCTCCCGCAGCAGGTCGGCGGCGAGACGGCCGAGCAGGTCGAGGCGTGCGCGCAGCCGGTCACGCTGCTGTTCCAGGGTGAGCCGCTCCTCCTCCAGGGCCGTCACGCGGCGGCGCAGGGCGGAGTCGTCGTCGGCGGGCCGCGGCCCGCGCGGCGTCCAGCTGCGGACGATCCGCACGTCGAGCACGGCCGTCGGGTGGTCGGCGGTCAGCTCGGCGTGGAGGGTACGGTCGACGGCCAGCGCGCTGACCGGTCCGAGGCGCAGCCGCCGGGTGCCGGCCCTCAGATCGAGCACGGCGGCGCGCTCGACGTGGGCGCGGTCCTCCAGACAGGTGACGGCGGTGACGGGGAGGGGGATCGGCTCCGGTGTCGTGGACATGGGTGTGTCAGCTCCTGCGGTTGCCGCCTGTCAGGGCCTTGCCGGCCGGGATACGGATTTCGTAGCCGCCGTCACGAGCGGCGGTGCCGCCGGGGGGCAGCTCGATCCGCCACAGGCGGGTGCCCGGCGCGTGGTGCTCCGCTCCCGCGCCGTCCTCGGGTGCCGTCCAGTCGGCTCGTTCCTCGATGCGGACGTCCGCGTCGGAGGTGACCGGCACCCGCTCGCGCACCTCCACGGTGACGGGCACCGCGAGCCGGTTGGCCAGCTCCACGCGGACGCGGTGGTCGAGCACCGTGATGTTGTTGCGCAGTCCCGAGGTCGACTCGTGCAGGTTCGTACGGCGGGTGACCCCGATGGCCTCGGCCGGCCCGAGCCCCACCCGGCACACCCCGCCCGGGGCGAGGGTGGGCAGCGCGGCGGTCAGCAGGAAGTCCTCGTCCGCGGTGACCTCCACCGGGCCGGCCAGCAGGGCCTGGTCGGTGGCGTTGGAGAGCACCAGCGTCGTGTACACGACCTGCTCCACGGACGGCACGCAGACGTACTCGGTGCGCAGACCGACCGGGATCTCACCGACGGTGACGGTGTGCCAGGTGCCGTCCGAGGGGATGTCGGCGGGGGCGGCGGCATCGAACCGGTGGTCGAAGGACCCCGCCGACTCGCGGGGCCGCACGGCGTGTCCGGGCAGGGGCAGCGCGGCCACCCGCTCGGCGCGGCGGCGGTACTCGGCGGTCACCGGGTCGAAGGCGGGGCCCGGGAACAGCCGGCCTCGCCGGCCGTCCTGCTCCTCGGGTCCGCACAGGACCAGGGAGGCGTAGTCGAGCTCGGCGCCGCTCGGCTGCGGCGGCCCGGTCACGGGCGCCGCGGGCGCGGGCCCGGCAGGGGCCGCGGACACCGGGGGCGGTGGCGGTGCGGCCCGGCCGGGGGCCGCGGGTGCCGGGGCGGGGGCCGCGGCGGGCCTGCCGCCGGTACGCGGCCTGCCGGCCGGTGCGGGCGGGGGCGGCGACAGGAGGGCGCCGGTCTCGCCGAAGACCCCGGGGGAGGAACCCGCCGCGCCGCCGGGGACCGGGAGCGCGCCGTGCGGCCCGCCGTAGTGCACCGGTGCCGGCGGGGGCGGCGGTGGCGTCGGGGGAGCGGACACGGGACCGCCTCCGACGGCCACGGGCGCGGCGTACGCGTCGGGGCGGGGGCCCGCGGCGTCGTACCCGGCGAACAGGTCGGCCAGCCCCGCCGGGGGCTCGCGCCAGCCCGAGGGCGCGGGAGCGGGCTGGCGGCGCCCGATCCGGACCGAGCGGAGCCGGGGCAGGTCGGTGCGGCGCCGCAGGTCGGCGGTGGCCAGGGCGATGCGTACGCCGGTCCAGTCCTCGCCGGTGCGCTGGGCGACCGACGCGCGCAGCACCAGACGTCCGGCGCCCTCGCCCTGACGGTGGGTGAGGCGGTAGGCCGGCACCCAGACGGCTCCGGGCACCCCGTACTCCACCTCCACCTCCGTCTCCCCCTCCGCGTCACCCGCGCCGTCGAGGGTCAGGACCGCGCACAACGCGGTCGACACGTGCGCCGGCGGTGCGTCGGTGGAGGCACGGGAGAGCCTGTCCTCGGCGACGGTGAGGTCGTGCTCGACCCGGCGCAGCTCCTCCTCCAGTCCGAGGAGCCGGCTGTGCAACCCGGTCAACCGCTCCTCGACGAAGTCCGCGAGCCCCAGCCACGCGTCGACCGGGGTGCGGCGGTGCGGATCGTCCCGCTTGCGGGCCGGCGGCACCGGACGCAGGGCCCCGACCTCCTCGATCAGACCCAGCTGCCGGTCCCGGCGGGCCTGCGCCGCCGCGTACGCGTCGCGCAGCCGCTCCACCTCGCGCCGCAGTTCGTCGGGCGTGCCGGGGGCGAGCGGCTCGGCCTCGACCTCCACCCGGGCCTCGGCGACGCGCACCCCGGGAGCGCCCACGACACGCGCCCGCAGCGACCCCGGATCCATCGAGCGGGGCAGTCCCGCCACCCGCACGCGTCCGTCCGCCGGTACCGTCCCCCGGGCCAGGCGACGGCAGAGCGCGCCCTGCGCGTACACCACCACCGAATCGAGTGCCGATGCCCATCTCCGGGCCGTCTCAGCCGTCATGTGCTCCCCACCCAGCCGTGTCCGTGCGGAGGGAAGCCTACGCCCGGACACGCCGCCGACTCCCCTCGAGTCCCGGTGCCGGTGCGGTCCTCCCGCCCGCGTCCGGCACCCGTCCCGGTGGACGCCCCGGTTCTCACCGGCGGGCCGGCCGGTGTCCGGACCCTCCGGGGGCTCCCACGGCCGTACCGGGCGTCACTCCCGGCGCGGAGGAGCGAGCCGGCGGGGAACGGCAGGGGCCGGCCGGGTTGCGGCGGCACCGGGGCGCGGGTGCGTCCCGTGCCGTTCCGCGTCACAGCCCGGCGTCGGTGAGGATCCGGTGCATCAGGGCGTGCGGCAGCGCGGGGTTGGCGGCGGCCTCGTCGGCGACCTCGGGCTCCGGATCCGACAGCAGCCGCTCCAGCAGCGGATCCGTGACGTTGGGGTGACCGGCGACCCCGCGACGCAGGAAGGGCTTCGCGTCGGAGGCGAGTCGCCGGAGGGCCGCCACGGGCAGTGCGGGGTCCCGCAGGGCGACGTAGCGCACCCACGGGCTCGGCTCGTCGACCAACGTCCGCAGCGTGTGACGGGGGAAACGGGGGTGCTCGACGAGCAGGGGCCGGATGTGGAACACGTCGCCGTGGGCCCGTACCAGCCGTTCCAGGACTTCCGGTGGCGCGTCCGGCCGGCGGGCGGCGGTACGGCGGACCGTGAGGTCCGGGTCGTCGTCCAGCCGGCGCCACGCCTCCTCGGGCAGGTCGCGGCAGGAGGCCAGCACGCGCCGGAACACCGCGTGCCGGCAGTCCAGGTAGGTCATCCGCTCCTCGAGCGGCGCTTCGCGCAGCCAGTCCGGTCCGGTGGAGCACCAGCCCAGCGCCACCTCGGCCGCGATGCTCCCGTCCGCGCGTTCGGCCTCCACGAGTGCGTACAGCCGGTCCCGGGTTCCGGCGTCGACGTGGCGGCTCTGCGCCACCGCGACGCGCACGACCGGATCGTCGACGTCCAGCAGCCGGGCCACCATGTCGGCGGACAGGTGCGGGTTTCCGGCGACGGACCGAAGGACCTCCTCGTCGCCGGTGCGCATGAGCTGTGCGAACTGGTCCGACGTGAGCGGGAGGTGGCGTGCCGCGTTGACGCGCACGGCCGGGTCGGCGAGACAGCGGTCCCTCCACTCCGGCGGGACACCCGGGTGTTCGCGCGCGGTGGCGGCCGCGCGGACCAGCGGATCCGGGTCGGCCAGCAGTCGCACCTGCACCGCGACCGGCCGGTCGTACCAGGTCTGCGCGACTGCGGCGCGCAGCTTCGGGCTCGACGCGCCGACGAGCGCCGTCCGGGGGCGGCCGTACGCCTCCTCCAGGGCGTCGATGCCGAGCGGCACCCCGCGGTCCACGGTGTGGCGGACGAAGTCCGCGTACGCGTCGCGGATCGCCGGATCGGGGTGTTCGGCGATCCTGCGGCGCATCGCCGGGGAGATCCGGTCTCCGTGAAGGTTCACCGCGGTGTCGCCGTCGCCGTGCGCCAACAGGGCCTCGACGACGGCGTCCGCCAGCCGCCCGGGACGCAGCGACATCCCGTGCCGGCCGGCCTCGTGCACCGCCAGGCGTATCAGGACGTCCTGGGGAGCCTTCGGGTTCCGCCCCAGTCCGGACAGCCGCGGGTGGAGGAGGTTCGTCATGCGCTCAACGTAGTCGGCTCCTGCGCGCCGTCCCTCCGTGAGGCGGTCGGCCGCGGCACCGGTGACCGCCGCGGCGGCCGGAGCGGGACCGCCGGCGACGGCCCCCGCCCTGCGGCCGAGCCCCCGTGCTCTCCACCGCTCCCACGTTTTGAACACGTTCAATTCAGGGGTAGGGTTGCCCTCACGCAGAGGGGGAGAGCCGGATGAAGATCGTGATTCCCGGGGGAACCGGGCAGGTGGGCACCGTCCTGAACCGCGCGCTGACCGCGGCCGGGCACGAGGTCGTGGTGCTGACCAGACGGTCGGCGGGGCCCGGTGAGGTCCACTGGGACGGCAGGACACCGGGACCGTGGACGGAGGCGATCGACGGCAGCGACGTCGTGGTCAACCTGGCCGGCCGCAGCGTGAACTGCCGCTACACCGCCGCCAATCTCCAGGAGATGAGGGACTCGCGGGTGCTTTCCACCCGCGTCGTGGGCGAGGCGATCGGCGCCGCGGCACGCCCGCCGCGGGTCTGGCTCCAGATGAGCACCGCCACCGTCTACGCCCACCGCTTCGACGCGCCCAACGACGAGGGCACCGGTGTGATCGGCGGGTCGGAGCCGGCCGTTCCGGGCTACTGGTCCTTCAGCGTGGACATCGCCAGGGCCTGGGAGCGGGAACAGGAACGGGCCGGCACTCCGCACACCCGCAAGGTGGCCCTGCGCTCCGCCATGGTGATGAGCCCCGACCGGGGCGGGGTCTTCGACGTCCTGTCGTGGCTGGCCCGTCTCGGGCTCGGCGGCCCGGTCGCGGGCGGCGCCCAGTACGTGTCGTGGATCCACGACCGCGACTTCGTCCGCGCGGTCGAGTTCCTGGTCGACCGGGACGACCTCGCCGGCCCGGTGAACCTGGCCGCCCCCGAGCCGCTTCCGCACCGCGCGTTCATGCGTGCCCTGCGCGCCGCGTGGCGCGTCCCGGTGGGCCTGCCCGCGACCCGGTGGATGGCCGAGGCGGGTGCCCTCGCGCTGCGCTCGGACACGGAACTGCTGCTCAAGAGCCGGCGCGTCACCCCCGGCCGGCTGCTCGAGGCGGGCTTCGCCTTCGCGTACCCGAGGTGGCCGGAGGCGGCCCGCGACCTGGTGCGGCGCCGGCGGACCGGCTCGCCGAAGGGCGGGCCGGCGGACTCCGCTGCGTGACGCCACGGGACGCGCCCCTGCCTCGGGCGCCGGGGCGCGTCCCCTCGGCCGGGCGACGCCGGGGGCACCCGGCTCGACGGGCGGGTCCACGCCCGCCCGTGGCGGGGACCGGGGCGGCGGAGGACGTTTTCAGGGCACCGGCCACGGGTGACGCCGGCGGCGGAGAGCGGCATCACGCCGGTGCACAGGGCGGCGGGGGTCAGCCCCGGCCGGCGCGCCCCGGCCGGGGCGCGGGGCAGGGCGCCGCGCCGGATCTCCGCCCGGCCCCCGGGATCCTCCTCGCGGGCGTACCCCCGGCTCGCTCGGCGGGAGCGGCGACCCGGCCGGCCGCCGTCCTGGTCACAGGTCGACGCTCTCGCCGGGGCGGAGCCGCCGGATGTCGGCACCCGCCCGTTCGGCTTCGGCGGCCAGGACGTCGTCCAGGACCTTCAGGCCCCAGTCGTTGAGGAGGCCGTCGTGAAGGGCGTAGGCGCGGGGCGGTGCCGTGCGGCGGAGGTACCCGATCATGTCCGGCACCGTCAGCCACGGCGCCTGGCCGGGCAGCAGGAGCGTGGGCGCGTCGGTCACCGTCAGGGCGTCGCCCGGATGGAAGACCTCCCCGTCGACCAGGAAACCGACGTTGTCGACGGGCGGCACGTCCGGGTGGCTGAAGTGATGCCTGTCGCCCACCACCGACACCTCGAAACCCGCGACGGAGAAGTGGTCGCCCTCGCGGACCACCCGCACGCGGTCGCCGAGCCCGCCCAGGTGCCGGGCGACGCCGGCGCAGGTGTAGACGGCCGACCGGGATCCGCGCAGGACCTCCGGGTCGAAGTGGTCGAAGTGTTCGTGCGTGACGAGGACGGCCTCGGCCCCCGCCGTCGCCTCGGGCTCGGGCGTCATCACGCCCGGGTCGATGACGATCGCCCGGCCGTCGTTCTCCAGTCGCACGCACGCGTGACCGTACTTGGTGATCCTCACGGTCCGTACTCTGCCGACCGCCCGGCGGGGCGACGTCGGCGTTCGCGACGAGCCGAACCGGCGAAGGGCGCACGTGCGGCCGACCGGTGCGCCCGGGACCGGCCCGACGGCCACGCCGCCGAGGCGCCCCCTGCCCGGGCAGCGGGCACGGAACGCGCGTGCGGCTCGTCGCCGGCCCGCCGGACCGCCCGCCGGAAAACGAGTTGTCCGCCCGCCGGGGGTGCGGTGAAGATGATCAAGAAAGATCGGCAGCCTGCGCGAGGTCCCATGCACGTCACCGTCCCCACCACCGCCGGCCGGGTACGCGGACGCCGGGAGGGCGAGGTCACGGCGTTCCTGGGCGTCCCCTGCGCGGCACCGCCGTTCGGCCCGCGACGCCTGTGTCCCCCCGAGCCGCCCGGACCGTGGGCGGGAGTGCGCGATGCGTTCGTTCCCGGCCCGTCCGCGCCCCGGCCCGGCTACCTCCCCGCGACGGCCGGGCTGCTGGAGGAGGCGGCGGAGCCGGGAGAGGACTGCCTGGGCGTCGACGTGTGGACGCCGGCCCCGGGCCGCACCGGGGGGAGGCTTCCGGTCATGGTCCGGATCCACGGCGGCGCGTTCCGCAACGAGGCCGGTTCCCTGCGCTCCTCCGACGGCGCGCGGCTCGCCGCCGACGGCGTCGTGTGCGTCACCCTCGACTACCGCCTCGGCGCGGAGGGCTTCCTCCTGCTGCCCGACGGCACGTCCAACCTCGGCCTCCTGGACCGGATCGCCGCACTGGAACGGGTCCGCGACAACATCGCCGGCTTCGGCGGCGACCCGGAGAACGTCACCGTCTTCGGCGTGGCCGAGGCCCGCGCCGCGCACGGAGCGGACACCTGCGTGTACGAGTTCGCCCGGCCCTCGCCCGCTCCCGGCGGTGCCCTCGGCGCCTGCCACAGGGCGGAGATCGGCTTCGTCTTCGGTCACCTCTCCGACCCGCTCGTCGGCCCCGACGCCCCGCGGGAACTCTCCGACGGCATGCGTGAGGCGTGGATCTCCTTCGCCCGCACCGGCCGCCCCGGCGCCCACGGCGGCACGCTGCCGCCGTGGCCCCCCTGGGCCGGGCGACGGCTGGTCATGCGGCTGGGCGACGGCGCCGCCCGGACGCACGAGGACCCCGGGTCCGGCCGGCGGAAGCTCTGGGAACCGCTGCGCCGCCCCCGGCCCGCCGGCTCCCGCCCGGTGAACGCCGGCTCCTGACACCACCGAGCACTTCCCGAGGACGACGATGCCCCTGCCTGCCCCGCACGTGCGGCCCGCGACGCGCGAAGACGTGCCCGTGGCCGTCCGCACGCTCGCCCGCGCCTTCGCGGACCACCCCTTCACGCGGCACGTGGTCGCCGCCGACGGCCACCGGGAACGGGTGCGCCGCTTGCAGGAGCTGTTCCTGACCCGGGTCGCGCTGGAACACGGCCGCGCATGGGTCAGCGACGACCGGCTCGCCGTCGCGGCCTGGACCACTCCCGAGCGGGACCCGGGCCCGGCCCTCGCCGAGGTGGGGCCGCTGGTCGCCGGGCTCGCCGGGGACCGCGCGGCGGCGTTCGAGTCCGCCGAGCGCGCGCCGGCACCGCACCGCCCCGGCGAGCCGGTGTGGTTCCTCGCCACGGTGGGGGTGGACCCGAGCGCCCAGGGCGCGGGTCTGGGCACCGCGGTCCTCCGGCCCGGCCTGGCGGCAGCCGAGCGCGCGGGGTGCGCCGCGTTCCTGGAGACCTCGGACGCGCGCAACGTGCGGTTCTACGAACGTCTCGGCTTCACCGTCACCGCGGAGGTGCCCCTGCCCGACGACGGCCCCGTCACCTGGTGCATGCTCCGGCAGCCCGGTCGCTGAAAGGGGCTTCCGCCCCTTGCCGGTGAACGCCTCGGCGCAGGGAAGGCCGATGCCCCCTCGCCCCTGACGGCTCGTTGTCCCGCGAGGCGCGAGGGGGTTCGGGCGCGGTGCCCGGTCTGAGGGCCCTCGTGCCGGGGCACGTGCGGGACGGGGGACCGGCCGGCGGGGGGACGCGGACAGGCGGACACGCGCAGGGCCCCTCACCCCGCAGCGGTGAGGGGCCCGGTGCTCACCGGGAGGCGGGGCGGTTCAGACGCCCGCGATCGACTGGATCCAGGAGCGGTACGCCGTCACGTTGGTGTACGCCGTGGTCGTCTGGCGGTCGCTGGTGGAGGCGACGCCGACCTGGAGGCCGTTCGCCATCATCGGGCCGCCGGAGTCACCGCCGGCGGTGATGCCGTCGCCCCGGCGGGCGCAGATCGCGGAGCCGCCGTAGGCGTCACCGCAGGCGCCGGTGACCGTGACGTTGGCGACCTTCAGGTAGCGGGACTGGCAGTTGGCCTCCGAACCGCACTGGGAGGTGGCGCCCCAGCCGTACACCTGCACGCTCTGACCGACCCGCACGGAGCCGGACTGTCCGAGCCTGGCGTAGGTCGCCGACACGGAACGGTCGAGACGGACGAGCGCCAGGTCCGCGCTGTGGGTGTAGGTCTGGACGCCGTTGGCCAGGGTGCCGCCGCTGTGCTGGTCCAGGCTGCCGATGCGGAACGACAGGCCTCCGCCGGTGACGCAGTGCTTGGCGGTGAGGATCCAGGTCGGGGCGATGATCGTCGCCGAACAGGTCTCCCTGCCGTTCGAGAACAGCCGGGCGGCCCAGGGACCGCTGGTGGCCTGTCCGCCGCCGATGATGGGCTGCGCGGGCTTGGTGGCCGGGGGTGCCTGCGCCGCGGTGGCGGTGGGAGCGAGAAGCGCGAGGACGGAGACCGCCGCTGCGGCGAGAGCGGGCACGAGCCTTGATATGCGCAAGGTTCCTCGATTCGGAAGACACGTCGGGGACGTGTAGGTGGGGGGCTGACGGCCCGACGGGCCGTGCCCACGGCGAACACCCGCCCGTGATGCGGCAGTTCGCCATGGACATGACCCAGAATTCCGGAGGAACGGCGAACGGGGTACTAACGCTTGGCCATAACACGGCGTTATCCCCGGTCCGCGGATCCCGGGGACGCGAGGACACGAAGGCGGGGCGACGGGGAGGAGACGGTATCGGGCACGTCACCGCCGCCTCGCGCGTGTCCGGGGGCCCCACCGCCCACGCGGTGGTGCCGACCGGGCACACCGGCACCGGCCGGCCGCCGCGGCGGCCGGACGGCCACGAGGTCCGGCAGCGGGCGCACACGTCCCTGACCGGACCGGGCGTCAGGGAGCCGGCCGACCGGGCCCGGCGACCCGTCGCCGAGGTGCGGACCGACGCACGAGTGACGAGCTGTTCCGGCCGCGCCGTCACGGTGACCGGCGCGACGGGCGCCGGACGGCGTACTCGCAGGACGGACCGCGCGCGCGTCCCCCGGCCCCCGCGTCCGGACGCCCGGCACCGCCCGGACCGGGGCGGCGCCCGGCCCGGCCGTGACTCCGGCCGTGCTGCCGCGCGCCCCGTCCGGGGCGGGCCGGGACACCCGCGCCACGGTCGTGGGCCGATAGCGTGTCCGCCGTGATGGTGGGCACCGAAGAGACCCGGCTGGTCGTGCTGCGCGGCAACAGCGCCTCGGGCAAGTCGTCCGTCGCGGCCGGCCTGCGCGCACGGTTCGGCCGCGGCCTGGCCCTGGTCGGCCAGGACAACCTGCGCCGCATCGTCCTGCGCGAACGCGACCGGCCCGGCGCGGCCAACATCGGGCTGATCGATTTGACCGCCCGCTACGCCCTCGACGCCGGGTTCCACGTCGTGGTGGAGGGCATCCTGTACGCCGACCACTACGGCGACATGCTCGCGGCACTGCGCGCCGACCACCGCGGCCCGACCCACGCCTACTACCTGGACGTGCCGTTCGAGGAGACCCTCGCCCGCAACGCCACCAAGCCGCAGACGGGCGAGTACGGCGAGAGGGAGATGCGCGACTGGTACCGGGAACGCGATCTGCTGCCCGGCGGCATCGAGACCGTCGTCGGCGCCGACAGCAGCCTCACCGCGACGGTCGACCGCATCATGCTCGAGTCCGGCCTGGCCCGCCTCCCGGCCTCCGACCGCTGACCGCGCCCCGCACGCCCAGGGCAGGCGGCGCGAGCGACGGGGCGACAACGGCCGCCCCGGTGACCAGGTGCCTGATCGCGGTCCCCGCGCACCCGCGCCGGGGCCGATCGGCGCACGGACGGCGGCCCCGTCCACGCCGGGGACGGCGCGGGAACCGGCGGGCGGCCGGGACCGGTCGAGCCGGTCGTGACGGCCCCCGGAGCGGAAATCCGGTGGCGGTCCCGGGACGTCATGGACGAGCGTGCGGCGCATGAGCGACCGACCCGCGCGATGGACCCGGGCGACCGTCCACCCCGACATGTGGGCCGACCCGGACGACGACCCCCGCAACACGGAAGGTGCCGGTCCGGACGGCGAACTCGCGACGCTGCAGGACTTCCTGACGGACCACCGCATGACCCTGCGGATGAAGTGCGAGGGCCTGGACGCGGAGCAGCCGGCCCGTCGGTCGGTCCCGCCGTCGACGATGTCGCTGCTCGGCCCGGTCCGGCACCTCGCCGAGGCGGAACGGGACCGGCGCAACTGGATCAGCGACGGCGGCCCGCTGCCGAAGCCGTACGGCCGAAGGACGCCGACTTCCACGGAGCCGTCGCCGAGCAGACCGTGGTCGACGCCGCGTACCGCGATCCGGAGCGCGAGCAGGCGGCGACCGACGCCGCGCCGGCGGGGCATCCGGACCTGGGCGAGCGGGTGGGGAAGGACCGGATCGCGATCCGGGAGCTGTCGGCGCACAGGGTCGAGGAGTACGCCCGTCACTGCGGACACGCCGATCTGCTGCGCGAGTGCGTCGACGGAAGGGTCGGCCGGTGACGGGCCCCTGCCCGCACCGCTGACCGGGGCGGGGAACACGCACCCTCCGTTCTCCGGAAGCGTGATGACCACCCGAGGGGTAATGTCCGACAGGACCGCGGTCGCGACGGGCCGGCCGGCCCACAGGTGTGCCCCGGCCGCCCCGCGCGGCCGCCTGGTCCCCGCCATCCCGAGGGAACGACGCACGTCGGAAGGATCCGCCATGGGCACGGTCACCACGAGCGACGGCACGAGCATCTTCTACAAGGACTGGGGCCCACGCGACGCCCAGCCGGTCGTCTTCCACCACGGGTGGCCGCTCAGCGCCGACGACTGGGACAACCAGATGCTGTTCTTCCTCGCCCAGGGGCACCGCGTCATCGCCCACGACCGGCGGGGCCACGGCCGCTCCTCCCAGAGCGCGACCGGCCACGACATGGACACCTACGCCGCCGACGTCGCGGCTCTGACCGACGCCCTCGACCTGCGGGGAGCCGTCCACATCGGCCACTCGACCGGCGGCGGCGAAGTCGCGCGCTACGTCGCACGCGCCAAGCCCGGCAGGGTCGCCAAGGCGATCCTCGTCGGCGCCGTCCCGCCCCTCATGGTGCAGACGCCGACCAACCCGGGCGGTCTCCCGATCGAGGTCTTCGACGGGTTCCGCGCGGCCCTCGCCGCCAACCGCGCCCAGTTCTACGTCGACGTGCCGTCCGGCCCGTTCTACGGATTCAACCGCCCCGGGGCGAAGGTGTCGCAGGGCGTGATCGACAACTGGTGGCGGCAGGGCATGCAGGGCGCGGCCAGCGCCCACTACGCGTGCATCAAGGCGTTCTCGGAAACCGACTTCACCGAGGACCTCAGGAAGATCGAGGTCCCGGTGCTCGTCGTGCACGGCACCGACGACCAGATCGTCCCCTACGAGAACTCGGCACCGCTGTCCGCCGAGCTCCTGCGCAACGGCCGGCTGAAGACCTACGAGGGACTGCCGCACGGGATGCTGACGACGCACCCCGACGTCGTCAACCCCGACCTGCTGGCGTTCGTGAAGGAGTAGGCGCACCTCCGGGTACCTCCGGGCGGGCGGCGACGCGCAGCCCGCCGTCCGCGTCCGGCGGCCGAGCGCTCCCGGGATCCCCGCCGCAGGGGGTGCTCAGCCGCGTTGGACCGGGAGGCTGGGCCGGATCTCGTGCAGGTGCACCACCAGGTCCGCCGACCTCAGCAGGTTGACCCGGTCGCCGGGCGGAGGGAAGTCCGTGCCGATCTCCCGTTTGGGCCGGGCGACGTCCAGCCCGGCACGGGCGGCGAGTGGCACGGTCCGCAGGTCGAGGTACCAGTTCCCGTGACTCACCCGGTCCAGGACGTGCTCGACCGAACCGGGAGCGGCGGACTCCACCGCGAACCGCCTGACGTCCTCGTCGGCCGGGTTCTGCAGCCCCCGTCCGGTGGCGCGCACGGCGCCCCGGCCGAAGGAGAGCCCCACCGCCAGGTAGTCGTCACCCAGTCGCCGTCGGAGCACCGCTCCTTGGGTGAGAGGCAGACCGGGGGTGGAACTGACGGTGTACAGGTGGCTGTTGTGCCCGCCGAGCACCAGCCGGTGGCCGGTGTGGCGGTGCCACCACAGGGCGTTGTCCGCCATGACGGTGTCGCGGTAGGCCATGGCCTCCGGCGCGGCTCGGGGATCCGTGAGGTCGAAGGTGTACATGCGCGCCACCTGGTCGACGACGGTGGCGTGCCGGACCGCCCAGGCGTGGTCGTCGTCCGTCCCGGCGGGTTCGCGGGCGCGGAGCAGCGCGAGGACGCGACCGGTGCGCTCGGCCCGCGCACGGCGCTCGTCCAGGGGCGCGGCCATGGCGGCGCGGATCCACTCGCCGACGGGCACGGTGGGGCGCAGCCCCCGGTACAGCTCGGTGACGGCGGGCAGCAGGTCGGGGTGGGCGCGCCGGACGTGTCCGACGACCCGGTCGTACAGCTCCGGGCCGGCGTAGGCGTTGTCGTCACCGACGAACCTGACCGGATCGCCGGGGTGGGCGACGTTGTACGCGCGCATCCAGCGGATCATGTCCAGGTACTCCTGGCTGTGCAGCAGCAGGTAGGCGTTCTGGAACTCCTCGGACATGATCCGGACGGGATCGCCGCAGCCGGTGAGCAGGTACTGGTCGAGGCGCACACCGGCGCTCCAGCCGGCCTCCAGGACGAAGGAGCGGAAGCCCTTTTGCTCGACCAGGTACCGGAACACCCGGTGCCGGAAGGCGACGAAGTCGTGGGAGCCGTGGGCGGCCTCGCCGATGCCGACCACCGCGGCGTCGCCGACCGCCTCCCCGAAGGGGTGCAGGTCCTTCCAGGGGCCCGTGGGCTCGGTGGTGTGCAGGGGACGGACGGCCCCCTCGAGGGCCGACAGCCAGTCGTCGGTGGTCGCGGGAGCCCCGTCCGAGGTCCCGGGATCCCCGCCGGCCGGGGCCGCCGCGACCGTTCCCGGGAGGGCGGTGAGCCAGACGAGCAGCGCGGCGGCGAGCCGTCTTGTCATGGAGGGTGCCATGACGCCAGCGTCCCTGCCGGGGCGTCGGACCGCGCTCCGTGTGTCACCCGGCCGGAGCAACACCGCGGTCGGCCCGCCGGACCGGACAGGGCCCGTACGTCACCCCGGGACGGGAAGTCCGCCACGGTCGCCCCCCAGGACAAGGGCGCGCTCGCCGGTGAGCCCACGGCCGATCCGGAGGCCTTGGCGGCCTTCGCCCTCCGGACAGGACGTCTTCTCCCCCCCGGAGCCACCGACACCCCGCCCACCGCGGTGGAGGGGGCCCTCGCACGCCTCGCCGTCCGGGCCGTCGCCACGGGAGCCCGCGATCCGCGGGCCGTACGTGACGGCGGCCGCCGGTCCCCGGCCCGTCCGGCCCGACCGCTCGCCGGCGGCGGCGTGCGGGTGATCACCGGGCGTCAGGAAGTGCCGTGCGGGGAGGGGAGGGGTGTGGCGCGGCTGCCGAAGGCGCGCATGGCGAGGACGCCGGCAAGGGGCCCGGGGGCGAGGAGGAGGAAGGCGTGGCGCCAGCCGACGGCCTCGGCCAGCAGGGGGGTGAGCTGGATGCTGACGACGGTGAGGGCGAATCCGATCGCGGTCTGCCCGGTGAGGGCCGTCCCGACGTAGCGGCGGTCGGCGACCTCGCTCAGCGATGTCGAGAACACCCCTGAGTCCGCGATCACGGCGGCGCCCCACAGCGTGCAGAAGGCGAGCAGGAGCGCCGGCGGGGCGTGGAAGAAGAGCGGGGAGAGAAGGCAGCACAGGCCGCTGAGGAGGAGCGCCGCCAGGGCGGCGGGCGGGCGGCCGAAGCGGTCGGCGCCCCAGCCGCCGAGCAGGCAGCCGACCACCCCGCCGATGCCCATGGTGAGGAAGACCGTGACCTCCACCGAGCCCGGCAGGTCTCCCGCGGCGTCGGTCGCCAGGAGGAAGGCCGGGATCCAGGTCCACAGGGCGTAGAGCTCCCACATGTGCCCGAAGTAGCCGAGGTTGGCCAGGCGCGGCCCGCGCTCGGTGAACATGGTCAGCGCGTACCGGGGGTTGCGGGCGGGCGCGGCCGGCGCCGCGTGGGGGCCGGGCCGGACGAAGGCCAGGGATATGACGGAGCCCGCGAGCCCGGCCGCCGCCGCGGCGAGCAGGACACCGCGCCAGGGCAGGGAGCCCAGCCCGGCGATGAGGTGGGGAAGGGTGGAGCCGAGGGTGAGGGCGGCGATGAGGACGCCCATGGTCCTGCCCCGTCCGGCGCTGCCGGCCCAGGAGGCCATGAGCTTCATGCCGGTGGGGTAGACCCCGGCCAGGAACACCCCGGTCATGAAGCGCAGCGGGACGGCGACGGCCGGCCCGTCGGCGAACAGGGCCAGCGCCGCGGTGCAGGCGGCGGCTGCCGCGGCACTGGCGGCGAGCAGGCGCTGGGGCGGGACGCGGTCCGCCAGGTTCAGGGCGGTCGAGGCCACGGCCCCGGCGACGAAGCCGCACTGCACGGAGGCCGTCAGCCACACCGCGCCGCCGGCCGAGAGCCCCCAGGCGCTTCGCAGGCCGGGCACCACCGCCGACATGGAGAACCACACGGCGAGGCCGAGCACCTGCACGGCGGCGATCGCACCCCGCTGCACACCGACGTTCACAGACGCCTCCCTGACCGAGCCATTGTTCTCCTGACCTCGCACGCCGTGGCCGAAGACCGACCCTAACCGCCCCGGGACCCCGGGCCCGGCGGGCCCCTGCGGGACGGTCGGCCGCCCGGAAGGCGGTGCGCGGGCTCCCGGTGGCGGCGGCGTCACATCCGGAGCCGAGGAGCCGGCCGGGGGGCCTGGTGTGCCCGGACAGCCCGCCGGATCCGGTCGCAGGACCTCATGGCCGTGGAGCCGTGTGCGCGACGGCCCCGGGAGCCGGCCTGCCGGACACGCCCGGGACCGTCCGCGGGCGCGGATACGGATGCGGGCGGGGCGCGGGTGCGGGCGCCGACGCGCACGTGCGTCGCCCGCTGCTGCCGGCATCCACGGGGCCGGGGGAGGATCCGGGCGCGGCCCGTCAGCGACGCCGGCGGGCGTTGAGCCGGGCCGCCCGGCGCGTCAGGTGGTCGCGCTCGGCGAGGTCGGGCGCCTTGTGGGCCGCCTCGGCGTACAGCCGTGCCGCCGTCGCCAGGTCGCCGTCGCGCTCGTGGAGGTACGCCGCCACCGCGGCGTGGCGGGGCAGCGAGGGGTCCAGCGCCGCGAGCGCCGCCAGGCCGGCGCGCGGCCCGTCGGCCTCGCCGACGGCCACCGCGCGGTTGAGCCGGACGACCGGGCTGTCGGTCAGGCGCGTGAGTTCGTCGTACCACTCGACGATCTGCACCCAGTCGGTCTCCTCGGCGGCGGGCGCGTCGGCGTGGAGCGCCGCGATCGCGGCCTGGGCCTGGAACTCGCCCAGCCGGTCGCGGGCGAGGGCCGCCTGGAGTATCCCGATGCCCTCGGCGATCGCCCCGGTGTCCCATCGGCCGCGGTCCTGCTCGGCGAGCGGCACCAGGCTGCCGTCGGGCGCGGTCCGGGCGGCGCGCCGGGCGTGGTGGAGCAGCATGAGGGCGAGCAGCCCCGACACCTCGGGGTGGTCGATCGCGGCCGCGAGCTGCCGGGTGAGCCGGACGGCCTCGGCGGCGAGGTCGACGTCGCCGGAGTAGCCCTCGTTGAAGACCAGGTAGAGGACGCGCAGCACGGTGGCGACGTCGCCGGGCCGGTCGAACCGCACGCCGGAGACGGTGCGCTTGGCCCGGCTGATGCGCTGCGCCATGGTCGCCTCGGGCACCAGGTAGGCCCGGGCGATCTGGCGGGTGGTGAGCCCGCCGACGGCGCGCAGCGTCAGCGCGACCGCGGACGACGGCGTCAGCGACGGGTGGGCGCACAGGAAGTAGAGCTGGAGCGTGTCGTCCGCGGCGGGCACGGGCCCGGGCGCCGGCTCCGCGTCGACGAGGTCCTCGCGCCGGCGGCGGGCGGCGTCCGCCCGGGTCGCGTCGAGGAACTTGCGCCAGGCCGCGGTGACCAGCCAGCCCTTCACGTCCCGGACGGGGTCTCCCCCGCTCGAGCGGAGCCGAGGGCTCGGGGAAGGGCCGGCCGCCCACAGGCGGACCGCCTCGACCAGTGCGTTCTGCACGGCGTCCTCGGCCGCCGCGAAGTCGGCTCCGCGGCGGACGAGGATCCCGAGCACGCTCGGCGTGAGGCTCCTCAGCAGGACGTCGTCCATCGGTGGATCACTCGGTGACGGTGTGCGACGCGGTCAGGAACGGACGCACCTCGAGCCACTCGTGGATCGGCTTTCCGCCCGCCCCGGGGGCGGCCGAGAGCTCCCCGGCCAGCTCGACGGCGCGCTCGCGGCTGTCGACGTCGATCACCATCCAGCCGGCGATGAGGTCCTTGGTCTCGGCGAACGGGCCGTCGGTGACCGGCGGGCGGCCCTCTCCGTCGTACCGGACGAACATCCCGTCGGGGGCGAGCGCCTGGCTGTCGACGAACTCGCCGGTCTCCTCGAGCCGGGCCGCGAAGTCGTTCATGTACCGCACGTGCGCCGAGATCTCCTCCGGCGTCCACTGGTCCATGGGCACGTCGTTGACCGAAGCCGGGGCGCCGCGGTAGTGCTTGAGCAGCAGGTACTTCGCCATGGTGCTTCTCCTCGGTGCTGGTACGACCCATTGTGGTCGCGTTCACCCCGGGGACGGAGCCGGCCGCGGTTTCTCGACATGCCGTCCGATTTTTTTCGGGCTCTCACGGGTGGCCCGGGGGAGACGGCGCTTCCCGACTTGATAGGCAAGTGATTACTTGCCTATCCTGTGGCCGTGGCCGACGACCTCTTCAAGGCCCTGGCCGACCCCACCCGTCGCACCATCCTCGACGAGCTCACGCAGAAGTCCGGACAGACACTGTTCGAGATCTGCTCACGACTGAGCATGAAGCACCAGCTCCGCATCTCGCGCCAGGGGGTCTCCCAACACCTCGCCGTGCTGGAGGCCGCCGGCCTCGTCGAGACCAGGCGGGAGGGCCGCTACAAGTTCCACGACCTCAACACGGCCCCGCTGCGGCAGATCGCCGAGCGATGGCTCGTGCCCGACCCATCCGGACCGGAGGACGACACCCCATGAAGATCCACCTGACCAGCGTCTTCGTCGACGACCAGGCCAAGGCTGAGCACTTCTACACCGAGATCCTCGGCTTCGTGAAGAAGCACGACGTCCCGGTGGGGGAGGAGGACCGGTGGCTGACCGTCGTCTCGCCCGACGAGCCCGACGGCACCGAACTCCTCCTGGAGCCCGCCGGCCACCCGGCCGTCAAGCCCTACCGCGACACGCTCGTCAAGGACGGCATCCCGCTCGCCCAGTTCGCCGTCGACGACGTGAATGCCGAGTACGAACGCCTGCGCGGCCTCGGCGTCCGCTTCACCCAGGAGCCCCTGGAGATGGGCCCCGTCACCACCGCCGTCTTCGACGACACCTGCGGCAATCTGATCCAGATCGCGACCAAGCCGCAGTAGGCGGTCGCCGGCGTGCGCGGCCCGGCCGCCGCGACGGCCGGGCCGCGCCCCGGAACGCGCCGGTGGCGCGGGCACGCCTTCGAAGTGCCTCGAAACCCCCTCGGCCCGGCGCCCACGCCGTCCTGCGCCCTCCCTCACGACGACACCCTCCCGGAGACCCGCGACCGCGGCGTGCGCTGACGGGGCGTCGGGCCACTCGTCGGCGCGCCGGCGGGCCCGTCGGCCGATCACGCGCGTGCGCGGGGTTTGGTGGGGCACCGTCGTGCTTCCCCCGTGCCGGGCGTCCGGCCCGGCACGTCAGTCCAGCGTCTGCGTCAGCTCGCTCCGGCCGGGGGAGTGGACGACGCGGCCGCGGGCGCCGTTGACGATCGGCATGTAGGGCGGGACGTGGCCGCACTCGACGTCGGCGATGACCGGCACGTTCAGGGGGCCGAGAGCGTCGAGGACGGCTTCGTGCTGGGTGAGGGAGCTGCTGTCCGGTGCGCCGGTCCGCCCGACGAGGATAGCGTTGGCGCGGTCGAAGAACCCGGCGAGCCTCATGCCGTGCAGGTTCCGGCAGATGGTGAAGGCGTCGTCCCCGGCTGCTTCCACGTACACGAGGAGCCCTTCCGGGGACCGGGTGCGGGCGAAGGCCGTGACGTCGAGGTAGGGCGTCCCCGCGAGATTGCACAGCGTCTCGATGCAGCCGCCGATCGGCCTTCCCCCGGGTCTCCACCGCACCGGTGCCGTCGAGTCGGGTCCACGTGCCCCGGGAGTCGAGCGTGTACTCGCGTACGCCGGGGAGGGCGGCGTAGTCGTCGAAGCCCGTGGTCCGGTGGCGGCCGGGCGGGGTCTGGGTGAACCGGTGGCCCGGGGGCGCGGCGACGACGTCCAGCCACGACAGAAGTCCCTCGGGCACGCGGTAGGGCGTGTCCATGAGGTTGTTGCCGTGGAGGGTCGCCGTGCCGGTGAGCAGGGTCAGCGGTGTGACGAGGGTCGAGATGTCGGAGAACCCGACGAGCCAGGTCGGCTCCGCCTCCCGCAGCCGGTCCCAGTCGAGCAGCGGGACGAGGTCGATCGCGGTCTCCCCGCCCCAGGGCGGCACGACGGCCCGGATGGTGGGATCGGTCAGCATCGACATCAGTTCGCTCGCGCGCTCGGCGGCCGGGGCGCTGACGTGTCCGGAGCCGTCCATGCACCGTCCGACGACGACCTCGTACCCGCGCGCCCCCACGTCGCGGACGGCGACGTCCAGCCGCCGGCGCAGTCCCTCTGCGACCCCGCTCGACGGAGCGGTCACACCGACACGGTCACCGGGACGCAGGGGGCGCGGGTATCGGACTGGCATGCGTCGGATCCTGGCACGGCGTCGGGCCCGGACGACAGCGGATCAGCGCTTACGAGCACCCGGCCGGACCCTGACGGGTGACGCGGCAGCGGTGTTCCGTTCCGAAGCTCGACGGGCCTGCGAGCGCCATCGGTTGTCCAGGTGCCGGTGGGACGTCCCGTGCTGCTCGGGGATGTTGCAGCGGCCGGCGAGCGCGTGGAACGCCTCCTCGGTTTCCCGGGCCACGTCCGGGTGCGCACGCGCGTCCGCCCGGTGACCGCCGTGTTCGTCGAGCATCTTGACGATGCCGTGGGGCGAGGCCGGGATCCGGTCCGGACGGCCGGTGGGCCGTGCCGCCGCGTACGGCCCACCGGGTCACGGAACGCCCGGCCTTCGTCCGTTCCTTCCCGTCCCCGTCCCCGTCGCCGCCCTCACCTCGTGCGGCGGCCTCCACGAGCGGGGTGAGGGGGACGGCGGCCAAGAGCGGTACCGGTCCCGGCGCCGAACCCGTGGTGGGGAGGACGGTCCCCGCCGGGATCGGCCCGCCGCAGGAGCCGCGGGGCCGAGCCCCCGGCGGGACGGCCGTCGTCACCTTCGGGGACGCCCGGCCTCCTCGAGCCGTCGGTGCGGGCGGTCCCCGCCCCGGCTGCGCAGAGGGACGTCCGCCTCGGTGAGCACGCGGTGGACGAATCCGTACGACCGTCCGTGCGCTTCGGCGATGGCCCGTATGGACAGACCTTTCTCGTACTCCTTCTTCATCTCCCGCGCGAGTTCCTCACGGGCCGCGCCCGTGATCTGCTTGCCCTTGTTCACGACCGGTCTCCTTCGGTGATCGGCGTCTGGTTGTGATCGTCGTCTACCCCCGACAGGGGGACAGGCCACAGAACAGCCTGTGCGTCTTCGCGTCACGACCCGCGGTGAATGACGTGATCCCGCCTGACGGCCCTCCCGTCCGGGATGGTGGATTGGAGGCCCTGGTGGTCCGGGCGGGCCGGGGGCGGGCCCACTCGCCGGGCTCGCGGGAAGCCAGGAGCCGGTGGGAGGCGGGGGTTTGCGATTCTTCTTGGCGTCCGGCGTCCGGCGTCCGGCCTTCGGCCTTCGGCGTTCGAGGAAGGGACCAGGTGAACGAATCGGGTGTGCGGCCGTCTCCTGCCCGGGAAGTCGTGAGGGGCAGGCTCTCCGTCTGTCTCGTCTTTGTGATCATGGGGTCGGCCGTCGGGGGATGGTCGGCCCGCGTGCCGGAGATCCGGCACGCGGTCGGCATGGACGAGGCCGCGTGGGGACTGGCCAACACCGCCTCCATGGGCGGTGACCTGGCGGCCCTGGCCCTGGTCACCGTACTGATCGGGCAGACGGGCATGCGCCGGATGAGTTGGGCGGGCGCGGCCCTGATCCTGGTCAACGCCCCCTTGACGGCGTCGGCGTCGACGCCGGGAGCCCTCATCGCGGGCTTCGCGACCTGGGGGTTCGCCGCGAGCCTGTTGTCCGCCCCCACGAACGCCCAGGCGGCCGAGGTCGAACGGCGCTACGGCCGACCCCTGCTGTCCGGCTTCCACGCCTGTTTCAGCTTCGCCCTGCTCTGCGGAGGTCTGCTGGGAACGGTGGCCGCCGCGCTGGACATCACCCCCGCGGCGCAGATGGCCGTGACCAGCCTGGTGCTCGGCGTGGGCCTGCTCACGGCGGGCCGCTGGCTCCCCGATCAGCGGCCCGCCACCCGCGACCACGGGGCAGGAGGGCTGCCGGGGCGCATCCGGCGACGTGTCACCCCGCGGCTTCTGCTCCTGGCGTTCATCGCCTTCCAGGCGTCCTTCATCGAGGGAGCGGTGACGCAGTGGAGCGCCATCTACGCCGCCGACTCGCTGGGGCTGGCGCCCTCTGCCGCCGCCGCCACCTACACCGCGTACGCCGTGGCCGTCGCGGTGACACGGCTGCGCGGTGACCGGCTGACCGAACGGCTCGGACGGCGTCGACTCCTTCGCCTGTCCTCCCTCGCGGCCGGGCTCGGCGCCGTGGTGGTGGTGGCCCGGCCGCACCCGGCCGCGGCGTTCGTCGGGTTCGCGCTGCTCGGGGTGGGCATCGCCTGTGTCACTCCGTCGGCCTTCGCCGTGGCCGGCAGTCAGCCTGGTCTGACCGCGGGAGAAGGGGTGTCGGTGGTGGTCGTCGGGCAGTGGCCCGGATTCCTGCTGGCACCTCCCGTGATCGGTGCGCTCGCCCATCAGTGGGACCTGCGTGCGGCTCTGGCCACGCTGCTCCTCGCCGCCCTCTGCGTGGCGGTCGCCGCGCGCGCGGTGCCGAAGTGAGCGGCGTCCGGAGGCGGGGGACAGGGCTCGACAGCCCTTCCCGGCCGGCACGGCATCGGCGGCGGCACACCCGCCTTGTGCCGGAACGGCTGACCAGAGCACCGGCGGCCCCGCCTCGATGCGGCGCAGTACGGGGGCAGGCGGTCCAGGCCGGGGCCGGTCCGGAGCCGTCGCTCGTCCCACCAGGCGGCGCCCGCTTCGTGCGGTGGACCGACCACGTCCCCGGCCCCGGCCGCGCCCAGGGGCGTTGCACCGCCGAGCACGAACTCGAAGAGGCCATCGGGTCCGGATCCGGGCGGCTTCACGGCAGGCACCGCTGGGCCGCCGTCCGCGCGTCCCGGTGGCCGAGCGGCCCGCTTCGGGTCTCCCCCGAGACGCATGTCTATGATCGCCGTGCTCACCGGCCTGTCGCAGAAGGGGTGGCCGGCGCGAGCTTATGGCTCTTGCGGGATCGGGACGCCCCTGGCGTCGAGCGGTGCGGGTGACCGGCTCCCGCGCACGACATGAGAGGTACGGCACCGTGGTGGACCAGGACGTCCCGGCACTCGACGACCCGGTGGGTCAGTCACTCGCTGGTCACCACGCGCATCTCGCCCGCCGGCTCGGCCGGGCCGCCGCCTACCTGCCGGGAGTCGCGACCTTCTCCACGGTGTCCGCCGGCCCGGACGCGGCGGAATGGGCCGACCTGGCCCGGCTGCTCGGGCCGGGCGAACTCGCCGACATGTTCAGCTGTCCGGCCACCGCGCCGCCGGACTGGGAGCCGGTCTTCCGTCTCGAGGGCCGCCAGATGATCCGGCCCGGCACCGCCCGGCCCGACCACTCCCACCGGGAGACCGGGACCGAGGTGGTCCGGCTGGGCGCGGACAGCGTGGCCGAGATGCTCGACCTCGTGGCGCGGACCCGGCCGGGGCCGTTCTGGCCGCGCACCCACGAGCTCGGCACCTACCTCGGCATCCGCGACAACGGCGTGCTGGTGGCGATGGCGGGGGAGCGGCTGCGGCCTCCGGGCTGGACCGAGATCAGCGCCGTCTGCACCGCTCCCGAGGCACGCGGGCGAGGCCACGCCGCACGCCTGGTCGGTGCGCTCGCCGCGCGGATCCTGGCCCGCGGCGAACGCCCCTTCCTGCACGTGGCCGAGGCGAACGGCGACGCCATCGCCCTGTACGAGCGGCTCGGCTTCACCACCCGCAGGCAGGTGACCTTCCGAGGGTTCCGCACACCGTGACGGCTCTCACCCCGGCGGGCCGCGGCGCACTGCCCACCGCGGCCCCGTGAGCTCCGCCGGACGACGGACTCGCGGCGGTCCCGTGTCCGCCCCGGGCGGCGCCCGGTCAGAGCACGGTGTCCGTCTCCCCGGCCAGCGTGCGCAGGAGACGGTCCTGGAACGCCTCGTCGTGGACGGCGCGGTGCGGTTCCGTCCGCCGGCGGTGGTACCAGTACCCGCCGCTGGTCAGGGCCTCGGGATCGTCGCTGGAGGCGAGCCACGCCTGTGTCCGGTGGCCGAGTTCGAGATCGTCCGGCGCGTGGGGGCCGCCCATCCTGGTCGGCACCCAGCCCGGATCCACCGCGTTGCTCAGCGTTCCGGGGCGCAGGCGGGCCACCGCGGCGGCGAGTGCCGTGACGTACAGCTTGCTGTCGGCGTAGGAGCCCGCGCTTCGGCCCCGCCAGTCGACCCGGTCGAGCGAGGGACGCCCGCTGAAGTGCGAGCCGCTGCTGAGGTAGACATGCCGGCGCGGTCCGCGCAGCAGGGCCGTGAGCAGGTACGGCGCGACGATGTTGACCGGCATGACCGGGGGCCCGCTCCAGACGCCGGCGTTGTGGATGACCGCGTCGAGCGGTCGGGCGCCGTTCAGCTCGGCGGCGATGCGCCGTACGGCGTCGCGTTCCGTGAGATCACCCGTGACGACGTCCGCCCCGCGGTCGGTCAGCGGACCGAGGCTCGCCGCGCGCTGCTGGTTCCGGGCGTGCAGCACGACCTCGTGCCCCTCGGACAGCAATGAGGCCGCCGCGGCACGTCCCAGGCCGTCCGTCGAACCGGTCACCAGGATGCGGCTCACGCGCCCGTCACCTCCCGGACGGGCGGGAACGGAGCGGCCGTCGCACAGCCGGAGGGCACCGAGTGCGTCCGTGTGCTCCGCTCACCGGCGTGCCCGTCGGTGTGCACGGCTGTTCCTCGCACGGCCGCCGCCTCCTTCCTCGTGGTCACGGTGGCGCCCGGAGGGCGTGGCCGCCCTCCGCCCGGAGCACCCCGGCCGCCACCGACGAGGTGCCGGGGGAGGGGTGCGGCCCGGCCGTCCGCGGCATCGCGGTCTGCGGCCGTGGTGCCGGCCGGCGGGTCAGCCGGGGTCGTCGAACATGGCCAGCAGCGCCTGCTCGTCCGTCTCCGGCGCGGGCTGCTCGGGCTGGGGGATCTGCTCGGCCCACACCGTTTTGCCCTGCGGCATGTAACGGGCGCCCCAGCTCTTGGTGAACTGCGCCACCAGGAACAGGCCGCGCCCGCCCTCCTCGGTCGTGGCCGCCCGCCGGATGCGCGGAGAGGTGTTGCTGCGGTCGGAGACCTCGCAGATCAGTGAGTCGTCGCGCAGCAACCGCAGGCCCACCGGCCCCTGACCGCCGTACCGCACGGCGTTGGTGACCAGCTCGCTGACCACCAGCCCGGTGTTGAAGTCCAGCTCCGACAGGTCCCAGGCGGCGAGCTGGGCACGGGTCAGTGCCCTGGCCCGCGCCACGACCGAGGAGTCGGACGGGAACTCCCAGGACGCCACCCGGTCCTCGGGCAGCGCGTGCACACGGGCCAGCAGGAGGGCCACGTCGTCGTGCGGGCCGCCGGGCAGGAGGGTGTCCGCGACCCGGTCGCAGATGTCCTCCAGCGCCGGACCGGCGCGGCTCAGCGAGGCCAGCAGCCGCCCGGTGCGCGCCTCGGTGTCCCCGTAACCGCGGCTCTCCTTGAGCAGGCCGTCGGTGTACATCGTCAGCAGGCTGCCCGCGGGCAGGTCGACGGTGGCGGACTCGTACGGCTGGATCCCGCCGAGCCCGAGCGGCGGACCGGCCGGCAGGTCGATCAGCCGCGCCTCCCCGTCCGGCGTCAGCAGGGCGGGCGGCGGATGGCCGGCCCGCGCGACCGTGCAGCGACACGACACCGGGTCGTACACCGCGTACAGGCAGGTGGCCCCGGTCGCGGGGTCCTGTTCGTCGGCCGATTCGTCGGGGGTGCGGCTGACCAGGTCGTCCAGGTGGACCAGTACCTCCTCGGGCAGCAGGTCCAGCCCGGCCAGCGTCCGCACCGCCGTGCGCAGCCGGCCCATGGTCGCTGCCGCCTGCAGACCGTTCCCGGGCACGTCCCCGACGACCAGCGCCACCCGCATCCCGGACAGCGGGATCACGTCGAACCAGTCCCCGCCCACACCCGCCCTGGCGTCCGCGGGCAGGTAGCGTGAGGCGAGTTCGACGGTGCTCAGCCGGGGCAGGGCGTGCGGCAGCAGGCTGCGCTGCAGGGTGAGGGAGGCGTGGTGCTCCCGGCGGTAGCGGCGGGCGTTGTCCACGCTGGTCGCGGCGCGGGCCGCCAGCTCGCCCGCCAGCGCCAGGTCGTCCTGCTCGTACGGCCTCGTCCTGCCACGGCGGTAGAACCCCGCCAGGCCCAGGACGGAGCCCCGCGCGGACAGCGGAGCGCCCAGGTAGGAGTGCACGCCCTCGCCGAGCAGGTCGACGGGGTGCACCCGGCCGGCCGGGTGCCCGGCCAGGGCGGCGGTCAGCACCGAGTCCGTGACCGGCTGCCCGGTCTCCAGACACCGGGCCTGGGGCGTGCCGGCGGGGTAGTCGGCCGGCTCGTCCACGCGGCCGATCGGGGTGTCGAGGGAGTCCTCGCCCGCCCAGACGGCCACCCGGCGCAGCGCCACGTCGGAGTGCAGCCGTCCGGGCGGTGGCTCCTCGCCGGCCAGGACGCTCTCCACCAGGTCGACGACGACCAGGTCGGCGAAGCGCGGCACGGCGATCTCCGCCAGTTCCTCGGCGGTGCGCCACATGTCCAGGGTGGTGCCGAGCCGGACGCCTGCCTCGTTCAGCAGGGACAGCCGCCCGCGCGCCTCGGCGGCGTGCCGGCCGACGCCCGGCTCGCCCACCAGCAGCAGCCATGCGTCGGTCGATCCGGCGGCGTGCGGTTTCGCCGCCGCGTCGGACGCGTTCACCCCCGCTGCCGCGGTGGGGCGGTTCAGGAGCGGCACATGACGGCCGTCGGGGGCGGTCACGACGGCCGGGCCCGGTGTCTCCGTGCCGGGGGTGCCCTCGAAGCTGACCTCGACCGCCGCGCCCTCCGCGTCGCCGTGGTGCAGCTCCCGGCGGCGCAGCATCGCCGTGCGACCGCCCGCGAGCGGGACCTCGGCGAACGCCTCACCGGTCGAGGAGATCAGCTCGACGGCACGCTCCAGCAGCATCAGCCGCTCCTGCGGGGCCAGCCGGGGCGACGGTCCGCCGAGCCGGGACAGCTCTCCCGATCCGAGGTCCAGCTCGGCATGCCCGCCGAGCTTCCTGGCCTTGCGGAAGGAACGCATCAGCTCCAGCTCGCGGGCCGTGCCCAGCTCCAGCAGACGTTCCCCGATGCGCTCGGTGGCGTCCTGCAGGACCAGCGCCATGCCGGGGTCGGCCAGCACCTGGGGCACGGAGAGGTTGACCGCACCCCGCACGGCGCCGCCCACCGGGTCGCACACCGGCGCGGCCATGCAGGTGAGCTTCTTGAGGTCGTGCAGGAAGTGTTCGTGGCCGACGACCACGAACGGCGCCCTGGTGCTCAGCACCATGCTGACGCTGCTGGTCCCCATGAACCGCTCATCGACGTTGGCGCCCAGCACCAGGGAGGCGGCGTCCATCAGCCTCAGCCCCGCCGGGTCGCCCCGCCGTTCCACGATGTTCGCCCGCGAGTCGGTCAGCGCCACCGTCACCGGCACGCCCGAGAACCGTTCGCACAGGCGGTCCAGCACCGGTGCGGCAGCCCTGATCAGCAGGGAGTCGGGATCCAGGTCACTCTCGATCGGCAGGGCCGCCCTCTCGCGGTCGATGCCGAGCGACTGCGACCGCTGCCAGGAGGCGAGGATCTCCGGGCGTACTCCGGTGACCGGCGTCCGGTCACCGCGACCACCACCCGGAGGAGTCGGATACGGATCCACGTAGTCATGGTAATCGGGCAAATAGGTTGTTTGCTCGGCGCGGACGCTCGGCCGCGGGTGCTCCGGGACGGGGGAGGCGGGTCTGCCGGACGCCGGTGCCCGGGCCGGCCGCACCCCGCCCCACCCCGGTGCGGACGCGGAACGCCCTCACCGCCGCCGCCTCGAGGAACGCGCCGGAGGGCCGGTCCGCCCCTGGAGAAGTCCGCCGGGGGAGCCCGTCCCGCCTCGCTCCGCCCGCCCTTCACCGCCTGTCCCGTCCGTTGACAGAACGCCATGCCGCTCCCATCATGGGAGCGCTCCCATCGGCAGGGTCGGCCGCCGCCCCGCCCTCGCACGACCGCACCGCACCGCACCCACGCACCGTTCCCCGTGCCACCGGCGCGGAACGTCCTGCTGCCGCGTCGGCACTCCGCCCGTCCGGTCGCACGGCCCGGCACCCGCTGCCCCGCCCGTGCCACCGGACCCCGAGGGAGGACCCCCATGCCCTTACCGCAGAGACCGCGCCGGCCGGCCGGTACCGGCCCCCGCCACCTCGCGCGCACCGCCGCCGCCCTGGCCGCCGCGCTCGCCCTGCTGTCCCCGCTGAACGCCGCCGGCACCGCGTCCGCCGCCGCGCGGGAGGTACCGGCCGCGGACGTCGACGTCCGGGTCAACACGCAGGCGTCGCTGGGCCGCATGTCCGACGTCGCACGGGGAGTCAACACGGCCATCTGGGACTCGCACATGAACGATCCCGAGGTCGCCGCCCTGATGAAGGCGGCCGACGTCGGGGCGATGCGCTACCCCGGCGGTTCGTACGCGGACATCTACCACTGGAAGACCCACACGGCGCCCGGCGGGTACGTCGCCCCCGGCACCGACTTCGACTCCTTCATGGGCACCGTCCGTGCCGCCGGCGCCCAGCCCATCCTGATCGCCAACTACGGCTCGGGCACGCCCCAGGAGGCCGCCGACTGGGTCCGGTACGCGAACGTCACCAAGGACTACGACGCGCGGTACTGGGAGATCGGCAACGAGATCTACGGCAACGGCCACTACGGCAACGGCTGGGAGCACGACGAGCACGAGGACAAGAGCCCCCGGGAGTACGCCCGCCAGGTCCGCGCCTACGCCGAGGCCATGAAGGCCGTCGACCCGACCGTCCGGATCGGCGCGGTCCTCACCACCCCGGGCCACTGGCCGGACGGCGTCGTCGGCGAAGGCGATCCGGGCGACTGGAACCACACCGTGCTCTCCGAGGTCACCGACGTCATCGACTTCGTGAGCGTCCACTGGTACGCGGGCGGCGCCGACACCACCGCCGAGGACGCCATGACCAGGCTGACCAGGCTCCCCGGCGAACTGCGGGAGGTGCGCCACCAGATCGACCGGTACGCGGGAGCCGACTCACCGCGCATCGGCATCGCCCTCACCGAGATCAACACCAACACCGGCGGTGCCCTGCTCACCGCCCGCCCCAACGGCCTGTTCGCCGCCGACGCGTACCTGACGGCCCTGGAGAACGGCGTCTTCACCGTCGACTGGTGGAACACCCACAACGGCCCGGGCCGGATCACCACCGTCGACGGCGAGACCGACTACGGCGACATGGGGATGCTGTCCAGCGGTTCCTGCACCGGTGACGTCTGCGAACCGGCGCCGAACACGCCGTTCCACCCCTACTACGGCATGAAGATGACCAGCGAACTGGGCACCGCGGGGGACACCCTGGTCGCCGCCGCGTCCTCCGCGCAGGACGTCTCCGCACACGCCGTGCACCGTCGCGACGGGCGCCTGAGCGTCCTGCTCATCAACAAGGACCCGGACGCCGCCCGGACCGTGGACCTCGAGTACGCGGGCTTCACCCCGTCCGCCGCCGCACCCGAGGTCAGCCGCTACGCGCGCGGCGACGGCGACATCACCGACGTCACCGACGGCGGGGCGTCCGCCTCCCGGGTCACCGTGCCGCCGTACGGGATGCTCGCCGTCACCCTCACCCCGCAGGCCGGCACCGGGCCGGGTGCCTCCGACGCCGAGGCCCCGGGGGCGCCGCGGCTGGAGGCGGTGACCGACACCACCGCGCGCCTGTCCTGGGAGGGTGCGCAGGGCGCGGCCCGCTACCTGGTCCAGGAGCGCGACGGCGCCCACACCCGGCTGGTCGGCGAGACCACCGGCACGTCCGTGACCCTGCGGAACCTGCCCCCGGGCAGCACCCACACGGTCAACGTGCTGGCGGCCGACGCCTCGGGACGGCTGTCCGCGCCGTCCACTCCGCTGACCTTCACCACCGGCACCCCGCCGGACGCCACCTGCGCGGTGACCTACCACCGCGACACGAGCTGGGGCAACGGCTTCGTGGCCACGGTCACCGTACGGAACCTCTCGGACACCCCGCTCACCGGCTGGACCGTGGACTGGGACTGGCCGACCGACCGCCAGTCGGTGTCCTCCGGCTGGAACGCCACGTTCCACCAGACCGGCCGGCACGTACGGGTGACCGCCCCCGAGGGTGCCGGGCCGCTGGCCCCGGACGGCGGTTCGACGGCCTCGTTCGGCTTCGTCGGCGCCAACGACGGGCCCAACCCGCAGCCGACGGTCTTCCGCCTCAACGGCACCGTCTGCTCGGGCGGCTGACGTCCGGCCCGCCCGGGACAGGGGAGGAGGTGACCTGCTCCCGGGCGGAGGACGCGTTCGGTGTCACCGAGGACGGGCGCAGCGGCTCGCCCGCGAGGACGTGAAGCCGCCCGTGTCCCCCGGGGCTCTCCCGGCGGAACGATCTCGTGAGGTGACTCGGCCCGGAAAGTCCGCGCGTCGCGATGAGTCCCGCGGTGTCCGGCGGTCGTACTGTCGAACCCGTCACCGAGGAGGACTTCCGATGCGCAGCGTGACCTATTCGATGAGCGTCTCACTCGACGGCTACATCGTCGGCCCGGACGGCGACTTCAACTGGACGGCGCCCGACGAGGAGGTCTTCCGCTTCTGGATCGACGAGATCCGGCAGGTCGGCGTCCACCTGTTGGGGCGAAGGCTGTACGAGACGATGCTGTACTGGGAGACCGCCGACCAGGATCCGTCGCTCGACGAGTCGATGCTCGAGTGGACCGCGCTCTGGAAGCCGCTCCCCAAGGTGGTGTTCTCCACCACGCTGTCGGAGGTGCAGGGCAACGCCCGACTGGCCTCCGGCGGCCTGGCGGAGGAGATCGGGCGGTTGCGGGCCGAGCCGGGGGAGGGCGAGATCGCGATCGGGGGCGCGACCCTCGCCGCCGAGGCGGCCGCGTCGGACCTGATCGACGAGTACCGGGCCGTGGTCTACCCGGTGCTGGTCGGCGGAGGCGTTCCGTTCTTCCCCCGGCGCGAGCGCCGAGCGGATCTCGAACTCGTCGAGACCCGCACCTTCAGCTCGAGGTTCGTCTACCTCCGCTACCGCGTGGCGCGCTAGCTCGGCCGGCTCGTCCACCGGGCCACGGGAGGAAAGGGCCGGCCGGTGACCTTCCCCCAGCGGTGATCGCTTCCGGTTCCCGTCGGGGAGGAGAGCGGCGCGGGCCGTATCGCCGCCCCCACCGCCCGGGCGTCCCCCGTGCGCCCGGGGCGCCACCGTTCCCGCGGGTGCTTCCTCCAGCGGGGCTCGACTGCCGCGCTGCACACTCCCGGTCATGAGCGAGGCAGCAGAGATGACCACGAAGTGGCTCCGGCAGTGGATCACGGCCCACGGCGGCGTCGCCGGGACCGTCCATGCGCGGCAGGGGGACGAGATGAGGCTGACGGCCGCCGTGAACATCCCCCCGCAGGTCGTGGAGATCGTGCGTGTCGTGCCGAAGGGCAAGGGGATGGCGGGGCTGGCCTTCGAGCGGAACGCGCCGGTGTCCACGTGCAACCTGAAGACCGACACGTCGGGTGATGTGCGGCCGGGTGCCAAGGCGGTGAACGCCGGTGCCGCCGTGGCGATCCCCGTCCATGACGCGGCCGGGCGGATCCGGGGCGTCGTCGGGATCGCCTACCAGGGGGAGCGGCCCATGGACGACGGCGAACTCGCGCTGCTGACGTCGGAGGCGGAGGCGCTGCCGTCGGCGTAGCGGACCCGCCCGGGGTGGGCCGGGGGACTTCGGCTGTCCTCCCCGGCGCCACCGCACGGCGCCCGCGCGGCGGCGCGCCCCGATGCCGGACGGGACAGCGGTGACCGGGCACGGCGCGCACGTGCCCGGCGCCGGCCGTGGTGACCGTCGGCGCCGGGCGCCGGCCCCGACCTGGGCGGGTCCCCCTTCGTGGCCCGGACCGCGCACGCCGTCCCCGCCCGGGTCAGGGCACCAGCACCACCCTGCCGAACACCTTCCCCGCGTCCATCGCGCGGTGGGCCCGCACCGCCTGGTCCAGGGGCAGCACCTCGTGCACGACCGTGCGCAGGTCCCCGTGCGCGGCATCGGCGAACTGGGACGCCCGCACGGCCTGCCGGTCGGGGCCGGGCACGGTGTCGGAACTGAAAGCGGCGAACGACAACGACCTGCGGAAGGCGTCCACAAGCCGCATGCCGAAGTCCGCCGGCGGCTGCCCGCCGACCACACCGACGGCCACATACCGCCCGTTGGGGTTCAGCCTGTCCAGGAAACGGGGAAGCCGGGGCCCGCCCACGACATCGATCACCACGTCGAAGCCCGCCGGTGTGTCCGGTCCGCCCTCGCCGGTGCGGTCGAGGACATGGGTCGCGCCCAGGTCCCGCAGGCGGGCGCCGCGTTCCACCGAGGAGGTGGTGACCGCCACCGCGCTCGCGCCGCGCCCGGCCGCGAGCTGGACCGCCGTGATCCCGATGCTGCCCGCCGCACCGCGCACGAGCACCGTCTCCCCGGGCGTGAAGCGGGCCCGCTCCAGGGCGAAGTGGGCGACCACGCCGGAGCCGCCGAGGGTCACCGCGTCGGCGGTGGTCAGGTCGTCGGGCAGCGCGAGGACGTCCTCGACCGCGGCGACGGCCTGCTCGGCGTATCCGCCGGACAGGCCGGTGGACGCCCACACCCGCCGCCCGATCCACGAGGCGTCCACGCCCTCTCCCACCTCGGCGACCCTTCCCGCGACCTCGCTGCCGAGGAGATGGCCCTCCCGGAAGCCGTAGGCGGCGAGCGCTCCCCGGCGGATCACGGCGTCCACGCCGCCCACCCCGATCGCCTCCGTGGCGACCCGCACCTGCCCCGGGGCGGGAACGGGCGTGGGCACATCGACGGTCTCCAGGCCCTCGGGGTCACCGAACGCCCTGATCACGACGGCTTTCATGGCTGCTCCTCGGGTCGGTGGAAGGACGGATCGCAGTTGCTGCGGCCGTGGACGTCGAGCCGGCCCCCACAGCCGGGGCATCATCGGCGAAGTACGGGGACGGGGCGGCGGCACCGCCATCGGACCGTAACGGAAGCCCGCGTCCTTCTGGCCGAAGTGAGAAACGATGACCGACCATCTGTCTCGGACCGTGCGCTCCGACGCCCACGACAACCGGGTCCGCATCCTGGACGCCGCCCGCGCGGTGTTCGGCGAGGAGGGCCTGAGCGCGCCCGTGCGCGAGGTCGCCCGGCACGCGGGCGTCGGCACCGCCACGCTGTACCGGCACTTCCCGACCAAGCAGGCACTGATCGTGGAGACCTTCGCCGAGCAGCGGCGGGCCTGCCGTGCCGTCGTCGGCGACGCCCTCGCCGACCCGGACCCGTGGCACGGATTCCGGAGCCTGGTCGAGCGGATGTGTGAACTGCACGCGCACGGCCGGGGATTCGCCGAGGCCTTCATGACGGCCTTCCCCGAGGCCGTGGACTTCCCCGCCGAACGGGAGCGGACCCTGCGCGCGGTCGCCGCACTGGCCCGCCGTGCCCAGGAGACCGGCCGGCTGCGCCCCGGTTTCGTCGTCGAGGACCTGGTCCTCATGCTCACGGCCCACCGGGGCTTCCAGGACACGCCGCGTGCCGCCCGGGTCACGGCCTCCCGCCGCTTCGCCGCCTACGTGATCGAGGCGTTCCGCGCCGCACCGGAGACGGGAGTGCCCGCGCCGCTGCCGCCGGCACCACACCTGCCGCTCACGCACCCGCCCAGCACGCCGTGAATCCGCCACCCGGAGGTTCGTGTTCCTCGACCCCTCAAGTCCCCCGGGTTCAGGGAAACCGAAGTCCGTTCAGCGGGAACTCGCGGGTCGGTCCGTGTGTGTCGACCGGGCGTGTCCGTGGGGCCGGCGGGAACCGTGGGGCGGGCCGCGAGGCGGCGGGTTCCGGCCCTGACCTCGGCATCGACCCGGCCCACGGCTTCGTCGTCGTGTCCGAGGACGCCGTACTCGGCGTCGAGTTCGGCGAGCCGCTCGGCCGTACGGGGCGGTGTCCCGCCGCCCCTCCGTCTTCCCGGTCCGGCGACGCTCCGTGCGGTTGGCGGCTTTCGGCCTGACCGTCCGGGTCGGGGAGGCCCACAATGGCAGGCACATGCCATAGGAGGTCGCCATGAGGCCCCTGCGTTCCGAAGGACCCCTCCGAACCGTCGTCCGGGCCGTCGTCGTACTGGCGCTGCTCCTCGGCTGGTCCGCCGCCATCGGGCCGGCCGCGTACTCCGGCCAGCGCGCGGGGCACCAGGCGGCCGTCGCGGTGCGCGGGGGCGACACCCTCTACGGCGCCGGCACCCGCTGCACCGTGGGCTTCAACGCCCGCTCCGGCTCCACGTCGTACGCGCTCGTCTCGGGCCGGTGCGCCCAGGGGGCCAGTACCTGGTACGCCGACCCCGCCCTGACCGTGGGCGTCGGCGTCACGGTGGGCGTCAGTTTCCCGGGCAACGACTACGCGAGTGTTCGGTACACCGCTACGGCGGTCACCTACCCGGGCGAGGTCTCGCTGGGCGCCGGCGCCGGTACCCGCGACATCACCGGCGCGGCGAATCCCGTCGTCGGGCAGTCGGTCTGCCACGTCGGGCGGACCACCGGATACCGCTGCGGGACCGTCCAGGCCGTGAACGTCACCGTCAACTACGGCGGGGGAACCGTGTACGGGCTGTTCCGGTCCACCGTCTGCTCCGAGCCCGGAGACACCGGCGGTCCGGCTTTCTCGGGCGGCACGGCTCTCGGCATCATCGTCGGCAGCAGCGGGAACTGCGCCTCGGGAGGCTTCACCTACTACCAGCCGGTGGCCGAGTGGCTGTCGGCGTACGGCCTGAGCGTCTACTGAGGCAGCTGAGCCGGCCGAGCGCGCGAAGCTCCGGTGCGGCGCACCCGTCCCCGTCGTGATCGGTGAGTTCATGACGGCGTACCGCCCCACCATGAACCACCCCTTGGTGATCCCGGAAGACCGAGCCCGGTGGGGCACGGGAGAGTCCGTCTTCGACGGCGCCGCCGGGGCCGCGCCCTCCGTGAGCCACCGGCCCGGCTCGTGAACCGGCGCGCCGCCGTGCGCCAGGGCCGCCGCCGGCCGGGAAAGCGCGCGTGCCCGGCGGCCGACCCGTGCGGCCGATGTTCTCACAGGTCAAACGCATGTTCCTGTTTGTCACTCGATGAGGTGATGCGGGCATCGTGGACGGGACGAGTGGTCATGCTCCGATCGGCACAGGGCCCGGACCTGCCCGTGCCGGCCATGCCCGACATGACGGGGGGAGCTCGACATGACGTCTGCGCACGGCAACCGGGGTTGGGACGATCAGGCGGTACTGCTGGTGGCGGGGCTGGCGGATCTGGCCGTCACCACCGTCGGCTCGGCCGTGGGGGCCCTGCAGGGGCTGGTACGCCGCTCCGACGGTGCCGAGATCGTGGCCGGTGTTCAGCAGGATCTCATGGCCCGCGGGCGCATCGCCCTGGACCGTTGCGCTGCCGCGCCCGCTGCCCACCTCGAGACGCTGGCCCGGCACGCAAGGGCCCGGCGGACGGTTCACGGCGGCGATGTCTGAGCGCTGGGACCCCGCGGCGTTCAAGGACCGCATCGACACCGTGCTGACCGCGTTCCTCGCGCAGGAAGCCGAACTGCTCGTCGAGATCGATGACGCGCTCGAGCCGGTGGCCGAGCAGCTGCAGGCAGCGGCCCGGCACGGCAAGCGACTGCGTGCGGCGTTCTGCTACTGGGGCTGGCGCGCGGCCGGTCAGCCCGACAGCGACCTCCTCGTACGCGCGGCGGCCGCGATGGAACTGGTCCACGCCGCTGCGGTGGTGCACGACGATCTCATCGACGACAGCCCGCTGCGGCACCACGTGCCCACCGCCCATGTCGCGCTCCGGGCAGCCGTGGCGGGCCGTCCCCGGGAGGCCCGCGACGCGGCCCGCTCCCTGGCCATGCTGGTCGGGGACCACCTGATGGCATGTGCGGGGCAGCTGTTCGCCACCAGCGGCCTGCCCGCCGCCTACCTCGCACGGGCGCGGCCGATGTGGGCCGAGCTCGCCCGCGAGCTGATCGCAGGTGAGTGCCTGGAAATCCTGAACACCGGCACCAGCCCGGACGCGGACGTGTCGCTGAAGGTGGTGCGCTACAAGACCGCGAAGTACACCGTCGAGCAGCCGCTGCTCATCGGCTGCCTGCTCGCCGGAGCCACCCCCGCGCTACGGGCCGGCCTTTCCGCCTACGGGCTCCCGCTCGGGGAGGCGTTCCAGCTCCGTGACGACCTGCTGGGCCTGTTCGGCGAGCCCGGCCGCACGGGCAAGGCGAGCCTGGACGACATCCGCGGACAGCGGCCCACCGCCCTGCTCGCCGCTACCTGGCAGGCCGCGCTGCCCGCCCAACGCGAGCACCTCACCGCGGTATTGGGACGCCCGGACCTCACCGACGAGCACCTGCACGACGTGCGCCGGCTGATGAGCGCACTCCACGCCCCCGAACAGGTGGAGCACATGATCGCCTCCCGGGCGCAGGAAGCGGTGAGCCGGCTGCACACGCTCGACATCCCCCACCCCGCCCGGCGCGCCCTGACCGATCTCGCCCGCCTCGCAACCGACCGCCACCACTGACCCGCCCCTGCGACGCCTCAGCGTCCAGGACGCGCGGCTCACCGAGAGGGACTGCCGACATGACCTACACCGATGCCTCCATGGACGTCCTGCGCCGGTCGGGGGACGAACTCGCCGACGCGGTGGTGGCCGAGCTGTTCGAACGGGGGGAGGTGGGCAAGTTCAACACCCTCATGCGGTACGTCTCCACCGCAGGCGCACCCCTGCCCGACGGCCTGCCCGACGTGGCCCGCGCGTACCTGCAGGCCACCGGCGTGCCGCCGGCCTGGGTGGACTGGACCGAGATGGAGAAAGCCCGGTTGTTCTTCATCGACAACAACGTGCACATCTCCACCGCCCTGTCCTTCGCCTCCATGCCCGCCTGCTACGTCGTCCCGCACGTGGCGAAGCTCCTGTCGGCCACCCACGGACTGAGTTACCCCTCCAAACGGATGGCGGAGACCGGGCAGTTCACCGTCCACCTCATGCAGCCCGACGCCTTCGAAGCCGGCAGTCGCTTCCTTCCGGCCGCGCAGAAAGTCCGCCTGCTGCACGCATCGATCCGGCACCACCTCGAGCGGGAGGGGCGTTGGGACACCGACGCCCTGGGCACACCGATCTGCCAGGAAGACATGATCGGCGGGCAGATGTTCTTCTCCCTGCTCGTCCTGGACAGCCTGCACCGCCTCGGCATCCACATGAGCGCCGAAGGGGCGGAGGCCTACTTCTACGCCTGGCGCGTGGTCGGCGCCCTTCTCGGCGTCGACCAGGAGGCCGTCCCCGGGACGCTGGAGGAGGCGCGGCAGTTCCTGGACCTGTACATGATCCGCCACATGGGCCCCTCCGACGAAGGCGCCCATCTGACACGGCAGCTCATCGACCTCTACGAGGAGGTCGTCCCCGGGACCTTCTTCGACCCCGTCGTCTCCGCCCTGATCCGCCACCTGATCGGCGACACCTGCGCCGACTGGCTCGAGGTTCCCCGCACCCGCTGGGACAGCGTGGTCAAGGCCGTCCCGAGCCTGCTCGGCGTCCTGGAGACCATCGAGGACCGCTCGCCGTTGGGAGCTTGGGCGCTGGACCGTCTCGGCCACCTCACCACCGTCCTCGAACTGTCCTCGCTCACTCGTGGCCGCGTCATGCACTACGCCATCCCCGAGCAGCTGAAGAAGGACTTCGGAGTCACCGGCGGCGTGCCCCGCACCCACCGCTGGGCACCGCCCGCATCCACGATCGCCACCTGACGGAACGGCTCCCGCACCGCGCCGCACAGCCGCCGGTACCGGCAGCCCCCGCCGCGACCTGACGAGCGCGCACGGCCGACGGGCCGGGACGGCCGCCCGCTTCGCCGTACGGGGCCGGGTCACCGGCGCCACCGGCCGGCCCACCACGGCCCGAACACAGGACCGGACCGCAGGCCCACCACGTCCCCGGCACGCCGTCGGGCACCGGCCCACCCGGCAGTGGGACAGCACCCGCTTGCCCCTCGCCGACCTGCACGCCCACCACACGCACCTCCCCTGCGCCCCGCCGCCGGGGGAATGCACTCCAATGGCCCCGCCTTCGGCCTTCTGCCGAGCACGCCACCGTGACGGTCATTAGCGTTGCCGCCAGACGGATGGCCCTCATCAATGAATGCGGATGGTCCGCCATGAATGGATTCGGAAGAGATTCGTCACGACCGGAGTGAGAACGGCGAATCCTCCCGGTGACTCTGCGGGCCTTCCCGTACGTTCCCGCCCACGGTCCCCAGGACCGGCCGGGTGTCCGGCGTTCCGCCGACCGGCCCACCACGTCGCCGTCCGGCCGCATCAGCTCCGGACGAAGTCCGGGCGGCGCTGACTCTGTTCATTCCCACCAACACGGAGGCGATCATGGGCTTCGCTGGCCGGCCCTTCATATTCCTCGCCGTCGCGGTTCTCGGCTCCTCCGCCGGGCTCGCTCTCGTCGGACCCGCGTCGGCCGACGGGGTTCCCCGGAAGACAGCCGCGACTGCGGCGACCCACCCCGACGACGGCTCCTCCGCGAGGAACCGCACCATCCGCGTAGAGGCCCGGCTGCAGGTCGGCGAAGAAATCGACCTGGGGGCGACGGGCCGCAGCGTCGGCGACCAGTTCGTCTTCAGCGGGAATCTGGTGTCGACCGAGGGACCCGGGGAACGCCTCGTCGGACGCGTCGGCGGGTTCTGCGTCCTCACCCGCCTCGAACGCAACGCGGGACAGTGCGTGTCGACCGCGGTGCTGCCGGAGGGGCAGATCACCGTCCAGGGCGAGCAAACCGGAATTCCGGTACCGAGCCCGGTCCTCAACGCGATCACCGGAGGCACCGGGGAGTTCCGCAGGGCGCACGGCCAGGTGATGCAGCGGGTGTTGACGCCGGCGACCTGGCAACTCACGTTCGATGTCTCCGACGTGCAGCCCCGTCGGACCAGGGACGGTCGCGGCCCGTCCGAGGCGCCGATGCCCACACCTTCGTTCTTCCCCGGCAAGTAGCTGCGTCGAGCGGCGTCGACGACGCCCGGGACGCGGTGGCGAGAGCACCGGCTCCCGCCCGCGGCAGGTGTCGGACCGTCCCCGTCACCGGCCTGTCCTGGGCATCGGCCGCGGGCCACCAGGCGGGGGCGCGTCATCCGGGCCGATACCGGAACAGCCGTCGAGCGACCGTGAAACACGCCATGCCGCAGACAGCGTGCAGCGCCTCGGGGACCCGGACCGATCAGCACACAGGGAGAAGCCGTGATCAAGGACTTCCGCACACTCGCAAGCTGGGGCGTCGTCCTGGCGGCCACCGCCACGGCCGTCACCGCCACGATCGGCGCGACCACCGGTGGCCCGCCGAACCCGTCACCGGCCGACCCGCAGCCCCGCCCGACGGCCGGTCAGGAGGAAACGCAGGCCGGGCCCCGGACGACAGAGCGCCGACGGATCGCCACATCGGTCCTGGGCAGGGACTTCCAGTTCACACTCACCGCTCTGAGGTCGCAGACCGATCCGCTCGCGGCATCCCTGCGCCTCCAGGTCTTCACCTTCAAGGACGGCGCGTGGAGGGAGTCGGACCGCGCCCTGGTCGGCAAGGCGGATTCCTGGTTCTGGTTCCCGCTCACCGGCCGCCACGCGGTGTGCGAGTTCTCCACCTCCGGCACGGAGCCCGCGCCGGTTGCCGTCAGCGTGCTGATCACGCCATCGGTCGGCTGCTCGCCGACCGAGAACTTCCGCATCGACAACGGGCAGATCACCCCCGTCTGACAGCGCCCGGGGAAGGGCAGGTCGCGCTCGGCCTCTTCGGTCCACCCGTGATCGCCGCGGGCGGGCGGCCGGGAGGCGTGGTGGCCGGATCGTCCGGTGTGCTCGTCATGGTGTCCTCCGCGGTGTCTCGTGCCGGGCAGTGCCGTACGACGTCCCGCGACGGTCACCGGAACAGACTCGCGATCCGTCCGGAACTCATCGCGGCGGAGCACCCTCGGCCCCGTGCGGTCGGCTGCTCCGCGATTCACCCGCCCCCGTGGCGCTCGCGCCCGGCCCGCACCGCGCCGGGCGGGGCGGACACGGCCGACGGCCCCCGTCAGCCGGGCGCCGGCCGCGCCGCCCGATCCCGCGCGGACCGTCCCTCGTGCGGAGAGCCGGATCGCGTCCGAGGCCACCAGAGAAGCGCGACACGGGCAGGTGACGGCGCGGTGACCGACGCGCTGCCACGAGGCGGCGGGACATACTGTGCGCGTGCGTCTACTGATCGTCACAGTGGGTTCCTGGGGTGATGTGGCTCCTTGCATCGGGCTGGGCGTACGGCTGCGGACAGCCGGGCACACGGTGGCACTGGCCACGCACGCCCGTTTCGCCGATGCGGTGCGTACCCAGGGGCTCGATTTCCGGCCGTTGCCCGCCGACCCGGAGCGCCTGTTCGGATCAGCGGACGGGCAGAGGCTGGTGCGTGCCGCGAGCGCCCCGGCGAGGCTGGCCAGGACGCTGCGGCTGGGACGCGTGTTCCTGTCCCGGTTGGGACGCGGAGTGCTGGCAGCGGCTCAGGAGGGGGCCGACGTGGTCCTGGCCTCCGCGCTCGCCGACCCGCTGTGCGGCCCCGTCACCGAAGCGCTGCGCCTGCCCCGTCTCGGCATCTATCTGCAGCCGGTCCTCCCGACCGGGGCGTTCCCGCCGCTCGCGCTGGCCGGTTGCCGCTCCCTGGGGCCGCGGGGCAACCGGCTGGCCGCGAACGCGCTGCGGTCGGTCACCAGTCACGCCTTCGCTCCGGCCGTGGCGGACCTGCGCCGTCAGCTGGGTCTTCCGGGACGGCCGACGGGCGCCGCCGGCCGGGCTCCGCGCAGCCACACGATCTGTCACGGGTTCAGTCCGGCGGTGGTGCCGCCACCCCCGGACTGGCCCGCCCGGGCACGTGTCTGCGGCTACTGGTGGCCCGTACCTCCCGCCGGGTGGCGGCCCGACGACCGGCTCACCGCCTTCCTGAGCGCCGGCCCGGCGCCGGTCTTCGTCGGGCTCGGCAGCTTCGTCGCCGCGGACGCCGCACGCCTGAGCGCGCTGATCACCCGCGCCCTGCGCAAGGCGGGACTGCGGGGCATCGTGCAGTCCGGCTGGACGGACCTGCACGTCGAGAGCGAGGACGTGCTGACCGTCTCCGAGGTTCCGCACGAATGGCTCTTCCCCCGCATGGCCGCCGTGGTGCATCACGGCGGCGCGGGCACCACGGCGGCCGGCCTGCGGGCGGGCGTACCCGCGGTTCCCGTGCCCGGCCAACTGGACGCGTACTTCTGGGCCGCCCGGCTCACCGCCCTGGGCAGTGCTCCCACCCACGTCCCCTACCGGGATCTGACCGCGTCGCGGCTGGCCGAAGCTCTGCGGCACGCGGTGGACGATCCGGCCTATCGGATCCGCTCCCGCGGCATCGCCGACCGCCTGAAAGCCGAGGACGGAGCCGCCCGGGTCCTGACGGCACTGCACGACGTCGAGGCGTGAGGCGCCGACCGACGACTCACCGCGCGCTGCCACGGTCCGACCGGCTCCACGAGGACTGCGGAAGGGGCGGCTGACACTCCGCCCCCGCACCGGGCGTACCGGGCCGCGCCCGGCGCGCACGCCGCACGCGGCCCGGCCGGGGCCCGGTACCGCGGACGGAGCCCGTCACCCTGCCGGCGTCGCGCGGACGGCCGTGGCGAGGGCTTCGCCGATGGCCCGGGACCCCGCAGCGTTGGGGTGCAGGGGCGCGGCCGTACGAGTGGGCACCAGGCCCTCGATGTAGCGGTCGGCGGGGGCGGCGCAGATGTCGTGTCCGATGCCCGGGGTGTAGGTGTCGACGAAGGTGGCGCCGTGCTCCTCGGCCGTCTGCTTCAGGACGGTGCCGAGGTGATTGACCGCGCCTTGGAGGTAGTCGGCGTCCTGCTTCCAGAAGGGCTGGACGGGGTGGCAGCCGCCGGTGCGGATGTAGTTGCCGTAGCCGACGACGAAGACCTCGGCGTTCGGCGCCCGCCGGGCGATCTCGTCCAGGACGGTGGCGAAGACCGGTGCCCAGGCGTCGATGCGGGCCCTGACCCTGTCGGTGCCGCCGGCGGTGTTCTCCTGCGCGCAACTGGTGCCGTAGGGCTGGGGCAGGACGTTGACGCAGCCCAGCGCTTCGCCGAAGAGGCCGGTGTCGTTGCCGCCGATGGTGACGCTGACGATGTCGGTGGCGGGGGTGAGCGCGTCGTACTGGGGTGCGGTGCCCGGGTGCTGAGGAGCACTCAGGTGCCTGGTGGTGGCGGAGGAGCAGCTGACGTCGGTGAGTTTCGCGCCGAGGGCCTCGGCCGCGATGCGCGGGTAGCCGGCCAGGGAGCGCAGACACGCAGGGCCGGTGGGGTCGGCCGGCGGCACCAGCGGTGCGGCCGCGTAGGAATCGCCGAGCGCGACGTACCGCAAGGGTTCGGCCGCGGTCGCCGCAGCCGTGACCGGTGCCGTGGTTGCCAGGGCACCGGTGGACAGAGCGGTGGCCAGGGCCAGGCGCAGGACCGTCTTCAAGGACGCCTCCGTCCCAGGTGGGGGTGTGGGGTTCTGCCGTGGGACGAGCATGCCCGGGCAACCGGGCCGTCGCACGGCGACTCGGCCCAAATGCAGCAGTGGACCGGCGAGTCGGGCGCTCGCCGGGGCCGAATTCACCCGTACGCCGTCACGTCGGGAGCCGACGACTTCGCCACGGGTCCGGGCGGAGCCCCCGCCGACGGCCGGACCACCCCGTTCGGCACGTCGCCCGGCGGCCGATTCCGCGGTCACCCGCGTGCGGAGGCCGTGTGACCGTGTTCGGCCTCGGCACCGCCGCGCCGGCGGAGTTCACCGCCCACACCGGCGGTGGCACGAGCGTCCCCGGAAGCCGGCCGTCTCACCGGCGTCGACGGCTTCCGGTACGTCGGCACCGGCCTCCCCGTCCGGAAGACGGCTCCACCGGGCGGTGCCGTGCGCCGGGGCGGGACGTCGGCACCACAGCCGCGGGTGTTGCCGCAACACCCCCCACCGGACCGCTTCCGACCTGCGGACCGGCAGTGTTGCGGACGGCCGGGCGGGGACGGCAACGGACCGTGGATGTTGCCGGTTCGTCGGTTGCCTGGCGCAACGGATTCACCTGCCGTCATTGTGTGGCGTGTCGCAAGGCGTGCCCATCCGGGGCGCGCTGTTCCGCCGGCGTCCGGCGGGGTGAGGAAGGGCAGGTTCGATGGACCGTTCGCTTGTGTCGGTGAGGGCGGCGCTGGTGCTGTTACTGGCGGCGTTGGCCGGTGTCGGTGCCGGCCTGTTGTCGGTGCTGGCCGGTAACGGGACAGCGGCCGGCGTGCTCACCGGGCTCACCGCCGCGGGCGGGGCCTTGCCGGTGTTCAACCAGGCGATCGCCCCGGACGCCGGCCACCGCAGGCCGGCCGTGCGCGAGGCCGGGGCGAAGGGCGGGAACACCCATGGGTGAGCTGCGTCCTCTCGCCCAGGACCTGACACCGGAATCGCGGGCGCTGGCCATGGCGCTGCGAGAGCTGTTCGAGGGCCTGCAGGTCTCGGTTCGCCGCTACGCGGCCCGCCGCGTGCGCGACGCCGGCACCTTCTCCCGTTACCTCAGCGGCAGTCGCATCCCGCCGTGGGAAGTGGTGATGGACCTGTTCACCGACGTCGCCGAACACCGGGGCACGGCCGCCACCCCGGACGCCATCGAGCTGGTGCGCCGCCTGCACCGGGCGGCCGTCGAAACCAGCGCCTCACCCCGCCACGCGGTCGAAGTGCTCGAGCAGCAGCTCGCCGAAGCCGACCGGGTGTCCCGCCGCTCCACCGCCCGCGGCGACGCGCTGGGCGACGCGCTGCTGGACCGCAAGCACCGCATCGCCGACCTGGAAGTGCGCCTGAACCAGCTGGAGGCGGAGTGGAGCGCGGAGCGCGAACGAGCCGAACGCCTGGCCGCCGCCAACCCCGGCGTCACCGACCTGCTGCACGAACGCGACCGGCTTCAGGACGAAGTCACCCGCCTGTCCGTCCAGCTCCACGAGGCGCAGAAACAGCGCGACGAAGCCGAACAACGGTGCACCCTGCTGGAGCGACAGCTGGAGGCGGTGGAACAGGTCCAGACCGTCGCCGCTGTGGCACCGGTGGTCCCGCGGGCCATGCCCAAGGTCCTCATCGTCGACGATCAGCCGGACAACCTGCTGGCCATGACCGCGGTCCTGTCCACCCTCGACCAGGAACTGGTCGCCGTGTCCTCCGGACGCGAAGCCCTCAAGGCGCTCCTCGACCACGACGACTTCGCCGTGATCATCATGGACGTCCAGATGCCCGACATGGACGGCTACGAGACCGCTGCCCACATCAAACGGCGTCCCCGCACCCACGACGTCCCCATCATCTTCCTCACCGCCATGGGCGCCGATCCCGAACACTCCGCCCGCGGCTACGCCGCCGGCGCGGTCGACTACATCAGCAAACCCTTCGACCCCTGGGTCCTGCGCGCCAAGGTCGCGGTCTTCACCGGCATCTACCTCGAACAGCGACGCCTCGCCGGGGACCAGTGAGCGCCGGACCCGGCGGCGCCACCGGCAGGCGGCGGCCGGCCGCGGTCCGGCCGGATGCACGGCGAGGAGCCGCCGCCGCCTCGCCGGACGGCCGCACCGGATCGACGGCCGTGGCTGCCGGGCGAGCCGTGCGGGACGCCCTGGGCACTCGCGCGGCCTACCGGCTGCCGGAGGGGCGGCCGGCGGACAGGTGGGAGTCCCAGTCGGCGCGACCGCCGGCGCCCAGGACGCCCACCTGGGCCGACAGCTCGCTGCGGGGGTGGGTCCTCAGCTCGCGCCGGGCGACTCGGGCGACGACCAGGGGGAAGAGCGGCCGCAGGGGCTGGCACCAGCGGAGCCAAGGAGGTGCGTAGACGTGGTGGGAGCGGCGGGTGATGCCGGTGGTGAGCCAGTCGGCGACCTGGGCGGGGCTGTGGACCCGCCGCGCGAAGCGGGGCTGGTTCCGCCGCAGGGCCTGCAGGACGGGATGGTCGTCGATGCCGGCGACCATGTCGGTGCCCGTCCAGTGGAGGTAGGCGACGCCGACGGCGACCCCGTCGGGTTCGACCTCGCCACGCAGTGCCTGGGCGAAGGATTCGGCGCCGGCTTTGGAGGCGCAGTAGGCGCTCATCATGGGGGCGGAGCCGAAGGCGGCCGTGGAGGCGATCTGGAGGAAATAGCCACGGGTGCGGGTGAGCTGCGGAAGGAAGGCCCTGGCGGTATTGGCGGATCCGACGAGATTGACGTCGACGACCCGCTGCCACAGGTCGGCCGGGGTGCTGCCGAACGGGCCCCCGGCCGCGATGCCGGCATTGGCCACCACCACACTCGCCGGGCCCAGCTCGCTCTCCACCCGCCGGGCGGCGCTCTCGAGAGCGGTTCGGTCGGTGACGTCGGCTTCGACGCAGAAGCTCCGGTTCGGCAGTGACTCGGCCGCCCGGCACAGGGTCTCCTCCTCACGGCCGAGCAGCGCGACGAGCATGCCGGCATCGGACAGGCGCTGGGACAGGGCTTCCCCGATTCCGCGCGCGGCGCCGGTCACGACGGCGACCCGTCCGCGCAGCGGTGTGCCGGCAGCCGGGCGGCGGCCCCCGACGGCACCGGAGAGCTCGCGCATCTGCGTCCACATCCCTCATCCACGCCTATGAAGGAATTTCATTCATATACCCCGAAACGCGCACCCGCACGTCCGGGACGAACCGCCCGGGAGCCCGCGGACCGCCGGCGCGCCTGCCTCACCGGCCCGGCTGATGCGAGGAGGCGAGGGGGAGAGGGGGAGAGGCAACTGACCGGAGGGCGTACGGCGCCACCGTCGGCCGCGGACGGGGGCGGCCACCGTGTGCGCGACACCCGCGCCCGGACTGCCCGCAGAGCGGGAACCAAGCCCTCCCTCCCGGCGTTGAGCGGTACACCGGGAGAACCAGGAAGTCTCATGAGGTACGGATCGCAGTACGGCCCCGAATCCCCCTACGGATCGCACGACGTCGTTCGACCCGCGCCCCGGTCGCGCCGTGAGCGAGCCAGGACCGCCTGTCTTCTGATGGCCGGCTGGGTCACTCTGCTGTGGGTGCTCGAGGCCGTCGACACGGCGAGCGGTCACGCCCTGGACACCTTCGGCGTCAGCCCGCGTCGACCGGGCGAACTGCGGGACGTCGTGCCCGCCGCCTTCGTGCACTTCGGCTTCGACCACCTCGCCGCGAACAGCGTGCCGCTGCTGATCCTCGGCTTCCTCGCCGCGCTGTCCGGCATGCGCCGGTTCCTCGCCGTCGTCGTGGTGATCGTCCTCGCCGGCGGCCTGGGAGTGTGGCTGACGGCGCCCGCACACTCCACGACCGGGGGTGCGTCCGGTGTCGTCTTCGGTCTCTTCGGCTACCTGCTGGCACGCGGCTTCGTGGATCGCCGCGCCGGCGACATCGCCGTGGGCGCTCTCGTCGCCGTGGTCTACGGGTCGCTCCTGTGGGGCGTCCTGCCGACGACTGCCGGGATCAGCTGGCAGGGGCATCTCTTCGGACTGCTGGGCGGGGTGGCTGCGGCCTTCGCGTTCCGCAGGCCACGCGACGAGCGTGAAGCGGCCGCAACGGTGCGCGCCCGGAGGACCTGGCAGGCCTGATCGACGCGGGAAGGGTGCCGGCGGACATGGACGGCGATCGCTTCCCACCCCACCGGAGGGGTCAACGCCGTGCTGCGGCGGCTCGCAGTTTCTTGTGCTGCCGGCTCGCGACGGAGGCCGGTACCGGGACGGGCACCTCTGCGTCCTCGTTCATGAGATAGGTGGCGAAGACGCCCCCGGTGCGGACGACGGTCATGACATTTCCCTTCCCGTCGGGGGAGAGGACATTGGTCAGGAGGTATGTGACGGAGTCGTCCCCGGTCCTCGCCGCGGCCAGGGGCCGTACGCTGAAGCGGTGGGTCCAGCCTCGCTGAGAGCGGGCGGTGAACCCGCGGCACTCCGTCAGGGCTTCCCTGAGCTCCGCCATCCAGGTCTCGGCGTCCTGGCCGGTGTGGCTGGTCAGGGTCACACTGCCGGGTGCCGCCTCGGGGGCCGCGCCGTCGGGCTTCATGGTCGCCCAGACCACTGCCTTGCGCGGGTGCTTCGGGCGCACGCTCATCATGTCGGCGATCGGACGGCATGAGGGCCGGTCCGCCGTGACGACGTCCTCGGCTTCCAGGAGGGCCATGCTCTGAGGCACCGTGGTGAAACCGGGGAGCTCGCCGCCGTCGGGCAGCGCCTCCGCCAGTTGCGCCTTGGTCAGCGGTCGTTGTCCTGCCGGGGAGGGCCGGGACTCGCTGGTGGATCCGGCTGCTGGGCCGCAGGCCGTGGTGGCCGCGGAGACGGCCGACAGGACGACGAACATCAACGCGCGTCGTATGACGCTGTGCACAGGCACCTTCTCCTCGACTTGGGAGCGCCTGGTCGTGCGCCCGCTGCCGTGTGGCCGAACGATGATCTCAGACCCGGATCAGGGAGCCAGCCCTTGGCTCCGCGGCGTGAACGCCCGGGACTTCTCCCGGGCCGCTGAGGGCCGCAAAGAGAGTGGAGTCCCAACCCGTCGGCGCGGAAATCCCGTTGATCGCCCCGGTGCACCTGCGTACGCACGACACACTCGTGCGGATCGCGGCAGGGTCCGGCACCCCGGTGGGAACCGCCCAGGTACGCATCCACGTCACGGCGGTGGTCCGCCTGCCGGCCGCCCGCGCCCCGGACCTGCTGGAGGTCCCGCGGGAGAACGATCCGGATGTCGTGCTGCTGGACGGAACCCTCGCGGAGTGCGACCGCGTCGGCGACAGCCCCGCCGACCACTCAGCCGAGCACCGCCGACACGACGTGCGTCTCCAGCTGATCCCATAACCTCTTACATGAAAATGTCAGATGCCACCGGTATCCACTTGGGGGAGGCGATGGTGCTCGGCAGGAGCACGCGTTTGCTCGCAGGCGCCTTGATCGTGGCCTGCACGGTGCTCGTCGGCCCCAGTGCACCGGGCGGCGCCCCCTTCGCCAGGTCACTGCCCGTCGAAGCCGTCAGGGACGTCGTGCCGAACAGGGTCATGACGTGGAACCTCTGCAACCCCTGCGAGGAAAGCGACGCCGACCGGGCAGCGGAGATCGCCGCGTATGCGCCCCAGGTCGTCGGCGTGCAGGAAGCGTGCGTGCGTGACGTCGAGAGGATCCGGGACTATCTGGAGAACCTGCACGGGCTGGTTTACCACGTCGAGTACGGGACGGTTCTCCAGAGCTGGAGCCGCTGTGGGGGAGTGCCGTGGAATCCGGGGGCCTACGGCCAGGCGGTTCTCTCGGTGGCACCGATGAAGGACCTCGTCAGCGTGGAGTACCCCGACGGCGGATCCGAAGACCGTGGGTACATGGCAGTCACCACCACCGTGGGCGGCCGGTCCGTCCGGGTCTTCAACACCCACCTCGCCCAACGACGTCAAGAGGCGGTCCGGGCGGAGCAGGTCGGCGTGCTCGCCGCAGCCGTCGCCCGGCACGACCGCGCGATCGTCCTCGGCGACTTCAACGCCGTGCCGGACGCCCCCGAACTCGCCGGGATGTGGGCACTGGCCGCGGACACAGACCCCCAGTGCCATCCGTCGCCCACCGGCACCTGCAAGCCGACCACCGACTGGCAGAGCAAGTTCGACTACGTTTTCCTGCGGGGCGTCGTCCCGCTCAGGCACCGCGTGCAGCCCACCCCGCACTCGGACCACCACCTGCTGCACACCGACCTGGACGCCGCTTGAGAGCACCCGATCGGCGTTCGTGCCGTTGTGGCGGCATGTCCGTTTCGATTCGCCAGGTCGGTGCGGAACACCCCTCAGCTCGCGGACGTCCTGTCAGCCACCGCCCGGTGGACCGTCGCCCGGGATCTCCGGGAAGTCATGCGGCAGGTGTTCCCACGGGATGCCGGTGCGGTTGACGTACGGAACCACGGTGACGATCTCCCGCAGATCGTGCGCCCGGGCCACCGTGCCGGGCCCGGTTCGCCTGGCCCGCCAGGCGGTGAAGACCGGTTGGACCGAGGCCCAGCGGGCGTCGGAGACTGCACTGCAGTCGGACCGGACGACGGGAGACACTGGCGTGGTGAATCAGCTTCAGGAGATCGCGGGACTGGCCGGTGGTGTGCTGGGCGGGGATCTCGTCGGCGCCTACCTTCACGGGTCTTCCGTACTCGGAGGCCTCAGACCAGCCAGCGACGTGGACGTACTGCTCGTCTCCCGGAGGTCGATGGACGAGCGGGAACGACGGGCGCTCCTCGGTGGTCTGCTGGAGATCTCCGGCTCCCGGAAGGGGGCCCGCCCGGTCGAGCTCACCGTGGTCGTCCAGTCCGGGGTCCAGCCATGGCGGTACCCTCCGACCTGCGACTTCCTGTACGGCGAGTGGCTGCGCGCCGAGTACGAGGCCGGGCAGGTCCCCCGGCCGGAGCCGATGCCCGATCTGGCCCTGCTGATCACGATGGCGCTGACCGGCGACTGCCCCCTCGCCGGCCCGCGGCCGACACAGGTCCTCGGCCCCGTCCCGCACTCCGACCTGGTCCGGGCGAGCGTGGCGGGTATCCCCGAGCTGCTCGACGACCTGGACGGCGACACCCGCAACGTCCTGCTGACCTTCGCGCGCATCTGGACCACGCTCGGCACCGGCCGGATCAGGCCGAAGGACGCCGCCGCCGACTGGGCCCTCGCCCGGCTCCCTCCCGAACACCGCCCCGTGCTCGAGCACGCCAGGCAGCTCTATCTCAACTGCCGTTACTCCGAGGAGAGCTGGAGCGAGACGCTGCAGGCACAGGTCCGTCCGCATGTGGACCGCGTGCTCGCCGAGATCGACCGGTTGAGCCCCCGGGGCCGGCGGACACGACCGCTCCCGATGTCCTGATCACCGAGGGTGTTCCGACCGCGCTGGTCACAGCCACTCGTTCGGGTGTGGCAGGGCCTCGTCCCCCACGGCGGAGCTGCCGGGGACGGCGCGTTGCGCATGCCGACCGCCACGTGGACGATCGTGCGTCGGCGAGACGGGCCGCCGAACTACGCCACCGTCGTGACGATCACGGGTACTCGTACGTCGTGCACTGACGCAAACCGGCCCAATAGTTCTCGGAGCCGTTGAAGTAAACCGCCGGCACCCAGCCCCATCTGCCGTTGTCGGCCATGGTGATCGCCCAGTCCTTCGAGCTGTACCCGTACGCCGAATAGGTGTCCGTGTAGCTGCTCGAACGGCAGACGAACCAGTTGCTGCTGCCGGCGTACACAAGGTCGCCCACGACTTGTCTGGTGGTGTAGGGCTTGTTGTACACAGGCGTATTCGATTTCCAGATCGGACAGTACTGGACGTGACTGACGTTGAAGCTGTAACCGTCCATGTGGGCGACCAGCTGCTTGGAAACCTGAGCACCGCATGCGGTGGCCGCGTACGCGGGCGAGCCGAACCCCACCAGAGCGGTCGACCCGACGGCGAGGGAGGCGACGGTGGCCGCGCCCCTGACCAGGGGACGCCTCAGGGCTGACAGGGCGCGCCGCGCCGTCCCGACGCGCCGGCGCCGTTCGGTGGTCTGCATGGTTCCTCCCCCTGTGAAGACTCTGCAAGGGCAGGGTAGTGAGAGCCGCGGGTCCGCACAGTGCGTAAATGAGTCATGGTCGACGACGCGTTCATGACCGGTCGAAGAAGTCGTCGCCGCGGTCGGGGATCGAGGCAGCGAAGCAGGTGCGGTTCGCCGGCTCGAAGGCCAGGACCGCCGGGGCGCGGCCGGCATGCAGCCGCTTCAGCTCGGGCATCGCCCGACCCCACCCAGATCGTGCGCTGGGGCCACCTGAGTTTCCGCCAGTGGCGGACAGCCCCAGGACCAGGGCACATAACGGTCTACGGCCGGACTACCAAGCCCTCACGCCCGGCCGGGCGGCGCCGCCACCGACGAACGGTCCACAAGACGGGTGCGCAGGGTGTGCATCTCCCGGCGGGGCTCGGCTCCCGCGAGGACGTCGAGCAGCACCTCGGCGGCCGTGGACCCGAGCCGGTGCACCGGCTGCTCGATCATGGTCAGCGGTGGCACCATGACCGCGGCCCAGGCGCTGTCGTCGAACCCGATCAGGGACACATCACCGGGGCACGACAACTCCCGCGCGCGGATGGCCCGCAGTGCACCGGTGACGCCGTCGGTCTCGGTGCAGAACAGCGCGGTGACGCGGTCGGGGAGGTCGAGCATCCGGGCGACCTCCCGGGCCGCCCGCTCCTCCACCTTCGGCCCGACCATCACCAGTTCGGGGTCGAAGGGGATGCCCGCGTCGTCGAGCGCGTCGAGGTATCCGCGCAGGCGCTCCCCGTCGGTCCACAGATTGCGGGACGCGGCGGCGATCAGTTCCCGGCGGGTCGCGGGAGCCTTGTCCACCGGTGGGCCCCAGACGAATCCGATACGCCGGTGACCGGCCGCGATGAGCTTCTCCACCGCCTCGCGCGCCGCGTCCCGGTTGTCGATGACGACGGCGTCCAGATCGAGCGAGGGCACCGCGCGGTCGACGAGGACCACCGGGATTCCGCGGTCGAGGGCCGTGCGGATGTGGCCCACCGAGGAGCGGTCGACCGCCGCCGACGCGACGATCATGCCGTCGACGCGCTTGTCGATGAGGACGTTGGCCGCCGCCACCTCCTCGTCGAGCCTCTCGTACGTACTGACGACCAGCGTGTCGAATCCGCGGGCGCGGGAGGTGTCGCAGATGCCGCGTACGACACCCGCGAAGAACGGGTTGCCGATGTCCGCGACGATGACCCCGAGGGTGTGGGTCACCCCTGTCGACATGCTGCGGGCCAGCGCGTTCGCGCGATAGCCGAGCTTCTCGGCCGCGGCGAGCACCCGCTCCTTCAGCTCCGGGCTGACGTATCCGTATCCGCCGAGCGTGCGGGCGGCGGTCGCCCGGCCGACACCGGCCTCCGCGGCCACCTCGGAGATCGTCGGGGACGCCGACGGGCGGGGCCGCTCTCCTGACATCGCTCGGTACCTCGCTTCTCGTGATCGACGGCTGTCCACATGCTAGACACAGCCGGTGGGCCGGCCACGGCCGAATGCCGCCTCGGTGAAGCACTGGTCGTGGGCGGCGTCCGCGCCGTCGTGCAGCGCGCGTTCCAGCTGGTGACGGTCGGGCGGGGTCGGTCTCCGCCATCCCGCGCGCAGCAGCGAGACCACGAAACCGGCGAGGAAGGCGTCACCGCAGCCCATCGTGTCGACGAGGGGTGCCCCGCTGTCCAGGGGGCGGGCAGGCGCCGCCACGGTCGTGCGGCCGTCGTGGGCGACGGCGCCCTCGGCGCCTCGGGTGGCGAGGGCGAGTCCGGCGCCGCGCCGCACCGCCTCGGCCAGCAGGTCGCGGGTGGCCGTCTCGTCCAGGTGGGAGCAGGACAGCAGCACGAGGTCGGCGTACGGGCAGACCCGGTCCAGGTAGCCGGGCGTGCGGTACTCCTCCTCGCTGGACAGGTCGAAGGTCGTGAGCGTCTCGAGACCGGCGAGCTTGGGCAGTTCGCCCTCGCTGCCCGAGTACACGCTGGAGTGCACCAGGTCGAAGGAGGACACGTAGGCGAGCAGACCGCTGTCGAGGACCAGCGGCTCGCGCACGGTGACGCCGCCTCCGTTCCAGCCGAGGAAGACACGGTCGCCGGAGTCGACCCGGAGGGTGGACACGCCGCTCTCGCCGTCGCGCACGGCGCAGTGGTCGACGGCCACCCCGGTGTCGGCGATGGCCTCGCGCAGGAAGCGGCCGAGGGCGTCGTCGCCGAACACTCCGAGGTACGCCGCCTCCAGGCCGAGGCGTCTGGCGTAGACGGCCACGTTCACGCTGTTGCCGCCCGGGTAGTCGACGCCGCGGTCGACGAACCGGTCGACGATGTTGTCGCCGAAGCCAAGGACTCTCATGGGTTCTCCTGTGCGCTGGCCCGGCACGCCACGGGGCGGGGGCACGGACGGGCGCCCGGCACCGGACTCGGTGCCGGGCGGCGGGTGCGAACTGCGGACTGCGGACCGTGCGGAAGCAAGACGGCGGAAGCGAGACGACGGTCGTGCGCCGCAGCTCCCGGGCGGGACGAGGGCGCCGCACCGGGTCGCGCCGGCCGCTGCCGCCGGGGTCCTTCCCCGGTGCGGCAGCGGCCGGCCGCGTGTCTCAGTAGTCCATGACGCGGTAGTAGCGGCGCAGGTCGAGCGAGTGTCCGCGCACCCTCTCCAGGTGCTTGCTGACCCGGCCCATGACGGTGTCGAGCACCAGCGGTGCGAGCAGGCCGCGGAACTCGGGACTGACGCCGGGCAGCGGGTAGTCGCGGGTGTCGAAGACGGTCACGTCGCGGGAGATGCGCTTGGCGAAGGCCTCGACCCGGTCGGTGAGGGCGCGGGTCTCGTCCTCTCCCTGGAAGACGAGCACGCTCGTGTCCTCTTCGAGGAGTTCCAGGGAGCCGTGGAAGAACTCGGCGCTGTGCACGCGGGTGGTGCGCAGCCACTGCATCTCCTCGAGGATGCACATGGAGTACAGGTAGGTGAACCCCCACAGGTTTCCGCCGCCGACCAGGAAGTGGTAGTCGGTGTCCTTGTGGGCCTCGGCGAAGGCGGCGGCCGTCGACTCGGCCCGCCGTGCCACGTCGAGCAGGACGCCGGGCAGTCCGGCGAGTTCACCGGCGAGCTTGTCGTACCCCTCGAACTCGCCCCGGCGCGCGAGCAGCCGCCCCATGAGCAGCAGCATCTGCGGGTCGAAGGGCCAGGCCTTCGGCTCGGAGACGAGGGCCACGTCCACGCTCCGGGCGACGGGGGACTCGGCGTAGCCCGTGAACCCGACGGTGCGAACCCCCCTCGCCTTGCAGTACTCGATGGCCCGGAGGCTGTCCTCGGTGGTGCCCGACACCGAGGTGAAGACGGCGACCGAGCGCTCACCGAGCGTCGCCTCCGCCCCGGTGACCAGCTCCGCCGCGATGACGGCGTGGACGGGCAGCGTCGAGGTGCGGCGGGCGAGCTGTTCGTACGGCCACATCTGGGCGTAGGTGCCGCCGGCACCGACGAGGAAGAGGTTGTCGAAGCCGTCGTCCGTGAGGCGGTCGGCGAGTTCCTCGATCCGGGGGCGCAGGGCCACCGTGCTCGCCAGCTGGGAGAGGAATTCCGGCTCATCGAATCCGAGCATCTTCGCGTCCTTTCGGGAACGGGTGCGGCCGGCGGCGCTGAGCGACCTGATACCGGTATCACGCGGGCCACACGCTGACACAGCGCATCGACGGCGTCAACAGCGGTGAGGCTCCCGCAGGCGTGCGGCCCACCCGACAAGCGCTCTGATCTGCTGTTTCATCAATCCGCGCGGAGGGGAGCAGTCGCGCTGCGGCATACCCTCACGCCTTTCCGCAGAAGATCTTCGCTCCGGCTCTGGTACCGGTATCAGATTCTCTGTACAGTCGCCGCACGCCAGCGGCCGTCCCCCGGACACCCCGCAGCGGATCCGACGCGCCCGCGCCTTCGGCGGGCCCTCCCATCGACGAAAGGACGCCCATGCGCACACGTGCACTGACGCGGTCCGCGGCACTCCTCGGGGCCTCGGCACTCGCCCTCACCGGCTGCTTCGCCGGACCGGCGAAGGGTCCCGTGGCCGACGTGACCGCGAAGCCGGAGCACTCCGGCACCCTGAGCATCCTCACCAAGTTCGCCGGCGAGCCCCTGGAGCCCTACTTCGAAGACCTCGCCGCCGCGTACGAGCGCAAGCACCCCGAGGTGAACGTCGAGCTGATCCAGGAGACCGACCAGAGCATCAAGGACAAGACCAAGACGCTCACCGCGTCGGACGCCCTGCCCGACATCTACTTCACCTGGACGGGCAACTGGGCGGAGAACTTCATCCGCGGAGGCCGCGCGGCGGACCTCACCCAGGTGATCGGCCCCGACACCGCGTGGGGCAGGACCTTCGGTGAGTCGGCGCTGTCGGCGTTCGCCCACGACGGCCGCTACTACGGCGTCCCGCTGTACAACAACGGCAAGTTCATGGGCTACAACAAGTCTGCCTTCGACAAGGCCGGCGTCGACGTGCCGAAGACCTTCGAAGAGCTGATCGCCGCCTGCCCGGACCTGCGGGAAGCCGGCTACGAGCCCATCGCCTTCGGCAACAAGGACGGCTGGCCCGCCCTGCACTACCTCCAGCAGCTCTTCGCCCACAACGTGCCGACCGACGTCCGCGAGGCCGACTACGACCCGAAGACCGCCACCTGGGACGACCCGGGCTACCTGGTCGCCCTCAAGCAGTTCAAGACCCTGGTGTCCGACTGCACCGACACCGGACGCGGCACCAACGGCGTCCTCTACACCTCGGCACAGGAGGCCTTCGGGCAGGGGAAGGCCGCCATGTACTACCAGGAGATCCTGGAATTCGACAACACCACCTCCGGCGGCATGCTCAAGCCCGGGAACCTGGGCATCTTCCCGCTGCCCGCCGCCGCCGAGGCCAAGGGAAACCCGAAGGTCGTCGAGGGCGCGCCCGAGGGGTACTTCGTCAACGCCCGGTCGCCGCGCGCGGCTCTCGCCGTCGACTTCATGAAGTTCGTGACGAGCACCGCCCACGCGAGGACCCTGTCCGCGCCGCCCTACGGTCAGCCGAGCACCGTGGTCGGCGCGGTGACGCCGCAGACGTCCAGCAAGGCCGTCCAGGAGGGGATCGACCTGGTCAATGAGGCCCCGCGGCTCGCCGGCTGGCTGGACATGGTCACCGCGCCGGAGGTCGCCGACGCGTGGCTGGCCGGCGGCGAGGCCCTCATCAGCGGCAGCAAGTCGCCCGAGCAGGTCATGGACGGCGTGCGCCGGGCCTCCGACTCCGCCGAGTGACCGGCGCGGGCTGAAGGGAATCAATCCGGTGCGCACTCTGTGCCGAAGAGCAGCCGGGCTCGCGTGGACCGTGCCGGCCCTCGTCCTGCTCGCGGTCTTCGTCTACCTCCCGCTCGTCCAGAACTTCGGCTACTCCACTCTGACCTGGGACATCTACAGCGGCAGCCAGCAGTTCGTCGGCCTGGACAACTACCGCGACCTGTTCGCCGACCCGGTCTTCTGGACCTCCTTCACCAACAACCTCTGGTACGCCCTGCTGTCGGTCGTCTTCCAGGTCTTCGGTGCCCTCCTGCTGGCCGCACTCGTCGAGAGCATCCGCAGTACGCGGTGGCAGCGCACCCTCCGGACGATCTACTTCATCCCCTCCGCGATCTCACTGACCGTCGCGGGACTGCTCTTCTACTTCGTCTACGAGCCCAACCTCGGCCTGCTCAACCACGCCCTGGAGGCGGTCGCGCCCGGCACGTTCGACCACGCCTGGCTGGGCCAGGAGAGCACCGCCATGACGGCGGTCATCGCGATGAGCCAGTGGCAGGGCTTCGGCTACTCGACGCTGCTGTTCGCCGTCGCCATCCAGCGGATCCCCGCGGAGCTCCACGAAGCGGCCGCCCTGGACGGCGCCGGACCCGTCCGCCGCTTCTTCCAGGTCACGCTCCCGCTCGTGCGGGAGATGACCGGACTCATGGTCCTGGTCACCGTGTCGGGCGCCTTCCAGGTGTTCAACGAGGTCATGGTGATGACCAGCGGCGGACCCGACAACTCGACCCACGTGCTCGGCACGTGGCTGTACCGCAACGGATTCGTACGCAACGACTTCGGCCACGCCGCTGCCATCGGCACCGTCATCTTCGTGATCACCCTCACGATCGCGATGGCACAGCTGTGGTTCACCCGGAGAAGAAGGGTGGAATGGTGAGCCGTCTCGGCTTCCTCGGCGTCATCGCGCGCCTGTTCATGTGGGCCTTCCTGCTGAGTCTCGCGGTCGTGGTGCTCTACCCGCTGCTGTGGATGATCCTGAACGGCTTCAAGACCAACGCCGAACTCTTCGGCAACCCCTTCGCGCTCCCCACCGACCTGAGCTTCGGCAACTACCGCGACGCGTGGAACCGCGGCGTCAGCGACTACCTCGCGACCAGCGTCCTGGTCACGGTGACGTCCACGGTGGCGACCGTCTTCATCAGTGCCTGGGCGGCGTACGGACTGACGCGGGTGAACATCCCGTTCAACAAGGTGCTCACCGCCGTCATCCTGGGCGGCCTCATGCTCACCCCGACCGTCGCCCTGGTCCCGCTGGTGCGCATGTTCCAGTCGATCGGCCTGTACAACAGCTTCTGGGCACTGCTCATCCTCTACACGGCCTTCCGTGTCCCCTTCACCACCTTCCTCATCCGCGCCTACATGATCGACCTGCCGCGCGAGGTGGACGAGGCGGCGCAGATCGACGGGGCCGGCCGCTGGACCGCGTTCTGGCGGATCATCCTGCCGATGTGCAAGCCCGTCATCACGTCCACCGTCCTGCTGCACGTGCTCTTCGCGTGGAACGAATACCTGTTCGCCATGGTGTTCACCAACGGCAGTGACGTGCAGACCCTGCCGGTCGGCCTGACGAGCCTGATGAGCAAGCACGGCACGGACTTTCCCGTCGTGTTCGCCGGCATGGTGATCGCCGCGGTCCCCGTCGTGCTCCTGTTCCTCTTCGGCCAGCGCTACATCGTCAAGGGCCTGGCCGACGGCGTCGGCAAGTGAACGCCCCCGGTAAGACCCGTCAGCCACATCGGCAGATCACTCATGGCGGTGACCGCTACGGCGGCCGCCTGGGCGGTCACCGCCATGAGCCTTGCCGCCTCACCGGCTGCTGCGGCACCTACCGAGACAACGGCGCCCCTGCCCGGCGACACCTGTACGGCGGCCGACCTCGGCACACGCCACCCGTACATCAAGACCACCGAAGTGTCCCCGACGGTCACCCACTTCAAGGGCTGGTACGTCACCGAGGGCACAACCGGCAACCAGGCCGTCAGCACCAGCACCCAGACGATCATCTCGGTCTCCGTCGGCCTCAACGGCAATGTCGAGGGCAGTTCCGCCGTCGAGACCCTCGGCGAGGTCGGCGCGAGCCTGGGCCTGAACGTAGAGGTCGACCACTCCTCCACCAGCACCGAGTCGAATTCGGTCACGTGGAACTTCAGCCAGCCCGGCTACTACGGCGTCTACAAGGGCACCAAGGAGGTCACCGGTACGGACGGAAGTCTCCACTGCGACCGCGTCCGACAAGGCGACGGCAGTCGGGCGTTGAAATGGATCGAGGGGCCCGACGGCGGCAGCTTCACCACCTACACCACCCCTGGGGAAGGCGCGGTGCGCTGCCAGGACGGTGCGCCCGCAGGCAGCATCACGGCCAAGGCACGAGACCTCCTCGACTGCGGCTCGGCCGCTGTGGGGGCCGAGCACCCGGCGGGTGCGGTGGCGCCGACGGCGAAGCAGAAGCGGGACCGCCTCGTGCAGCGCTCGGCTCTCACCAGCGGCACGTCCGCCGAACAGCCCAAGGCCACCGGGCGTAGCGCGCGGGCAGCTCTCGACTGCACGGCCGGCGCCTGCAAGATCGCCGTACCCGGCAAGCCCCTGTCCTGGGGCGCGCCGCTCCCGGCGGACGACGGTGTCCGCCTGCGGCCCCCGACGATCTTCAGCGCCCACCTGGACAACTGGCGCCTGTGCAACGTGACGGAGCGCAACGGGATCCTCGAGGCGTCCCTGCGGAACGGGGGCAACGGCGGGTGCGCGACCATCGCCGAGCAGAACGCGGCCTCCGAACGGGCGGTCCTGATGACCGCCCCCCGCACGGAGGACGACCTCCAGCGGTTCTACCTCTACCGCGACGTACCCGGCAGCTCGACGGTCGGTGTGCAGAACAAGTACACCGGCTCCATGGTGGGCCACGACCGGTACGCGGACGGGGAGTTCATACGCCAGTACTCCAGCGGCAGGCAGGACGGTACGGGTACGTACACCCTGATCGGAGTCTGACGGCCCACCCTTCGTGAGCGGCCCCGCACGTGAACCCTCGGCCTCCCGGTTTCGTGCGGGGCCCTTGCCGAGGGCGAGACCTTCACGTACCAGCGGGCCCCGCCCTCGCCGGCCAGCTCCCGCACCCGAGAGCGGTGCCAGTCGTGTGAGCCCGTACTCCGGCGGATGGACATGCCGAGCACGGCAGCCAAGCGGGCGCCGGCCCGGCCGGCCAGGGCGGAACGCAGCCGCTCGGTGCGCCGGCCAGGCCTGCGGGTGAGGCCGGGTATCTGCTCCACGGACGTCTGACGCGGGCACCCGGTAGGCCGGCACCGGAACCGCCGGCCCCGCAACTGGAGTACGACGCTTCGTCCGGCGCTCGGAACATCAGCGAGAAACCGCAGGCAGGATCTGTGAACCCGGCCGAGCAGACTCCGCGTCCCGGGGAGACGGCGCCAGCCGTCGTGCACTGCGCGTCGACGGCGGCACCCAGCTGATGAGGCTCTGCCGCGTCCAGCTGTTCAGCAGCGGCGTCCGAAGGACTGTTCAGTAGAGCGGGAAGGCCCAGCCGCCGGGGTACCAGGGTTCGCGTTCGCCGCGGAAGGCCGCCGAGGCCCGGGAGAGCGCACCGCGCCGCAGTTCCCCGACGAGGCCGGCGGCCGCGAGGGCGGCCAACGAGGTGCCGCCGAGGAAGACGGCGCCGAGTTCCGCCGCCGTCAGCCGTAGGTCGGCCGGGGCGGTCGTGGGCTCGCAGAGGACGTTCCCCGCTTCCGCCTGCAGCCGGTGGCGCCCGCCGTTCCACGGGCAGAAGTCGTCCCGCACATCCAGCACGAGGTCCAGCGGAAGGCTGTAACTCCGGCCGGCCAAGGCCCTGTCCACGTCGGCCAGCCGCAGCCACAGGCGGTCCACCGGCGCGGCCTGGACCGCCCGGGGTTCGACGAGCAGGTGGGGCAAGGGCTCGTCCACGGCACCCTCGTAGTCGATCCGGGTCACCAGGTCGATCCCGGCGAGGAAGCGCCACAGCGCCGCATACGCCCGGCGCGAGCACGCCGCCAGCTCCACCACTTCCACCGTCGCGGTACTGCCGCCGAGCCCGTCCGGCGCGGAGCCGTGCCGGTAGAGCGCGTAACCGGTGGCGCGTCCGTCGCGCTCCTGGTGCACGGCGAACCGGAGCGAGGTCGCGCCGCCGCGCCGGTGCGGATGGTCGGCGAGGCGCACCGCCCAGTGGGCCGTCTGCCGGTCGGGCCAGCCGACCGTAGTGGCGCGGACCCGGTCGTAGATCTCCTCGAGGAGGGGGCGGGCCTGGACGGCGTGGTGCAGCCGGACGGTTCCGTCACCGAAGTCGGTGTCCGGGCGAAAGCGCATGGCGCGCCGGTCGCAGCGCATCCGGTTGCCGACCGTCGCGGGGCCGTAGCCGTACCGTCCGTAGATGCCGGCCTCGGAGGGGCGGAGCGCGGCGACCGGCTCGCGCTGCTGCTCGTGCAGGTCGGTCAGCTGGGCGCGCATCATCGAGGTGAGGATGCCGCGGCGGCGGTGCGTCGGGGCCACGCCCACGGAGGCGATTCCCGCCACGGGCAGGACGCCCCCGGGCACGGTCAGCGTCCGGCTGTAGACGGAGGCCCCGGCGACCGGCTCGCCCTCGTCGAACACGGCCAGGGTGCGGGTGAGATCCGTCGCGGCTCGCTGATCGGCGAGCTCCTCCTCCGACCGGTCCAGGCCGTAGGTGTCGGCGATCATGCGTGCCCAGGGCACGAACTCCTGCTCGGCAACACAGCGAAGCTCGAACTGAGAAGTGGTCATCGGGTATGTGTACAGCACGTCTGACGGAGCTGATGACCCGGCCCGCCTGCAGCCGGCTCGCCGTCGGCGCCGCCTGAACTCCCGCACGGTTCGACTCGTCCCCGGCGCCCTTCGCCTCCGGCATCGATGAACATCTGCCGCCCGTCCTCACGGACGGAGCCAGCCGCCTGCCGCCACCCCGAACCACCGTCATCGGGACGTGCAGCCGATGCCCCGCACCCGGCCGGATGCCGGCTCCCGCACGGCGGGGGCCGGACCTCACCGGCGATCAGATCGGCGCCTCGTCGGTCAGCGAAGGCACGTCGCACGGACGGAGGACCATGAGCGAGTCCTCCGAGGTCGCCACCATGGCAAAGGGGAACCGGTCGAGCTCGAGACAGAGTGCGACGTCATCAGGATGGACTCCTTGACGCACGCCCTCCGCCAGTTCGGCGGCGGCGCGCGATTCGGCAGCGCGGCGGACGAACTCGGCAGCGTCCGTCCCGGCCTCGGTGGCCCTCCGCGCGATGTACTGGGCGCACGCCAGATCTTCATCGGCCTGCCCGTCCTCGCCAGTGACCACGAACGTGACACTGTCACTCTTGCGTGTTCGCAGGAGCCGAGCCGTTGCCTCCGCCACCACGAAGCCGGCGCACAGCACCAGCGACGCCTCCTTGACCGCGAGGGCGCCGACCGTTCCCGCCGTGGTCTTCTGCACGACGGTCCGTCCGCCGAGGTCGATGGACCGCAGCAGGCCCGGCGAGTTGACGGTGTCGAACCCGGGCGCGGGCGGACCGTCCTTGAGCGCCACCCAATCCTGGTGGCGAGCCTTGAGTGCCAGGGCTTCGTCCAGCGACTCAGCAAGAACGATCTTTTCCGCCCCCTGGGCAAAGGCCCAGGCAGCCACGGTGAAGGCACGCATGACGTCGACCACGACCGCCACGGGCGGGGCTTCGACCAGCTCAGGGACGCCAAGGAAACGAGAGTCCATTCCGGTCACGATCGCGCATGTCTGACCCGAAGCGCTCAGGGAGTGATGCGTATCACATCTGCGGTCCGGGGGTGTGACATCTCCGGCTGTCTGTGCCTGGGCCTGCTTGCGCGCGGCCGAACGGAAAGGGGGAGCGCGCCCCGGCTGCGGGCCGCTTCCGGCCGAGCCCGCACCGGACGCACCCGAGCCGCTGCTCGTGGCCGCCCACGGGGCGGGATGACGCACCGTCGGGCCGGTTCACCGCCCCGCCCGCACCGCTCCCGGCGGGGAAATGCTGAGCGGCCGGCGGGTGGGTATCCCATAGTGGACCGACATCCATCGACCGACGAGAACGGACGGCCGTGACGACCGCCTACAGCGAAACCCCCACCGAGCGCGTCCCCGGGCGGGCCTGGACCGTCCGGATCACCGGACACAGCGACCGCTCCGCCACCGTCTCCTGCTCCACCCCCGCCTGCCGGATGCCGCCCCGCTCCAAGGACCTCGCCTCCCTGCGCGCCTTCGCCGCCCGGCACGCCGCCGCCCACGCCAAGGCCGCCACCCTCCGCCCCCACGCCTGGTGCCACTGCGGCTCCCAGCGCTGCGCCGCCCACCCCGAGACCACGACGCACTGCGCGGGCGCCGTGCTGCTCGTCCTGCGCCACGACCCCACCGTCGGCCGCGTCTGGAACGTCGAAGAGGTCTGCGAGACCTGCGCCCCGCTGCTCCCGCACGCCACCGTCCTGGCCCGCGCCGCCCAACCCCGGCGCCACACCGCCCGGCCCGCTGCGCAGGCACCGGCCGACCGGCCCGGCATCCCGGGCGGCTTCTCCTCACCCACCGCGGGCCCCGCCGAGGCCGAGAGCCGGACCGCGCCCCCACGCCGGTCCCGCCGCGCCCCGCAGCGCACCCGCCGGCGCTCCGGCCAGGGCCGCTGAGCCGACGAGAACCCGTGATCACGCACCTGTGCCTCCACGATCACATGGTCATCCGCGGGCGGTGCGCTGATCACCCGAGGGCGCCATTCGTTTGGCGACGGGGTCGTCATGACGACCACGGGATGGTCGGCCGGGGCTCTTCAGCCGCTCGAGTGTGGTGCGAGGGCCTGGGGCGTTGCAGCCCATGAGGCGAGCAGGCGAAGTCCCTCTTCGGAGGGTGAGCCGGGTTCGGCGGTGTGGACGGTGAGGGTGAGACCGGGTTCGGCGGCCATCTCCAGGCCCTCGTAGGCGAGGGTGAGGTCGCCGACGGCCTGGTGGTGGAAGCGTTTGGTTCCAGTGCCGTGGTGGCGGACGTCGTGGGAGCCCCAGCGGGTGCGGAAGTCGTCGCTACGAGTGGACAGCTCGCCGACGAGGTCGTGCAGGTCCTTGTCGTGGGGGTTGCGGCCGGCCTCGGTGCGCAGGATGGCGACGGCGATGTCGGCCGCGAGGTCCCAGTCGGGGTAGAAGCGGCGGGAGGCGGGGCCGAGGAAGTTGAAGCGGGCCAGGTTCGCCTGGTTGCCGGGTGAGGCGTGGACGTCGGCGTAGAAGGCACGGGCGAGCCGGTTGGCGGCCAGGACGTCCATGCGGCCGTTGCGGACGAACGCGGGCCCGGCGGTGATGGCGTCCAGGGTCCACTGCAGGCTGCGGTGCGGCTTCCACTGATCCTTGGTACGCCGTCGGCGGGGCCGGCTGAGGGCGTCGGTACCGTCGGCGGCCTGGGCCAGATGGAGCAGGTGTGCGCGTTCGGCGTCATCGAGCCGGAGAGCGCGGGCGACGGCTTCGAGGACGGCCGGGGAGACGCCGGCGAGGCTGCCACGCTCCAGTTTGGCGTAGTACTCGACGCTGACGTCGGCGAGCGCCGCGACCTCGCTCCTGCGTAGGCCGGGGACGCGTCGGCGGGAGCCGGCGGGCAGTCCCGCTGCTCGGGGGTGATCTTCGCGCGCCGCGAGGTGAGGAACTCGCGGACCTCTTCCTGGTTGTCCACCCTCCGACCGTACGTCCGGCACGTCGCGGGAGGGACGTACTGCTGGTACACCCCTCACCAGTGACTCGCTGCGCGCGTGGAGTGCGGGTTACCTGGATGGCGTGGCGCTTCCTCGGCCGTTCCTTCGGCGGGAGGGAGCGCCACGGTCCCACGGTGTTCCCCCTTCCGGGAAGGCCGGCACGCGGGCCGTCCCCAGGCGGTCCGGCCCCTCGTACGTAAGGAAGACCCCATGCGCGGCACAGTGATCCACGCCCCTGGTGACGTCCGTTCCGAGACCCTGGACGACCCGAAGATCCTCCACCCCGCTGATGCCGTCATCCGGACGGCCATCACCTGTGTCTGCGGCTCGGACCTGTGGCCGTACCGTGGTGCGGAGCCGATCGGGGATCCGCACCCGATGGGTCACGAGTACGTCGGCTTCGTGGAGGAGGTCGGCTCCGGGGTCACCTCGCTCCGGCCGGGCCAGTTCGTCGTCGGCTCATTCGCCACCTCCGACAACACCTGCGCGAACTGCAGGAACGGCTTCCCGTCGAACTGCCTGAACCGCGAGTTCATGTCGACCTGCCAGGCCGAGTGCGTGCGCATCCCCAACGCCCGGGGCACCCTGGTCGCCACCGACGAGGTACCCGGCGAGGATTCCTGGCCCGGTCTTCTCACTGTCTCCGACGTCATGGGCACCGGCTGGTGGGCCGCTGACGCCGCCGAGGTCAAGCCCGGCTCGACCGCCGTGGTCATCGGCGACGGCGCGGTCGGCCTGTGCGGCGTGATAGCGGCCAAGGAGATGGGCGCGGAACGGATCATCGCCCTGTCACGCCACGAATCCCGCCAGAAGCTCGCGCGCGAGTTCGGCGCCACCGACATCGTCACCGAGCGCGGTGAGGAGGGCGTGGCCCGGATCAAGGAGATGACCGGCGGGATCGGCGCCGACAGCGTCCTGGAGTGCGTCGGCACCGCCCGGGCCATGAGCCAGGCCCTGCACTCCGCCCGCCCGGGCGGCAACGTCGGCTTCGTCGGAGTCCCTCACGACGTCACCGTCGACGGCCAGGAGCTGTTCTTCTCCCACGTCGGCCTGCGCGGCGGCCCCGCCCCCGTACGCCGCTACCTGCCCGACCTCGTCGACCGCGTCCTTGCGGGCCGGATCGACCCGGGCAAGGTCTTCGACCTCACCCTGCCCCTCGCTCAGGTCGCCGAGGGCTACAAGGCCATGGACGAGCGCCGCGCCGTCAAAACCCTCCTCAAGCCCTGATCCCCTCCACCCGAGAAGGAGCAGCCATGCGGATCACCCGCAGTTCGATCGACACCGTCAAGGGGCCGGCCGACTGGTTCACCGGCGACGTCTGCATCGACGCCGTCGCCGCCTCCCCCGCCCCTTCCCGGGTCACCGCCAACCTGGTGAGCTTCATGCCGGGCGCCCGCACCCACCGGCACCGGCACCCGCTGGGGCAGACCGTCTTCGTCACCGAAGGCGTCGGCCTGTGCCGGCGCCGCGGCGGCCCCGCCCAGGTCATCCGGCCCGGCGACCGCGTCCTGTTCGAAGCGGACGAGGAGCACTGGCACGGCGCCGCCCCGAACCGGCTCATGGTCCACCTGGCCGTCAACGAGGGTGACGACGGCCACGACGTCGTGCACTGGCTGAACCCCGTCACCGACGAGGAATACACCGCCGCCCCGGCCACCGCCTGACCCCGGGCGGCCCGCGCCCATGCCCGCATGACGACCCCACAGACCTTCTCCGTGCATTCCGCAGTCCATCGCCGTCTGGTACGCATCGCTTCGGCAACCGCCCTGCCGCCGGCCGTGACCGCCTGCTCCAGCGGCTCACGAGAAGCCGCCCCGTCCCGTTCGTCTTCCGTTTCGCCGAAGCGGGCGCCGCCGTCGCCCTCGCCGAGGTCCTTCGGTTCGTCGGGACCTGATGCCGGCGAGCGCCCGCCCCGGCCGCCCGGACGTCCGGACCGTGCCGGCCCGATCCCGTCGTCACCGGCCCACGGGATCACCGTCGGCGCCGTCGTCGCGGCTGCGCAGTGTCATGTGGCCGCCGTGGTGCAGCGGTGTGCCCGGCCGCAGACGGGCCGCCTCGTGCCCCGTCTCCCCGTCGAACAGGTGCACCTCACCGTGGCCGCCCCGGGTGACGGCGATCCAGTCGGAGCCCGGTGAGGCGGCCACCGCCCGGCGCTCGACACCCTCCCAGGGGGTGCCGCCGCGACGCGGAGCGCCGTCCATGGCCGGCAGGGGAATCCGGCGGACGGTGCCGTCGGTGCCCAGGAGGACCAGTTCGTCACCGTCGGGGTGGATACGGGTGAAGGCGGTGTGGCGCCGGGCGAGGGCCAGCCGGAAGACGAGCCCGGGGCCGAGTTCCGTGTGGAGCGTGCGGCCCGTCTCCAGGTCGTGGTGCCATGCCTGGTTGGTCCATTCCGGCCAGCGCAGCGGGTCCGGGTCGCCGCCGCGCAGCGTGCTCCACAGCGCCTGCCGGCGGGTGTCGAGCCGGAGGTACCAGCCCCGGGCGGGCGGCCCCCAGGGGATGACCGCCTCGGCGGCGAGTACGTCGCCCTTCCTCCGGGCCCGGTGCACTCCCTCGCCCGTGGCCGCGAACACGTGGCCCGTGACGGGTGCCTGCGCGTCCCCGTGTCCGTCGTCCGGCAGCGGCAGGACCGCGTGAGGCGTGACCGGAGGGCAGCCGGGCGGAGCCGCGAGGAGGTCGGCGAACCGGTGGACGGCCAGCTCACCGGGCTCCCGGTGCCGCAGCACGACGAGCGGATCACCGCCGCCCAGCACCGTCACGCCCGGTTCGCCGACGCGGGCGCGCACCCTCGCCGTGTCCCCGGTGGCCAGGTCGAGGACGGTCAGCAGGTCCGACCACGGTTCGGCGTTCTCGCCCAGGCCGGTGGTGACGGCCAGTCGGCGACCGGACGGGTCGCAGGCGATGTGCTCGGCCGGCACGGCGACCGGGACCGTGCGTTCCACGAGCCTCTCGGCGAACGGATCGAGGACCAGCAGCTCCCCTCGACGGTCGTCGACGCAGGCCGCCCGCCCGCCCGGCAGCGCCAGGAACCCGGCGTGCTCGGAGAGGTGACGGCCGGTGAGGCGACCCACGACGGTGCCGTCCGGCACGGTCAGCACGTGGACGGATCCGTCCACGTGGTCGGAGACGAGCAGAACGGGTGTGTCAGCGGGCATGGGTTCCTCCAGAAGCCGGTCTGGTGAAAACGATTATCATGTATCTTCGGTGCGTTCCCGGTACCTGAGAAAGAGCGAGGGCGTCCATGCTGCGCGCACCGTCGAGATTCGTCCGTAGTTGCATCACCGCAGCGGTGATGGGTTCCCTCCTGGCCGGCTGCGGTTCGTCGGCCGAGGAACCCGCGAGTGACAGGGCCAGGCCGACGGCGAAGACGGACGTCACCGTCGAACCCATCAAGGCGTCCACGGAGTTGACCGACACCAACGGCGTCAAGGTCTCCCTGAAGAAGGAACCCGAGCGGATCGTCTGCCTGTTCGCGCTCTGCGACGACATCCTGACCGAGCTGGGCATCGTCCCGACGGCCACCAACAGCGCGTTGCTCGCCCACCCGGACTTCCTGGGGGAGGAGAGGGCGAAGGAGGTCGACGTCATCCCCGGCGGATTCATCGCCCCGGAGGTGGAGGCGGTCCTCTCCCACAAGCCCGACCTCGTGATCGGCCTGGGGGACACGCACGGCAAGCTCGCCCCGGCGCTCGAGGGCGCCACGACGTTCTGGGCCATGCAGCCCGAGACGTGGGAGGACAGCGTCGGGTACCTGCGCGACCTCGCCGCGCTCACCGGGCGCACCGCCGAGGGCGAGAAGGCCGAGAGGGCCTTCTGGACCAAGCTCGCCGCCGCAGAGAAGGCTCCCAGCGACAAGACCGCTCTCGTCATCTACGGCAGCGACGAGAACTTCGGCGTCGCGACCCCGGAGACCGACGTGGCCGCCAGCCTCTTCCCCAGGATCGCTGACTACCCGTGGAAGTCCCGTGGTGTGGAAGGCAGTTACAGCCTCGAAGAGATCTTCGCCCAGGACGTCGACGTGCTGTTCGTCGAGACGCTGAGCTTCGGCGACGCGGACGGCAAGCTGTCGGAGAAGCTGGCCGAGAACCCCCTCTGGGGCAAGATCCCGGCGGTGAGGAACGGCGACGTCCACGAGGTGGACTCGGAGGTGTGGGCCAAGGGGCGCGGCACCCGCTCACTGGGCGTCGTCCTCGACGAGGCCACGGCCGCGCTGCGGTGAGGACGCCCCTCTCGGTGCCCGCCGCGGCGGGCGTACAGCGGGCGTCGCGCGGCGCGCGGAGGGGACAGCCGCTCCTGGTGGTCGTGCTGCTGGCCGTCTCCTCGGTCTGCGCGCTCAGCCTCGGTACCCCCCACGTCCCACCGCACCGGCTGGTCGCCGCGGTGCTGGACGGGGACACCACGCTCGCCGGGATCGTCGTCACCGAACTCCGTGTGCCCCGCCTGGTGCTGGCGCTCGTCGCCGGAGCCTGTCTGGGGGCGGCCGGACTGGTGCTCCAGGAGGCGCTGCGCAATCCCCTGGCGGTGCCGGAGATGCTGGGCGTGTCGTCCGGTGCCGCGCTGGGGGTGGCCGCGCCGCTGGTGCTGAGCCTGTCACTGCCCGCCGCCGTCCAGCCGATGCCGGCCATCGGCGGGGCCGCGCTCGGCGGCGGGCTCACGCTCCTGGCCGCCGGGCTCGGCCGCAGTCCGTCCGCGGTGCTGCTGACCGGCGCCGCGGTGGCGGCCGCGTTGCAGGCCGCGCTGCTGGTGCTGATGGTCATGGCCGACCAGCTGGACCTCCAGCTGATCTACCGCTATCTGCTCGGCTCCCTGTCCGCCCGGACCTGGGACGACGTGACGGGCCTGTGGCCGTGGCTGCTCGTCGCGGTCCCCGCGCTCGTGCTGTGCGCGCCGGTGCTGTCGGTGATGCGGCTGGGTGACCAGGACGCCGAGGCGCTGGGTGTGCGCGCCCGGCGCGCCCGGCTGGCGGCACTGGCCATCGCGGTGGTGCTGATCGCCCCGGTGACGGCCGTGTGCGGACCCGTGGCGTGGGTCGGCTTCCTCGCCCCGCACCTGGCCCGGTGGTTCAACCCGGCGGCGGGAGCGGTGCGTTGGCTTCCGTGGTCCGCCGCCTGGGGCACGGTCGTCGTGGCCGTCGCCGATGTCCCGGCCCGGCTGGCGCTGGCGCCCGTGGAGACACCGGTCGGCGCGTGGACGGCCCTGCTGGGCGTGCCGGCCGGGGTCGCGCTGATGCGCTCGGGCGGTCGCGGCCGGGCGCCCCGGCGTCGGTCGGCCTGGCGCCGGACGGCAGCCCCGGCCGCGGTGCGCGAGCCGCTGCCCGGACCGCGGAAGGCGGCTTCCGGTGCGGCGGACGCCGTCTCCGGCGCCCCGGCGCCGGACGGCGTCAGCGGAGACGAGCCCGGGCGCGGCGGGATCGGCGGTGGCTGCCCGCCGCCTTCCGGGGCGACCAGAACGGAGGACGCACGGTGACCCGGCGATTCACGGCTCTCGCGGCACTGGCCGTCGTGTGCGCCGGCGTGGAACTGGTGGCCGGGCGCGGCATGTCCCCGGGCGTGGCCTGGGACGTCCTGAACGGCGGCGGTGACCCGACGGAGCGCCACATCCTGTTCCAGCTGCGCCTGCCCAGGCTGCTGGTGGCTCTCTGCGCGGGCGCCTGCCTGGCCGTGGCGGGGCTGGTCCTGCAGTCCGCCCTGCGCAACCCCCTCGCCGGGCCGGAGGTGACGGGCGTGACCCCGGGAGCGGTGCTCGGCGCCGTCACCGCGACCGCCCTGGGGCTCGCCGGCTGGGACTCGCCCCTGGCCGTGGTCCTCGCCGCGTGCGCGGGCGGGTGCGCCGGAGCCGCGCTGCTGTGGCTGCTCGCCGGCCGCGGGCGCGGTGACCCGGCGCAGACCGCCGTGCAGGGGGTGCTGGTGTCGGCGGTGCTCGGCGGACTCACCGCCATGGTGCTCCTCGTGGAGCCGGGCGAGCTCGGCAGCGTCGTGCAGTGGCTGGTGGGCACCACGGAGGGCCGGGTGTGGCAGCACTGGCACCTGCTGTGGCCGTGGGCCCTCGCCTGGGGGGTCGCGGCCTGGCTGCTGGCCGGGCCGTTGACCCTGCTGCGCTGCGGGGACGACATCGCCCTGGCCGTCGGCCTCTCCGCTCGCCGGGCCCGGACCCTGGCCCTGCTGTGCGCGGTGGCGCTGACGGCGGGTGCGGTGGCCGCCGTGGGGGCGCTGGGCTTCGTGGGGCTGCTCGTCCCGCACCTGGCCGTGGCCGTCTTCGGCGCGGACCTGCGGGTGAGTCTGCCCGGTGCCGCCCTGCTGGGCGCGGTGGTGGTGTGCGGGGCGGACGCGGCGGCGCAGCTGTCCTCGCGGCTGCTGGCGGGGGCGCTGGACTCCGGACGGCTCACGCTGCCGGTCGGGGCGCTCACCGCCTGCCTCGGGGCCGCGTTGCTGCTGGTCGTCGTGCGCCGCACGCCGAGCCGTCCGTTCTGACGTCGAATCGAGGACAGAGCATGACCGAGTCCGTGGGGATCCACGTCGAGGGGGTCCACTTCGGCTACCCCGGGCGACCCGTGCTGCGGGGCGTCGACCTGACCGTCCGGCCGGGCGAACTGACCGCCCTCATCGGCCTGAACGGCTGCGGCAAGTCGACCTTGCTGCGGCTGGCCGCCGGGCTGCTGCAGCCGGACGAAGGGCGCGTCCGGCTCGGCGGGGACGACCTCGCCCGGCTGTCCCGGCGCGCCACGGCCCGGAGGGTGGCGCTGCTGCACCAGTCCGCGCCGGCCGTACCGGGCATGACGGTACGTCACCTCGTCCGCCAGGGGCGGTACGCGGCGCGCGGACCGCTGGGCATGCTGCGCGAGGGCGACGACCCCGTGGTGCACCGGGCGCTGCGGGACGTCGGGGTGGAGGGGTGGGCCGACCGTGACGTCGACGCGCTGTCCGGAGGCGAGCGGCAGCGGGTCCGGCTCGCGATGGCGCTCGCCCAGGACACGCGCGTCCTGCTGCTCGACGAGCCCACCACCTACCTGGATCTGCACCACCAGCTCGACGTGCTGCAGACGGTGGTCCGCCTGCGCGAGGAACGCGGGCTCACGGTGGTGATGGTGCTGCACGACCTGGCGCACGCGGCCCGGTTCGCCGAACGCGTCGTCGCCCTGCGCGACGGCCGTGTGGTGGCCGACGGGGCACCGGGCGAGGTGGTGACCCCGGGGTTGCTGGCGGACGTGCTGAAGGTGGCCGGGCGGGTCGGCCGGGACCCCGAGGGAGGCTGGCCGGTGTGTTATCCAGATCACCCCCTCCCAGATCTAGAATATGAAAATCAGATTCATTAGTGTGACGTCACGGCGCTCACTCGAACGCCGTAACTCCCGTACGAACAAGGAGAGTTCATGGACAACGAGCAGGTCTTCACGCCGATCGCCGACCAGGGCCAGCTGGCCCACGCCTCGGCCTCCCACTCCAACGCGCTCGTCGAGAACCCCTTCGACGACAACGAGGAGTAAGCGAGGGCCCACCCGCCCTCGACCGTGGGCCCGCCCGTTGCCTTCCGGGCGGGCCCACGCCCATCCCCCACCCCTTTCGTCAGGAGGATCGTCGTGTCCCACAGCCGACTCGCCCCCGGTGTCGAGGTCGTCGCCGTGCCCGGGCGGGGGCTCGCCGTCCGGACCCCGGAAGGGGAGTTCTTCGGCGTCAGGACAGGGGGTGCCGACAAGGACGTTCTGCTCTCCCGGCTCACGGGCGTGACCACGGGCCCGGTGGACGAGGAACTCGACCGTGTGGTGCGGGCGTTCGAGGAGGCCGGCTATCTGGCGGAAGGGCCGCAGGACCCGCAGTGGCCCGCCGCTCGCCGGGACGTCCGGATCCTCGGCGACCCGGTACTGACCGAACCGCTCGCCGCGCAGCTGGCCGCCCTGGGCGCCCGGCCTCGCACGACGGAGGCCGTCCCCGCCCCGGACGGATCACCGGTGGCCGTCGAGGACCTGCTCGACGGAGAACCCGCCGCAGTCGTGTGGTGCCTCGACGGACCCGTCCCAGACGGGCTGTGGGACGCCGCCGACCGCCTGCCCGACCACGGCGTCGCGTGGCTGCGCTGCCACCGCGAGGCCTGGCAGGCGTACGTCGAGCCGGTGGCCGCCGCTCCCTCGGACGTCACCTCGGCGCACGTCCGGTCCCGTCGGCTCGCCGCCACCCCCGCCCACCGCGAACTGGCCGCGTACTGGAGCGGACCCCGTACCTCCGGCACGCCGGTCCGGCTCGCCCCGCCCGCCGCCACGCTGCTCGCGGCGCTGCTCGCGGACGACCTCGGTCGGTGGGCCACCGGCGCCCCCGACACGGCCGGCCTGCCGGCCCGGCGCCGGCTCCGCCGCGTGGACCTGCGCACGCTGACCGTCACCGAGCACCCCGTCCTTCCGGTGCCCGAGGTCGCACCGACACCGAAGAAGGACGGATGACAGCGTTCGACACGACCGTGGGGGAACTCGCCACCGACGTGGTCCTCCCGGCCGGCGACGGTCCCTTCCCGGCCGTGCTGATGCGCACCCCGTACGACCGGACCCGGCACCGGGCCGAGGCGCGCGGCTGGGCGCGCCGCGGGTTCGCCGCCGTCGTCCAGGACGTGCGCGGCCGGTTCGCGTCACCGGGGGAGTGGCACCCGTACGCGGACGAGGCCGCCGACGGCGCGGCGGCCGTCCGCTGGATCCGGCGGCAGCCGTGGAGCGACGGCCGGCTGGTGGCCGTCGGCGCCTCCTACGCGGCCCACTGCGCCCTCGTCCTCGCCCTCGACGTGCCCGGGGACGCCCGGCCCGACGCCGTCCTCGCGGCCGTACCCGCCCTCGGCCTGGCGGAGACGGCACGCGAGGCGTCCGGCGTGGAGCGGCTGCTGTCCCGCGCCGGATGGTGGGCCGCCCACGGCGACCGGCCGGACTCGGACGAGAGCGCGCTGGACAAGGCCCTCGCGGCGGACCCCGGTCTCCTCACCCACCTGCCGCTCACCGGCCTCCCCGAACGGCTGGGCCGCGGGCTGCCCTCCTGGGCGGGCCTGTGGCGGCACCGCGACCGCGGTCGCCTGATCGCGCGGGCGGCGCACGCCGCCGTGCCCCTGCTCGCGGTGGGCGGCCACCACGACCACTTCACCGAGGACACCGTCGCACTGTGGCACGCCTGGGGCGGACCCTCGGCGCGGCTGTTGCTGGGCCCCTGGGGGCACGGCCTCGGCACCACACCCGGACCCGACGCCGGCCCGGCCCACCGGGTGAACCTCGGCGAGCTGTACGTACGCTGGGCCCGCCGCGCCCTGACCGGCGAACTCGCCCCCGGCCGCCACGGCGCGCAGGGGCTGGGCGAGGCCGACCTGTGGCTGCCCGCCGGTACGAACGGCGAACCGCGCACCCGGCGGCCGCGGCTGCTGCACGGGGCCGCCTTCACCGCCGACCCCGGCCGGCCCGTCCGCTCCGACGACCTGACCGTCCCCACCGACGGCCCGCCCGACCGCTGCCTGCTCGTCACCCCGCCGCTGCCGCGTCCGCTCGACGTGGTCGGCCCCATGAGCCTGAACCTGCGGGCCACCGCCCACACGCCGTCCGCCGACTGGGCCGTCCGGCTGGTCGCCCTCACGCCGGAAGGGGTCGCCGAGCGACTCGCCGTCGGGATCGTCCGGCGCGACGAACCGGCAGGCCGTGAGGCCGCGTTCACCGTCGGCCTCGGCCGGCTCGCGCGCCGGCTGCCCGCCGGCACCCGGCTGCGCCTGGAGATCGCCGGGCATCACTTCCCGGCCCACGCCCGCAATCCGCACACCGGGGAGGACCCGGTGACGGCGAACCGGCTGCGTGCCTCCCGGCGCGAGATCGGTCCGGACGGCGTGGTGCTGAGCCTGCCCGTGCTCCCGTCCCGCCCCACCCCCGTCGACCCCGCGGAGGAGATCCTGAGATGACGACGCTGCCGCTGGAAGCACTCGTCGACCCCGTCTGCGGCATCGTCCGCAAGGTCGAGCCCGTCGAACACCCCGCGGGCGCCCCGCCCCGCTACACCGCGCTCACGGCCGAGATGTCCGACGCCCGCAAACACGGCCTGTGGCCCGCCGACCGGGTCTCTCTCGGCACCACCTTCGGCGACCCCGGTCAAGCCCGCGTCGCCGCGATAGCCGAGGGGGTGGAGCGGTACTGCGGCAACCGCGTGCCGCCGCCCGGCCACCGGGACGCCCCCGTGCGGGCCACCGCCGCCGAACTGGCCGGCAAGGGACTGCGACTCTACGGCCCGGAGGACCTGCCCGCGTACGCCGACTGGCAGTACGCCCGGGAGAAGTTCCCCTACCGCCCCCTGACCCCCGACACCCCGGCCCTGTGGACGCGCGGCACCGAACTGCTGCCCGGCGGAGGAACGACGGATGTCTGGGCGCCCGTCGCGCTCACCCACCTCAACTGGCGCCAGGGCGAACTGCGCGAGCTGCCCCGCACCCACCACCTCAACTACGCCGGGATCGCCACCGGACAGGGGCTCGACGACGCCGTCGAACGCGGCCTGCTGGAGATCGTCGAACGCGACGCCCTGGAACTGTGGTGGCATCTGGACGGCCCGGCCCGCGGCATCGACCCGGCGAGCGTGCCCGGCCTCGCCGACGACCTCGCCGGCTCCGCGTTCGACGTCCACATCGTCGAGATGCACTCGGAGTTCGCCCCCTGCATGGCCGCGCTCGTGCACGACCCGCGCCTCGGCCTGTACGCCGCCGGGTTCGCCTGCAAGTACGACCCGGCCGAGGCCGCCCGCAAGGCGGTCCTGGAAGCCGTCCACACCTGGGTCTTCACCCAGGGCCTGACCGACTCCGACGGCTGGGTGTTCCGGGCCGTGGAGGCCGGGCTGCTCGCCCGCGGGCTGTACCTGGACCATCGTGCCGACGGCCGCTATCTCGACGCGTGCGGTGAGCAGTTCGAGCACGTGCGGGACCTGGGCGCCCATGTGCAGGTGTGGCTGGACGAGAGGATGGCCGCCGAGGCCGGGCGGTTCACCGAACCCGCGCTCGGGACCGTGTCCCTCGACGAGGTCGAACCCGGCAGCCGGCAGCGGCTGGACAGCACGCTGGCCGCGGGCGGCCACCGGGTCATGACCTTCGACCTCACCACGGAGGACGTGGCCGAGACCTCCCTGCGCGTCGCCCGGGTGCTCGTCTCCGGACTGCTGCCCAACGCCCCCGCCGCCTTCGGCTACTTCGGCTGCCCGCGCCTCGCCGAGGCCGCCGTCGCCCGAGGGTGGCGCACGAACCCGCCGAGCGCGCCGGAGGACTTCACGCTGGCGCCTCCGCCGCACATGTGAGGGCCGCACCCGTGGAAGACCTCCGCGAGGACCGCCCGGTGGACCTCGTCGCCGCCCTCGCCCGCGCACGCTCCCCGGAGCCCCCCGGACCCGACACACCCGCGGGGGAGCGGTCCGGGCCTGGTCCGGGCCGCCGCGCCCCCTCCCGCCGGCCGACCCGGCGGAGCTCGACCTGGGGGCCCTGCTGCGCCTCTCGCTGGCCGCGGGGGACGACTCCGGACGCCTCAGGCCCGTGTCCTCCGCGGGTGCGCTGCACCCGGTGGACACCGAGCTGGTCGTGGGCGCGGGCTGCTCCCTGCCGCCGGGCCGCTACGGCTACGACCCGCTGCGCCACCGCGTCCACCGCCTCGGCCGGCAACCGGGGAACACACCGCCGGGGGTGACCGCCCGACTCTCCGTCACCGCACGGCGCACGGTCTCCCACTACGGCCACCGGGCCTGGCCGCTGCTGCTGCTGGACACCGGGCACGCCGCCGCGGCCCTGTTCCTCGCGGCCCGCGCGCTGGGCACGGGCGAGTCCGAGGTACGGCTGGACGGACTCGCCGGGAGCCCCCTGGCCGCCGTGCACATCCCGCCGCCCGGCGGGCGGGGCCAGGCGCACCCGGACGGCGGCGCCCGTGTCCCGGACCTGCCGGGGGGCCCGCCCACCCCCGCCGAACTGCTGGCGCGCCGCAGTACCCCACCGCCGCTGCCGGGCGCTCCGTCCCAGGACACGCTGCGGGAGGTCCTCACCACCGCCGAACGGGCGGGCGCCGGCGACCTGCGCTGGTGCGCCGCGGTCGGCCCACCACGACCCGCACTGGTGGCACTGGCCGCCGACGGCACGACCCTGCGGCGGCACGCGGCGGGAGAGGCCCGCCCGACGCTCGCCGCCTGGGCCGCGGGCCAGGCGTGGATCGCGGACGCGGGCGCCGTCCTGCTCGCCCACGGCTGTCCCGCGGACGCCGACGCCGCGCACATCCGCCGCGCCCACCTGCGGGCCGGCTTCGCCGTCCACCTGGCCCATGTCACCGCCCTGCGCCACGGGCTGGCGGCACGGCCCGTCGGCTCCTGGCAGCAGGCGGACCTCGGCGCCGCCCTCGGAGCCGCCCCGGACCGGGACTGGGTCGTCCACGGACTGGCCCTCGGCACCCGCCACGCCGACGAGGAGAACACCACGTGATCGTCCACCCCGAGCTGCACCGCGCCGCCGGGCACGCCCGGCGCCCCCTGCTCGCGGCCACCCTCCTGCAGGGCGCCGTCACCCTGACCCACCTGGCGCAGGCCGCACTGCTGGCCCTCGCGCTCGCCCACCTGGCCCGCGGTGACACCGGCCGGCTCCCGTGGCTGCTGACCGCGGTGCTCGCCGTCGTCGCCGCCCGCGCCGGGCTCGCCCTGTGGCAGCGGCACGCCGCCACCCGCGCCGGAGCCCGGGTCAGGGTGGCCCTGCGGGACGAACTCCTCGCCCACCTGGGCCGGTTGGGGCCCGCACACCTGACCACCGCGAGGGCCGGAGCCGTACGCACCACCCTCGTCGACGGGGTGGAGGGCGTCGACGCGTACGTCTCCCGCTACCTGCCCCAACTCCTGGTCACCCTCACCGTGCCGCCGCTGGCACTGGCCGCGCTGGCCGTGGTCGAACCGTGGGCACTCCTCGGCCTGGTCCCCGCCCTGCTGCTGGCCCTCGCCGGGCCGCGCGCCTGGGACCGGCTCCTGGCCGCCCGCGGCAAGGAGCACTGGGACACCTACGAAGGGCTCGGCGCCGACTACCTGGAGGCGCTCCAGGGCATGCCCGCCCTCCGTGCCGCCGGCGCCGTCGGGCGCACCCGCGCACGCCTTGAGGAGCGGTCCGCCGCGCTGCACCGGGCGACCGTCGCCAAACTGCGGGTGTCCCTGGTCGACACCGCCATCACCGACCTCGCCATCCAGGGCGGCACCGTCGCCGCCGCGCTCCTGGCGTGCTGGTCGTCCGTCACCGGATCCACCGCGGCGACCGGCACCTACCTGGTGCTGCTGCTGGCCTCCGAGTGCTTCCGGCCGGTCCGCGACCTGGCCCGCGAATGGCACGCCGGATACCTGGGCGTGTCGGCCGCGGACGGCCTCGCGGCCCTGCGCACCGCCGAGCCGGCCGTCCCCGACACCGGAGAGACCCCCGCCCGCTGGACGACCCCGCCCGAAGTGCGCTTCGACGACGTCCGGTTCGCCTACGACGGCACACCGGCGCCCGCCCTCGACGGCGTCTCCTTCACCGCACAGGCGGGACGGACGACGGCGATCGTCGGCCCCTCCGGCGCGGGCAAGTCCACGCTGCTGGCCCTGCTCCTGCGCCACCACGACCCGCAGGAGGGCAGGATCACGCTCGACGGGCGCCCCACGACCGCGTACGCGCTCGACTCGCTGCGGCAGGGCATCGCCGTCGTCTCGCAGGAGACGTACCTCTTCCACGCCACCATCGCCGACAACCTGCGCCTGGCCCGGCCCGGCGCCACGGACGACGAGCTGACCCGGGCGGCGCGCGTCGCCGGGGTCCACGACGAGATATCCGCCCTCCCCGACGGCTACGCCACCGTCCTCGGTGAGCGCGGCGCCACCCTGTCGGGCGGCCAGCGCCAGCGTCTCGCCCTCGCGCGTGCCCTGCTCGCGGACGCCCCGGTGCTGGTCCTCGACGAGGCCACCAGCGCGGTCGACGAGCGCCGCGAAGCGGACATCCTCCGGGAACTGATGAACGCCGCGAGCGGCCGGACCGTCCTGGTGGTCGCCCACCGGCTGGCCGCCGTCCGGCACGCCGACCGCATCGTCGTCCTCGACGAAGGGCGGGTGGACGCCGTCGGCGAGCACGCCGGCCTGGTCGAGGCCGGCGGCGTCTACGCGCGGCTCGTCGACGCCGGCCGCGCCCACCGAGGAGAACTCGCCGCATGAGCAACGCCACCGCCACCGCCGCCCCCTCCGCAGCGGACGTACCCGCGCGAGGCGCGCTGCGGGCCCTCCTCCCCGCCCTCGCCGCGCACCGCGCCATGACGGCCCGCACCTGCGCCGCCGCCCTCCTCGAACAGGGCTCCCTCGTCGCGCTGGTGACCCTGGCCGCGCACACCGTGGGTACCGCCGCCACCGAAGGGCGCGCCCCCTCGGCCGCCACCGTCACCGCGCTCGTCGCCCTTGTCCTCGTGCGCGCCCTGACGACCTGGCGGGAGATGGACCTCTCGCACGACCTGGCCTACCGGGTGCTGGCCGTGCTGCGGGTGCGCGTCTTCGACGGACTCGCCCGCAGCGCGCCCGCCCGCATCGCGGGCCGGCGCAGCGGCGACCTCGCCGCCACCGCCATGGCCGACGTGGAGGCGCTGGAGTTCTTCTACGCCCACACCACCGCCCAACTGCTGGCGTCAGGAAGCATTTTCACCGGGGGCTCCCTGGTCCTCGCCGTGGTGGAACCGTGGCTGCTGGCGGCCGTACTGCCGGTCGCGGCCCTGCTCGCCACGGCGCCCTTCGCCGACGCGCGCGAACGCGCGGCACGCGGCGGCCGCACCCGGACGGCCACGGCGGGGCTGTCGGCCGACACGGTGGAGACCGTCGACGGACTGCGCGAACTGCTCGCCTTCGGCCGGCTCGCGGAACGCCGCCGCACGCTGGCGGAGCGAGGGCGGCAGGTGGGCGACGCCCAGCGCGCCGAGGCCACCTGGGAGGCGGCCGCCGCATCGGTCCGCGACCTCCTCATCGTGGCCGCCGTCCTCGGCGTGGTCGCCGCGGCGGCGCAGTCCGTGACCTCCGGACGGCTGCACGGCGCATGGGCCCCGGCGGCGATGGCTCTGGCCCTGTCCGTCCTCGGTCCGGTCGCGGAGTCGGCGCGCGCCTTGAGCCAGGCCGTGGCCCTGCGCGCCGCGGCCTCCCGTGTCGGCGCGGCCGTCGAGGCCCCCGCCCTCGCCCCGCCGCCCGCCGCTCCCCGCTCCCTGCCGCCCGGTCCGCTGGGCGTCCGGCTGCACGGCGTGCGGTTCGACTACGGCGGACAGCCCGTGCTGGACGGCGTCGACCTGACCGTCCCCCCGGGTGAGACACTCGCCCTGGTCGGTGCCTCGGGAGCCGGCAAGTCGACCTGCGCCCACCTGCTGGCCCGGTTCTGGGACCCCTCCGGGGGAGCGGTCCAGCTGGTGTCCGCCCACGGCGACCCCGTGGACGTCCGGGACGTGAGCGACCCCGAACTGCGGCGTGCGGTCGTCCTCGTGGGACAGGAGACGCCCCTCTTCCACGGCACCCTCGCCGAGAACCTGCGGCTCGCCGCACCCGAAGCGGACGACGACCTGCTCGCCACGACAGCGCGCCGGTGCGGCGTCGACCGGATCGCCGCGATGGACACCCTCGTCGGGGAGCGCGGCGCGACCCTCTCGGGAGGCCAGCGGGCCCGCATCGCCCTCGCCCGTGCGCTGCTGGTACGCCCGCGCGTCCTCGTCCTCGACGAGTCCACCGCCCACCTGGACAACACCGGCGACGCCCAGCTCGCCGCCGCGCTGCGGGAGGAGGGCCGCACCACGATCGTCATCGCCCACCGGCCGGCCACCATCCGCCGTGCCGACCGCATCGCCGTCCTCGAGAAGGGGCGCATCACGGAAGAGGGAACCTGGGAGGAGCTCACGAGCCGCCCCGGCGGCGCGCTCAACCGCGTACTCACCACCCCCTCCTGAGCACGGGACGCCGTCCCGGGGCCCGCGCAGGGGGCTTGAGGGCGCGTGCACCCGGAGACGACTGCCCCCGAACGAACACCGCAACGACGGTCGGCCGGCACGGGGAGGGATCTCACGTGTACGCGCCCTTGCGTCTGAGACCGAGGGTGGATCCGCCGCTCGCCGGGTTGCCGGCGGACCGGCTCTTCCCGCACTCGCTCGTCGACGCGCCGGGGTCGCTCCTCAACGTGCTGCTCCCCGGGACCGTCGCCGAGGACGCCGCCGGCTTCCGCGTCGTCCACCGCCACCACCTGGCCGGACGTGTGTACTTCGCGCACAAGGCGAACCGGCCCAGCGCCTTGTGCGGAGGCCGACGGCCGAGGACCCGGCGGCCGTCGGCCTCGACGTCGCGCCCCCGGAGGGGCTGAGGCACGCACTGGGCTGCGGGTTCACCGGAGACCGCGTCAGGGCCACGTGTCCCGAGGACATCGAGTTCCTGTGGCTTGCGGTGCGCGTGGGAGCGACGGTGAACCTCGACTCGCCCGGAGAGCAGGAACGGCTCTCCGGCCTGGTGCGCACGTACGGCCTCGGCCGGATCGCCGTAGCGGACCATATCCTCGTTCTGGAGGACGGCGGGATCACCGAACGCGGCACGCACCACGACCCGGTCACGGGAGGCGGCACGTACGCCTCCTTCTGGCACCGGCGGACCCGGTCTGACGGCTGGCGGCGGCACGCCCGTGACCTCGCACCCGGCACCAGCGCTCCACCGGACCCAGCGGCAGCGGCACGAGGAAGGCACGACGCGATGAACAACGGCCCCCGGAACACCTGGGACTCGTGGGCGGGTTCCGTCCCACCGCTCGTCTCCGCGAGCACCCTGGAACCCAGCAACGACGCCGCGGCCACGGCAACTCGCCTCGCCCGGGCCGCTCTCGCCGACCAGTACGTGGTGTACGAGGGGGAGGGCGGCGTCTGGCACTTCGCGGCGGGCTCCGCCGTCAGCCTCACCGCGCACGCGGACGCCGTCACCGCGCGGGCGGCGGGACGGACCTGGAACTCCCGCACCGACGGCAGCCCGCTGACGGCGTTCGCGGCGGCGCTGCGCGCCCTGTCCGACGCGGACGACGCGCACGGCGCACGCGGCGGCGGACGCCACTTCTACGGCTGGGCGGCCTTCGAACTCGCCCACCTCCTCCACGCCGACCCCGCGGTCACCGGCGACGGGCCGCTGCTGCACGCGCTGGTCCCGTCCGTCGAGGTCACCCTCACCGGCGACCGGACCGTGGTCCGCGCGGTGGACGACGCGTGGCTCCGCGAGGCCGCCGACCTGCTCGCGGAGTTATTACCGGCACGACAGCCCGCACCCGACGGGACGACGCCGGAGACATCCGAGGACATCATCGCCGCCGGCACCGACGCCTACGGCAGTGCGGTGGCCCGAACGGTCGAGGACATCCGCGCGGGCCTCCTGGAGAAAGCAGTCCTCTCCCGGAAGATCCCGCTGCCCGCCGGCACGCCCGTGGACTTCCCCGCCACCTATCTCGCCGGTCGCCGGGCCAACACCCCGGCCCGCTCCTACCTGCTGGACCTCGGCGGCTACCGGGCGGCCGGATTCAGCCCGGAGACCGTCCTGGAGGTCGGCGAGGACGGCCGCGTCAGCACCCAGCCGCTCGCGGGCACCCGCGCACGCGGCGCGGACCCGGCGGAGAACGACCGCCTGCGGGCGGAACTGCTCACCGACCCCAAGGAGATACACGAACACGCCGTGTCCGTACGCCTCGCCTGGGACGAGATGGCCGCCGTGTGCCGGCCCGGTTCCGTGGTGGTCGAGGAGTTCATGGCGGTCCGGCCGCGCGGCCCGGTGCAGCACCTGGCGTCGCGGGTGACCGGCCGCCTCCGTGAGGACGCCGGGCCGTGGGACGCCTTCGCCTCCCTGTTCCCCGCGATCACCGCCACGGGCGTCTCCAAACGCGCCGCCCTCCAGGCCCTGGCCCGCCACGAGCAAGGACCCCGCGGCTTGTACGGCGGCGCGGTCTTCCGGGGCAGCACCGGCGGCGCCCTCGACGCCGCCCTCGTCCTGCGCACCCTCATCGGTGAGGGCGACGGGACATGGCTGCGCGCGGGCGCGGGGGTCACCGCCCAGTCCAGCCCCGAACGGGAGATCGAAGAGACGTGCGAGAAACTCCGCAGCGTCGCCCCGCACCTGCGGTTCACCGCTGACTGACCGTGGTTCGAGTGTGATCCCACCTCGCCGGAGGCGTCCGGCGCGCAGCCCCTCCCACCGAGGCCCCCTCGGTCCCGCACAGGACACGGCCACCGTGTCACCGTCGCCCGCGTCACGCTGTCGCGAGGCGTGGCACCCCGGATCTGCGGGAGAATCTGTGGGCGGAGACGACGTGCGCGCTCACAGGGCGCCGACCGCCGCTGCCGATGTCGAGCGCGCGGCCGAACCCGGCCGTCGCCTCGATGCCGGAGGCAGCAGTCACGCGGGGCACCGGGGCCATGGGGGGCCACCGGCCGCTCCTGATGCCCTGGCAGGAAACGCGGAACGCATCCCCGACCCGGGGGTGCGTTCCGCATGCGCTCGGCTTTTCCGCGGTGAGGAGCGGTGCCGGGCGGAGTCCTCGTCCCCCACCGGCTCGAGTACGGCAGAGCGCCATCTCCCGGGCGTCCTTGGTGGAGCTGGGTGAGGAGCGCGGTCCTCGTCGTCGGCGCCCTCGCTCTCCACGACGGCGAGGACGGGGGCGTACTCCAGCTGCCTGGCCCAGGTGTCGCCGACCCTGAGCTGGTCACCGGCGGCGGCCGCGAGGCCCGCCTCGGCCAGGTCGTCGCCGGTGCCGAGGCAGGGGAGCACCTGTCCACGCGTTCGTAACGCGTGTTGAGCCCGGTGCCGACCTCCACCACGGTTCCGTCGGGGTGCTCGGAGAGGAAGTCCGTCACCCCTCGGTCGAACAGAAGGGTGCGCGGCGCGCCGGGGAGGCTGGGGAGGTCGTCGAAGCGTCCGAAGTCGTAGTCGGTCGAGGCGACGGTCTCCTCGGCCCGCGCGTCCCGCAGCAGGGCGTGTTCCTTGCGGTTCTCCACCGCGCGGGCGCACAGCGGGATGAGGGGTGTTTCCCGCACCGTTCCCAGGCGCGGCTCCTCCTGCTCCATGAGCGGCCTCTCCGGCACGGGGGTGTACCGGGCCGGACGGTGCCGTGGCCGCGACCACCGTCCGGACCGGAGTTTCAGTGCCCCGTCACGGTGGTGAGGGGGTCGTGCTCGTGCGCGCAGCTCTCGTCGAAGCCGTAGGTGTCCCAGGCGGGGAAGGGATCGGTGGCGGGCGGGGCCTCGTCTTCCCGCATGAGGCAGTCGGCCAGGGCCGCCCGCAGGGATTCCGCGTTCAAGTGGGTGCCGATGAACACGAGTTCCTGGGCGTGAGGGCTGTCGGCGTCACGCGCGGAGGAGGGTTCGAAGCGTGCCACGGAACCGGCCTGGGACCACAGTCCCGTCACCCGCGGCCGGCTGGCCAGCGTGAAGAAGCCCTTGGACCGGAGTACCCGCCCGTGAGCGCCGCTGTCCAGTGCCTCCGTCACGAACGTCCACAGCCGCCCGGGATGGAAGGGCGCCGCGGAACGGAAGACGGTCGAGGAGATGCCGTACTCCTCCGTCTCGGGCACGTGGTCGCCGTTGAGTTCCCTGACCCAGCCCGGAGCCTGTTGTGCCCGCTCCAGGTCGAAGCGAGCGGTGCCCAGGACCTCTGCGGGCGGCACGCGGCCCCGTACGGCCGGCACGATGCGGGCGGCGGGATTGAGGCGTGCCAGGGTGGCCCGCAGCCGGTCGGCGGACGCCGCGTCGACGAGGTCGAGCTTGTTGAGGACGATGACGTCGGCGAACTCGATCTGGTCCATCAGCAGGTCGCTGACCGTGCGTTCGTCGTCCTGGTACTGGTCCAGGCCCCGCTCGGCGAGTTCGTCGCCGCCGGCGAGTTCCGGCAGGAAGTTGGCGGCGTCCACGACCGTGACCATCGTGTCCAGCCGGGCCAGATCGCCGAGGGTGGCGCCGTCGTCTCGGGCGAAGGCGAAGGTGGCGGCCACCGGCATGGGCTCCGAGATGCCGGAGGACTCGATGAGGAGGTAGTCGAAGCGCCCCTCGCGCGCCAGCCGGTCCACCTCTTCCAGCAGATCGTCGCGCAGGGTGCAGCAGATGCACCCGTTGGTCATCTCGACCAGGCGTTCCTCGGTGCGCGAGAGAGCCGCCTCGCCGCCGCGCACCAGGGCGGCGTCGATGTTGACCTCGCTCATGTCGTTGACGATGACGGCGACGCGCAGGCCCTCGCGGTTGGCGAGGACGTGGTTGAGCAGGGTGGTCTTGCCGGCACCGAGGAACCCCGACAGGACGGTGACGGGCAGACGCGGCGAGGGGGCGTGGGTCATGCGGTGTCAGTCCCCGGGGCGGAGCAGACCGCGCTCGTACGCCTTGGCCAGCCGCTGGGGCACGCGGTACGGAACCCCGTCCACCGTGACCGTCACCAGCTGAGGCGTCGTGGCCTTCCACTGCGCGCGACGGTGCCTGGTGTTGCTGCGGGACATCTTGCGTTTGGGCACGGCCATGGGGACCTCCGAGTACGAGCGGTGTGCGCCACAGACGATACATGAAAATGGATGTCATTACCGTTGATGCTTTCGCGCACCCGGACGGATTCCGCTCGGTGCCTTCCTGGCGGCACCGCGCCGCTGTCCCGGATCGGCGAGGCCCGCAGCCCCGGCGGTGACCGGCAGTTCGGGCGCGGCGGCACCGGGCACGGCCAGGTCGTCGTCGGTGAGGGCGTCGGCGACGATGTGCCGGACACCGGCGGCAGCCGGTTCCAGGTACAGCCCGAGGTGGTCACGAAGATGACGGCGGCGAGCACCTCGCGGTCCCCTCGCCGAGGGTGCCCTCCGCCCTGCGGGTGAACCGGCGCCGGCGGCACCACTCGCCGGAACGACGTCCACGGGTCTTCCGGCCCATCCGCTCGACAAGCGCAGCAGTCATCGCCTCGGACTGCCGCGAGACCACGCCAAGTGAAATGGCGCCCAAACGCGCTCCTCACACTGCTCGGCGGAATCGTCACCAGCGCACTCCAGACCCGCGCCACCCGCTCCGTCCGCGACGCCGAACGCGACGACCGGCGTCGGGACGCCCAGCTCGCAGCCGTCACCGCATTGGTTGCTGCGATCGGCGACCACCGACGCGCCATGTGGCGCCGCGAGGACCTGCGCCTGGCCGGAGCGGATGCCGACACCCTCGCTGCCGCCCGGAGCCAGTCACACATCACCAGGTCAGCCGTCACCGCTCCGCTGGTATCCGTGCCGGTGCTCGTCCCCGATCTCGCAGAGGTCGCCACCGCCGCCGCAAGGGCAGCGTTCGGCATCCGCCAGGCCATGGATGCCGATGAGCTCGCCGCTCTCCGGCAGACCGCAATCGACGCCAGCGATCAGTTGGTCAAAGCCGCCAGTCGGCGCCTGTCCTGACGCCTCCGGCATGCCAGAACACGGCTGGTACCGGGTTTCGGCCGTACTGTCCCGGAGCGCCCCGCTCCGGCGACACCGCCCGGGCAGCGCGAGACGGCAGCGACGCGGGCGTTCCATGTTCCCGCCGAGCGGCCGGTGGCGGGCAGTGCCTGTCGGGAACCGCTCGCCGGTCACGGTGGCGGGACCGCGCCGCACGCACACCGGCTTCCTCGTTCCGCCGTCGCCCTGTCACCGGCCGTCAATCCGTCTCCTGGGCGTGTGGGGCCGTGGCGGGCGGATGGGTCGGACGGTCCCGTCCGCCGTCGCGGCCGGACACCACCAGGACGACGAGCCCGACGACGACGGCTCCGGCGGTGACCCGTCCTGCCGCCCGTGCCCACCACCACGGCCGGGCCGCGTTCCCGCGCCCGGCCGGCCGGCCCAGCCGTTCAGCCCGCCGGGCCGGTCTCAGTAGACGGAGCAACAGCAGCACTGCGACCGGCAGTTGCAGCAGCCACAGGACGGTACGCGGCCACTCCCCGTACCAGACGTTGGTTCCGTACAGCAGCGTGTGCCACACGCTCAGCACATGGACGACGATCACGAAACGGTGCAGCCGTCGCCAGGCGTCCGCTCCGAGGCGGTGCCGGACGTAGAACAGCAGCCCCAACGGAACCGCCAGGTACAGGGCCCCCTGACCGAGAGGGATGGCTACCCGGCCGGTTCCGGAGTCGTACCAGCCCGGCACGAAGGTGTCAGCGAAGGCCACCCACAACCGCTCCGCCCACGCCACCCTCGTCTCACAGCGCACGAGTTCCGCCGCGAACATCAGCGCGTGCGCGGACCTCAGGGCCATCGTGGTCAGGCTCGTGGTGCGGTGCCAGCGCTCCAGGGTCTGCCGGGGGACCGGCAGCCGGGTGGGACGCGGCCCCGACAGCAGCAGACCGAGCATGACCGTGCCCCAGGCCCACAGCAGCCCGGACCAGCCGAACGCCTGGCTGAGCAGGTACATCCCGTACGTGCCGGGGTCGTCCATGAACGGCATGACCGCGACCGTGTCCGACTCGCCCGACTCCGTGCGCCCACAGCAACACGAACACGAGCGCCGTGACCACCACCGCCGCGGTGGCGTCGGGCAGGGCGGACCGCAGGTCGCCGCGGAGAGCGACGCGGTCGCCGGAAGGCCGCTGCCGTCCGGGAGGTGCCGCCACCCCGTCTTCGTCCGGCCTCGCGTCTGACGCCATCAGGAGCCTCCCGGGCACGGGCCACCGCAGCAACGGTGCGCATGTGTCGCGAGGCAACAAGTCCGGCTGAAGGCAGAGCAGCCCCCCGAGGCGATATCCGGCCGGAGCCGCCATGAAGACTTCACAGGGCGCACCTGGTTGCTCCGCCTCCCTTCCCCCAGCCGACACAGCAGCCGAAACCTCGCTGTCACAGGGACACGGGCGCCTCCAGGCCCATGCCCCCAGTCGGTCCGCGCCCCGTCCGTCCGGACGCCTCCGTGTCGGGACCGCGACCGGCGACGTCCGCTCACCGACTGCTCCGCGCTGTCCACACCGTGCCGCGGGCCTCGTACTCGAGCATCTCTTCCAGACCGACCGCGGCGTCCGCGCCAAGTTCCCGGCGCACCAGCCACAGGGCGAGGTCCAGACCGGAGGTCACCCCGCCGGCGGTGACCAGGTCGCCGTCGTCGACCACGCGGGCGTTCTTCAGCACGCCCCCCTGCCGCTCCAGGTCGGCCCGTGCCCGGTGATGGGTGGTGCAGGGGCGTCCCGAGGTCAGCCCGGCCGCGGAGAGCAGCATCACGCCCGTGCACAGCGCGCTGACGGTCAGGCCCGGGCGGGTCGCGGCGGCCAGGGCCCGCGGCAGGGAGCCCCGCCGGATCTCGGCCCACACTCCGGGGTCCTCGCGGCGCGCGTACCCGCCGCCGGGGACGACGAGAAGGTCCGCCCCCTCGGGGGCCCACCCGTTGTCGACGCGCAACCTGGTGCCGTAGGCGGCCTCGACGGTACGAGGACCGTCGAGCGTGACGTAGCGGACCTCCGCCTCCCGCTCGGCGAAGTGACCGGAGGCGGAGAACACCTCGTACGGTGCGGCGAAATCGAGTTCCTCCACACCGTCGAACATGACGACGTGGACACGTAACGGACGGTCGCGCCCAGGAGCCGCGGAGACCGCCGCGTCGGCCCGGGTGGCGGCGCCGGCCGTCAGTGTCGCGGCCCCGAGCGCGGTGCCGGCGTGCAGGAGGGTACGGCGGTTCATCTCGGTCGGTGCTCCACTTCTCGGTCGGTCACGGAGGGAAGGAGAGGCTCGTCCGCCAGGTACGGAGGTGCCGGGTCGTACTGGAGGGCACGGCGCACGGCACGGGCGTGCTCACGCCCGTGCAGGTGGCCGACGAGCCACAGGGCGCTGTCGATGCCGGCGGAGACGCCCTGGCTGGTGAGCAGGTTGCCGTCGACCACGTAGCGGGCGCCCCGTACGACGGTGACGTCGCCGCGTCCTTCGAGCGCCTCCTCGTACTGCCAGTGGGTGGCGACCCGGCGGGTCCGGGCCGGGCCGGCGGCGTGCAGCAGGAAGGTCCCGGTGCAGACGCCGACCACCCAGGTCGCGCGCGCGGCGGTGTCGGTGAGCCAGCCGGTCACCCGCTCGTTGTACGGCTCGACCTCCCGGGCGCCGGAACCACCCGGTACGAGGACGACGTCCAGCGGTGGGTGGTCGCCGAGTGTGTGATCCGGCAGTACCCGCATGCCCTGGGAACAGCGGACGGGCGCGGAGCGCTCGGCGACGAGCAGGACGTCGTCCCTGCCGTCCCGCAGTCCGGAGGAGGTGGTGAACACCTCCCACGGGCCGGTGAAGTCGAGTTCCTGCGCCGAGTCGAACAGCAGGATTCCGTACGTCGTCATGTTCAGTCACCCCAGCGTGCGGCGTCGGCCATGGTCTCCATCCGGGTCCTGTGCGGCGGCACGGACCGCTCCCGCAGCAGTTCGGACGCGAGGGAGAAGGGCGGGGCCTTCTCCGGACGGCGCCGTGCCTGGGCGACGATCTCGTCGGTGAGGGTGGTGGCCATGGACAGCCGCGGGTAGGCGGTGTGGATCGCGGCCCCGGTGGCGTCGTCGACGCAATCGGTGTCCCAGCCGAAGTCCATGCCGGCTCCCTGGTGCACCAGGGCGCACAGGGTGCCGCGGCGCTCGGCGACCCCCGGCGTCGTGTGCAGGGCGATGGCCTCCCACACGGCGTCGACGTCGGCGGTGGGCAGGCCCTGCTCGGTGAGGAACTCCGCGGCCGTGTCGGCGCCGTCCACCTCGAACCGCTGGTGGCGGTCACCGGCCCGCGTCAGGCCGATGTCGTGCAGGACGCAGGCCAGGAACAGCAGTTCCGGATCGTAGTCGCGCCCCGGCTCCGCGCCCTGGTGGTCGGCGCGGAGGCGGGCGAACAGCGCGCTGCGGACGCTGTGGTTGGCGGTCGCGGTGGACTCCGTCTCGCGCACCAGGGCCAGCGCGCGGCAGGCGAGGGGAGTGTCGGGGAGCGGCGGGACGCCGGTGGTCATCTCGTCGTTCATGGCATAGATGATCGGCTGCGCCAACTGCCAGTGACAGTGGCAGACTTGCCTCCATGCGAGAGGAAACTGCCACCCCTGCCGCACCGCACCGAGTGGCGGTACTGGTCATCGACGGCGCGCTGCCCCTGGACCTGGGCATCCCGGCCCAGGTCTTCATCGCCGTGCCCGGTGATCCCTATGAACTGACCCTGTGCGGACGGACCGCGGGGTCGGTCCCGACCGCGGCGGGGTTCGCCGTGACGGTGACGGCCGGGCTGGAAGCGGTGCGCGACGCGGACACCGTGGTGGTCCCGGGGTACGCACCGCACCTACGGGAACTCCCGGAGGACGTCCTGGCCGCACTGGCCGGGGCCCACGCCCGGGGCCGGCGGCTGGTGTCCATCTGCACGGGGGCGTTCGCGCTGGCGGCAGCCGGGATCCTGGACGGCCGCAAGGCCACCACCCACTGGAAGTACGCCGACGAACTGGCGGCGCGGTACCCGAGGGTGTCGGTGGACCCGCGCGTGCTCTACGTGGACGAGGGGCAGGTACTGACCTCGGCGGGCGTCGCCGCCGGCATCGACCTGTGCCTGCACCTGGTGCGAAGCGACCTGGGCGCACGGACGGCGAATCAGGTGGCGCGCTCCCTGGTCTCCGCTCCTCATCGCGACGGCGGGCAGGCGCAGTACATCAAACGGCCGCTGGCCCCCGACACGTACGGCGTCACCCTGGCGGCCACCCGGGCGTGGGCCCTGGCCCGCCTGCACGAACCGCTGACGGTCCCGCAGCTCGCCGCGCACGCGCACATGGCGCCGCGGACCTTCGCCCGGCGGTTCGTCACCGAGACCGGCACGACGCCCCTGCGGTGGCTGCTCGCCGCCCGGCTCGACCGCGCCCGGGAACTCCTGGAGAGCACCGACCTCGCCGTCGACCACATAGCCGACCGGTGCGGTCTGGGGAGCCCTTCGAACCTCCGGCTGCACTTTCGGCGCACCCTCGGGACGACACCCACCGCCTATCGCGCGGCGTTCGCCCCGACGGCACGGCCGGACTCCGCCCAGACACACGCCCCGACGACGGCTACCGGCCCGTCGGCCACCTTGCCGTCCCGGCCGGAAACGACACCGGGACCTCCCACGGCGGCCTCATGGCAGTCGACGCCCTCGCCGTTGCTGCCAGAGGGCCTCCGCTCCAGGTAGTCGGTGTTCGGGACGTTGTTGTGACCGATCCGGGCGGGAACGGCGAAGCGGTCCCTGAGCAGTCGCACGAACCGGCGTGGCCGGAGCATGCCGGAAGTGCTCGCCGAGGTCGCGGCAGCGACGTCCCAATTCGCTGTCCGGTTCGACTCTCACTGCGTGTCAGACGTCCTTACCAGGAACAACCTTGATTCGTTGGCGTCACGCCAGAATCGAGGGTGACACTTGCTAGGACATCGTTTCTCATGGCGTGATCGTTCGTCGAGCCACGCATGGCGGATCTGGTGGAGCGGTTGGTGCCGGATGAGTTGTGGTCGCTGTTCCGTCGGGTGGTCCCGCCGATACAGGTCATACGCTCGCAGGGCGGCGGCCGGCGGCGGACAGGTGACCGCGAATGCCTGGCCGCGATCATCTTCGTGGCCACCTCGGGCTGCACCTGGCGGCAGTTGCCGCCGACGTCCGGGCCGGCCGGCCCACTGTCTACCGGCGCTTCGCCCAGTGGATCCGGGAGCGGGTCTGGGCCCGGCTGCGCCGCGTCATCCTCGACGAGCTCGGCGCCCGGGGCGAGTTGGACTGGTCGCGGTGCGCGATCGACTCCGTCAGCCTCCGGGCCGCAAAAGAGGGCCCCTGACCGGATCGAATCCGACCGACCGCGGCAAGAGCGGATCGAAGATTCACCTGATCACCGACCGGAACGGACTACCCCTATCCCTGGGTGTCTCCGGCGCCAATACGCACGACATCCTCGGCCTGCAGCCGCTCGTGCGCGGCATCCCGCCCCTCCGCTCCCGGCGCGGCCCGCGCTGCCGACGGCCGGCCAAGCTCCACGCCGACAAGGGCTACGCCTACGACCACCTGCGCCGATGGCTCAGTCGGCGAGGCATCCGCCACCGCATCGCCCGCGAGGGCATCGAGTGCTCCCAGCGGCTCGGCAGACACCGCTGGGTCGTTGAAAGGACAATTTCCTGGCTGGCCGGCTGCCGACGCCTGCACCGACGCTACGAACACGAAGCCGAGCACTTCCTCGCCTTCGTGGGCATCGCCGCCACGCGCATCTGCCACCGTCGCCTCACCGGGTAGCAGGTTGTCAGTCCCACCAGAACCACCATTCGCGACGCTTCATGAGGTCCTCGTGATACGTGGACCAGTCCAGGTCGGGGTCCACGTAGAAGACGTCCGGGCAGGCCAGGTAGTGCTCCGCAGTGAGGATGTGGGCCTGACGGATATCCGCCGGCCGAGCGGCAACAGAGACATGCAAGCTTTTGTGTCCAAAGCCCACGGCACGGAGACCAAACCGGTCCTCCCAGGAGCGAAGCACCGCTGACAGTTCCTGCGCAGTCATGTGATTCGTCATCCCGAGCCAGCTCAGGGCGGCGGGCGCATCGGCACCCCGCGTGACTTGAACGAGCGCGAGACACCGGGCTCGGCCGTCGCGGACGACAGCGGACGCCACTTCACCCGCGCACGCGTCAACGTCAGTCAACGCTGCCCCAGGCCTCGCGAGACCGGGCCACTCCTGGAACGGCGGCCAAGGATCGTCCGTCCACCATCGGGCGAGCCGTTCCTGTTCTCGGCGCTCACTGTCGTGCCTCCGCACCTTCTTCTCAGGACTTGGACCTGGCGCCGTACGCCGGCGGGTGGCCCGGCGTGCCGCTGTGCGGCGGCACGCCGGGTGGGGTCAGCCGCCGCAGACCGACCGGAGCCTGTAGAACCAGCTCAGGTATGCGTTGTGTGCGTTACGGCCCATGATCCGCAACCGGGAGTCGTCGGAGTTCTCCAGGTGCGTGAAGTTGGCGCTTCCCGTGTAGACGCGCGGAATGATGTCGTCGTCGTAGGCGCCGTCGATCATCATGACCTTGGTGTGCGGGATGATGTCGCGTCCGCTGGTGGTGATGCGGCAGGAACGTCGCTGGATGTTCTGTCCGTTGGAGGCGGCCCGGTCGAGGATGGACGCGACGGTCGCGTCGACGCCGCCTTCGGCGTGGACTATGTCGATCCAGCATCCCTGCCCGCGCAGACGCAGGAGCTCTTCGGCCACGGCCGCGCGGTTCTGGTTGAAGTGCAGCATGGCGATACGGACGTCGGTCTGCTTCCTCTGCCCGTTCTCGGTGTAGGAGCACTTCACCGAGCGCAGCGTATTCACCATGGGGTCCGCGCCGGTCTGCTCGCGCGGGTGGAACAGCGCCCGGTAGGTGGAGCCGGTGGGCGTGGTCCATCCGTACCCGGGATTGACGGGTTGGGTGCGTCCCTTGCGCAGGTCCTCGAAGAACCTGGCGTAAGCCGTGTACATCTCCGCGTCGGAGAGCGTGTAGGCGTCGTTGTAGGAGTGGAACAGGTACCAGTCGGTCAGGTTGGACGAGGACTGGAAGACCACGTTGTTGTCTGTGCTGCCGTCGGGCCAGACGACCTTGGAGAACGTGGCGAACTTGGCGTGCAGGTAGTTCCTGGCCAGACAGCCCCGCTGGACGCCGCAGCCCACCACCCAGGAGCGGCCGGTGTCCTTCTCGCCCAGCTGCTCGGCCAGGCGCTGCCGTACCGGTTCGTTCTTGGCGGTGCTGTTGAGAATGATCTGCACCGAGGCGCCGCGCTGGTGAGCCGCGATCAGCCGGTTCGTCACGGTGGGTATGACCTGCGTGGTGTCCGCCTTGAACTCGTGCAGTGCCAGGCGGATGGTGCCGTCGGCCGGTACCGCGTCGATCAGCTTCACCAACTGGTCGATGACTGCGGACTGGCCGGAGGACGGTGTCCCGCTTCCCGGGCCGGACAGCGGGTCGTTGAACACGGGGCCGTTGATGACCGCTTTGTCACCGGCGGCCTCCCTCCGGCCGGCCGCGGTGACAGCCGCCTGCGGGTCGGTACCGGAGGACGGGCCCGCCTTCGCCGGGACGGTGTTCAGGCCAGGGCTGTTCACCGCCGGGACGGAGTCGGCCGGGCCGTTCACCGGGGTCGGCGCCGTCGGCACCGCGGTGACGGACGCGGTTCCGCCGAGGAGGAGCGCGCCGGTGAGGGCGACGGGTATGAGACGACGCGTCGTCTTGGCCATGTATATGTCCCTTTCGGGTCGAGGGGTTTGGGTCCGTCTCGAGCGCGTAGTCGCGTGCTCGGAGCGTGGGACCTCATCGGACGGTGACAGACACCGCTGCCTCGTCCGCTGAACAGCAACGAGTCCTTGCGGCGGGCACCTTGTTCAGCACCCCGGTGCCAGGGGCTCCTCAGCTCTCGGCCGCCACCCGCCGGCGTCCGGCCCCCGGCGGCCGGAATTCCCCTTATCGGTGGTCCTTTCTCCATGCGTGGTTTCGTGGGTTGGTTTGGGCAGCGCAACTCGATGAGGACGCTGTGTCCGAGGGCCGGGGTGGAAAGGGATCGCCGGGAGGATCCGGTGGACTCGGATGCGGGGCCGGTGGAGCGGTTTGCTGGGGAAGCGCGGGCGCTGCGCGCGGCGGTGGGTGGGTCCACGTACCGGGTGGTGGTGCAGCGCACGCCGTATTCCGACGTGCCCCGGCCGGGAGGCCTTCTGGGGGTCTGCCGGCCGGGGCACGTGCGGGTCGGGGTCGGTGTCAGAAGGAACCGGAGTTCAGCGCCTTCTGGAGGAGGCGGGTGGTGTCGGCGTCCCAGCCGCCGTCGGGCGCGGCCCCGAGGCGGGTCCGCAGGGCGGCGGTGGTCTTCGGGCCGACGATCCCGTCCGCCGTGACCTTCAGGTAGCCCTGGAGGGCCTTGATGGTCAGCGGCCCGAAGGCGCCGTCCACTTCGAGGTCGGCCTGGATGCGGCTGTTGAGCGCGCGCTGGAGCGCGGCGCACGTGGCCGGACCGAACTCCCCGTCGACCTCCAGGGCGTCCGCCTGCTGGACGAGGGCCCTGGGCCGGATCGGCTTGTCGCGGCCGGCCAGGACGGCCTTCATCGTCGCCGCCGAGTTCGGGCCGTACTGGCCGTCGACGGTCAGGCGGTACTTGGCCTGGAAGTCCTTGACCGCCTCCTCGGTGGCGGGCCCGAAGTCGCCGTCCACGACGAGCTTCGTCCTCAGCACCGTGTTGAGGTTCTTCTGCAGGGTCCTGACGGCTTTGCCCTTGGAGCCGCGCCGCAGGATGCCGTCGCCGCTGGGCATCGGGGCACTACCGCCCTGGTAGGCGGGGCGGCCGTAGCCGACGATGCAGGCGGAGTTGCGGCGCCTGCGGCGGAAGGCGTCGGAGGTGTTGCCCTCCAGGGTGGTGATGGTGCGGTTGGAGTGCACCGCCTCGACGATGCCGACGTGGTCGATGGCGCCGAGGGAACGGGAGCCGGACCAGTCGAAGAAGACGATGTCTCCGGGGCGGATCCCGCCGATGCCGTAGTGCCAGCGGCCCTTCTTCTGGAAGTAGCGGGCGTGGGCCACGGTGTAGGCGAACTTGCCGCCGATCGCGGCCAGGTTGCCGGAGTGGGCGGCCGCGTAACTGACGGCCATGTTGCACCACGGGCCGCGCAGTCCGTACCAGCGGGTGACGAGGTTGTTGTTGGAGCCGGGCGGCTGCTCCCTGACACCCAGCAGCTTGCGGGCCGCGGTCAGCATGCCCTGAACGTTCCCCATGTCAGAACTCCTCGTCTTCCGCAAGGGCCTGGACGTCGCCGTCGACGGCGACCGCAGGGTCCTGGCTGACGCCGTCCTGGCTGGGGTCGACGTCGAAGATCCCCGCACCGCCGACGGGGTACGGCGACTGCTGTTCCTGGGTGGGCTGTTCCTGCGTGGGCTCGGTCATGAGCCATTCCTCTCTCGTGTCGGATCCCGCCGGCCGCGGACTCCCGAGGAAGCCGGACCGGCGATGGGCGGCGCCGTCGCGGTGCCGCTCGACATCGAGTCCAGCGGGCCGGACGTTGATAAGCAGCCCGCATTTGTGCAGGTGAACAATCCGCCGGACGTGAAGAGCCGCTTTGCCCGCGAGAGGGGCGGGACCTACGGTGGCTCCACGGGTTGTGTTGTCGGCACACCGTCACAGGACGGGCAGGCGAGGCAGCACAGACCGGACGCAGGCGGGAAAACGGGGACGGGGGAGACGGGATGGGGCGCAAGGAGAAGCCGCTGAACCCGGACGCGGGTCCGGTGCAGCGGTTCGCGGCCGACTTACGGACGTTGCGTACCGAGGCGGGCGCACCGACGTACCGGGCGATGGCACAGCAGAGCGGGTACTCGGCCCCCGCGCTGTCGCAGGCGGCCGCGGGGGAGAAGCTGCCGACCCTGGCGGTCACCCTCGCCTACGTGGCGGCGTGTGGCGGGGACGCGGACGACTGGGAGAAACGCTGGCGGGCCGTCGCCGAGGAACTGGCGGCCGTGCCGAGGGAGGATGCCGACGCCGAGGAGTCGCCGTACCGGGGCCTGATGCGGTTCGAACCGCAGGACGCGGAGGTGTTCTTCGGACGCGACCAGCTCGTGGAGAGCCTGCTCGAGCTGGTGAGCACGCACCGGTGCGTGGTGGTGCTCGGCCCCTCCGGCAGCGGCAAGTCGTCCCTCCTGCGCGCCGGGCTGGTCCCGCGGCTGCGCGATGGCGCCGGACCGCAGACCCCGCTCGCTGCCATGCGCATTCTGACGCCCGGCGCGCACCCGGTCCGCACCCACGCCGAGCGGCTGCGGCCCGCCGAAAACCCCGGGGACACCCTGGTGCTCGTGGACCAATTCGAGGAGGTGTTCACCCTCTGCCCGGACTCCGATGAACGCTCCGAGTTCATCGACCTGTTGCTCACCTCCCGCGAACCGGCCAGTCGGTTGCGGGTCGTCCTCGGCGTACGCGCGGACTTCTACGGCCGCTGCCTGGAACACCCCGAACTGGTCCGGGTGGTACGGGAAGCCGGCGTACCCGTGGGACCGCCGAGCCGCGAGGAGCTGCGCGAGGTGATCGTGCGGCCCGCCACTGCACGGGGACTGACCGTCGAACGGGCGCTGACCGCCCAGCTCCTGGACGAGGTGGCGGGCGAACCGGGCGGTCTGCCCCTGCTGTCGCACGCACTGCTGGAGACCTGGCGGCGACGGTCGGGCCGGATGCTGACGTTACGGGCGTACGAGGCCGCCGGCGGCGTGCAGGGTGCCGTCGCGCAGACGGCCGAAGAGCTGTACGGCGAGCTTGAGCCCGCGCAGGCGACCTTGGTACGGCGCATCCTGCTGCGGCTGATCGCGCCGGGTGAGGGAACCACAGACACCTGCCGCCCGGTTGACCGCGCGGAGCTGCGCACAGCAAGGTCCCCGGCGGCGGAGACCGGCGCCGTCCTCGAACGCCTGGCCCGAGCACGATTGGTCACTTTGGACGGGGACGCCGTCCATCTCGCACACGAGGCGCTGATCACTTCCTGGCCCCGGCTGCGCGCCTGGATCGAGGAGGACCGGCACCGGCTGTACGTGCTGCGACGGCTGACCGATGCGGCTGCCACGTGGCAGGAGCTGGACCGGGACCCCGGGGCACTGTACCGGGGATCACGGCTTGCGGAGGCCGATGAGGTCTTCGCCGACGCGCGCGATGACGGGAACGATCTGACACCGGTGGAGCAGGACTTCCTCGACGCCAGCCGGTCCGCCCTGATCCGGGAACGGCGACGGACGAAGGGGTGGGTGGCCTCCGTGTCGGTGCTGCTCGTGCTGGCGCTGGTCGCCGGGGTGGTCGCCTGGCAGCAGAACCGCACCTCCGACCGGCGGCAACTGGAGGCCGCCGCCCGCCGTGCCGCCACGGCCGCCGACAGCCTGCGTTCCTCCGACCCCGAGCTGGCACTCCGGCTGAGTGCGGCCGCGTCGCAGTTGAGCCGGACCCCGGAAACCCGCTCCGCTCTGTTCGGCGCACTGGGCCAGCACGAGCTGGCCCCCTTCGTCCCGCCGCGGTCCGGTCCGGTGCACGGGTACGTCCTGGACCCGGACGGCCGTTCGCTGACCACTGCCGGCGGCTCCGGTGGGATTTCGCGGTGGGACTTGCGCACCCGCCGGCTGATCAGCAGCCACCGGCTACCGCCTGGCGCGGACCTCATGAGCAGCCTGAGCCCCGACGGCCGGTACATGGCCGTCCATGACGAAGAGGCGGAACGGGCCCGCCTGTGGGACGTCCGGGCACAGCGCTTCCAAGGGGACTGGATCGACCTCTCCGCCCAACAGGAAGCCGTCTCCGCGGAGCCGACCTCTGCCGCGGATCAGGCCGTACCGGACAGCGGCAGCGACGTGCTCCTCCCCGCGGCTGGCACCGCCTACACCGAGGGTTTCAGTTCCGGCGGACGCGCATGGACGCTGCTCACTCGAGACAGGCTGCAGGTGTGGGAGACGCGCGATGGCCGCCGCCTGTTCAACCGGTCACCACCCGGTGCAGGGGCGGACTCCGCTTACGACATCGATCCGGACAACAGGAACCTCGCCGTGTGCACGCGGCGTGGACTGCAGCTGTGGGATCTGCGCGCGCAACGCCGGCTGAGCCTCGACTGGTCCGCGCAGCCCGTGTGCGGACCGGACGACTCGCTGCAGTTCTCCCCGGACGGACGTGTCCTTGCCGTGTCGGCCGTCAACGGCCTTCGGCGCTGGGACGTCACCACAGGCAAGGAACTGCCGAGGCTGAGCCAGGCGGCCATGGAGTACTACGTGTTCAGCAACGACGGGCAGTTCGTGGCAGGTGTGGGCAGCGGGGCGATAGTGCTGTGGCGTACCGACCACTCCCGGTTTCCGGTCTTCCGCCACGCGCTGACCGACTACCAGGCGGAAGACCTGCAGTTCGACCTGGAATCCGGGGTGCTGCGCTACGTGACGCAGGGAACGCGCGACACCGGCGTCGTCCGCAGTGTCGACGTGAGCCGCGTGCTGAAGCCCGCCTGGCGCCGGCACGCCGCTGGCACGGCGGTCCTCAGTGCCGACGGGAGCACGCTGGCCGTTCTGCGTGACGCGGACGGAAGAGCGGGGAACCTCGTCCTGTACGACGCGCGCACTGGAAGGCTGCGGTCCAAGGTGCCCGGAGTTCCCCCGCCGCAGGAGGAGGACCCCTGGACCACCCCGCGCTTGTCGCTGAGCGCCGACGGGCGCCGTCTGGCCCACAGCTCGGGGCCGCGCGGCGGCATGAACAGTTTCACCCGCATCACCGTGTGGGACACGGTCCGACATCGCCGGCTGACCACGGTCGAACCGCCCGACGGCGGTCCGTCGGGCTTCGTCCTGAGCCCCGACGGCCGGGAACTGACGACCCTCGACGAATTCGAGACGGCCGTCACCGTATGGGACGCCGACGACGGCCGCCGACTGCGTCGTACCAGCGGCCGGACAGACCCCGAGGAGTCCGGCGCGGGCGGTACCGTCAACGCGGTGTCACCGGACGGCGGCACGCTGCTGCGCGACGATGGCGCGCTGCTGTCCACCATCGGGCGCCACGACGCACGGGTGATGCTCGATGGCAACGACCTGGCCGCGTTCAGTCCCGATGGCGACATTGTGGCCACGAGTGACGCAGCAGGCCGCATCACCTTGTGGGACGTCAGGCGGCGCACCTCCCTGGGCATCCTGTCCGGGGGACTCTCCACGCACGCCATGACCGCTGAGGAGGACGAGGAGGAGGAGGAGGAACTGACAACGGCACTGGCGTTCTCCCCCGACGGTTCCGTACTGGCGGCGGCGGGGTCCCGCGGCACACTGCGGATGTGGGACGTCGCCTCTCGCCAGAGCCTGGGGACCGGCCTGCCGACCGCGGGCGACGACATCACCTCCCTGGCCTTCTCCCGGGACGGCGGCACACTGCTCCTCGCCGGCAGGCACGTGCTCCTGCAGCGGTACGCCATCGACCCCGCTCGCATGGCCGCCACGGTGTGCCGCCGGGCCGGCGGCACACTGACACGCGAGCAGTGGCGCACGTACCTGGCGGACGTGCCGTACCGGAGGCTGTGCGGGCGGGAGTGAATCACTGCCGTTCCGGCTGCTGTGCCTCAGCAGCCGCACCGTCCGCCGATCAAGGGGGTCCGTGACCTTCCGCCAACTGAAAGTCGCAGGTCAGAGGGGTGCTGTGACAGCATTCCAGGGTGCTCACGCTGGCCGCCGATGACTGTCCGTAGTAGATCGTCCGTTAACAGGTCGGCTCATCCGGCACCAGCCGCTCAGCGATCCCTGCACCGGCAGACTCGAACATTCCAAATGGGATGGTTCGTCAGGGGATCTGGCGTCCTGGTCAGCCGCCGACGCGGATGCCGGGCCGGCGGCTGGGGTCGGGTTCGTGCGTGCGGATGATCTCGCGGGTGACGGGGGGGCGCCGCGGCCGAGGAGGAAATAGCGGAACATGTGCTTCATGGGGCTTCCCTCGGCCCAGGCGAAGGAGCAGTGCGGCTGGGTGCCGGTGGTGTCGCGCAGGGCGAGAAGGATCGCGGCGATGGCGTTCGGAGCGGCCGGGGCCTCGGCACGCAGGATCCGGTGCCCGTCGGCCTCGACGCCGTGGACGGTGAGGACTTCGCCGAAATCGGAGGGGTCGACTACGTCGATCTCCAGGAACAGCACGTCAGCCGGCTGCTTGATCTGGACTTCGACGACCGATGGCGGCATCCGCTTCGGCGAGGCGGTCCGCGGTTCGGTTGTCATCGGGGCCGCGGGCGGTGATCTGGAGACCGGCCTTGTGAGGGCGTTATCGCTCGGCCGCTGGTGTACACCGGATTCGGGCCCATGCTCAACCCGCTGGCACGCTTGGCGCCATTCGACGCCGATCAGTGCCATTCCATGCCTCCAGAAGTGCATCGACATGCCGCTGTCCCCACCGCCCAGGTCACTTCCTTCACCTTTCCGCAGGTCGGAGCGGCCGTTCTTGCGTCCCCTCAAACCAGGCGTCACTGGCGCTTGCTTGTGGCGCCAATGTGGTGCCATGATGGCGCCATGGACCTTACCCCGTATGTCGACACCCTCCGCCGCGAACTCGCGGTGGCCGCCGAGGCCGGCGGCGAGGAGGCCCGCGAGCTGGCCGCGAGGCTCACCGCTCCCCTGGAATCGGCGGCCCGGCTGACCATGCTCGGGGTGCTCTCCGCCGCGATGGACGAGATCACCCGCGAACTTGCCCCCGGTTCCGTCGACGTACGGCTGCGCGGGCTCGACCCCGACTTCGTGGTGACGCCGCCGCCCACCGACGGCGGCGCCCTCGCGGAACCGGCCGCGCCCGCCGAACCGCTCAAAACCCCGGCCCCGGCCGACGGCGACGAAGGCGGCACCGCCCGCGTCAACCTGCGTCTGCCGGCCCACCTCAAGGCGCGCGCCGAGGAGGCGGCGAGCCGCGAGGGCCTGTCGGTCAACGCGTGGCTGGTGCGGGCCGTGTCGGCCGCGGTCGACGGCGGTACCCGGCCGCGTACGGCGGAGAAGACCCAAAGTATCGGACAGAGCTTCACGGGCTGGGTGCGCTGACCGCACCGCACCGCACCCCCACCCACACCACTTCACCCACACCACGTCCCACCAGCGGGGACGCCCTGAAGACCCAAGAGGACGGGACAGCCATGCCTTCTTTCGACACTCCCGAAGCGATCTCGGCCACGACGCACGTGGAGGCCGGCTCCATCCAGTTCACCGCGGGCGACCGCCTCGACACCGCCGTCGAGGTGCGCCCCCGCGACCCGAAGAAGGATCTGGACGTACGTGCGGCCGACCAGACCGAGGTCACGTACGCGAGTGGCGTACTGACCGTCAGGACGCCCAAGCCCCATCTGTTCGGCCGCACCGGGGTTGTCGACGTGACGGTCGAACTGCCCACGGGCTCGCGCATCGACGTGACCGGCGCATGGACGCAGGTGCTCGGTGAGGGCAGGCTCGGCGAGGTCCGCGTGAAGACCTCGTCCGGCGACGTCCGCCTCGATACGACCGGCCCGCTGAAGCTGACCGCTTCGCACGGCTCGATCACCGTGGACCGGGTCGAGGGCAGGGCTGAGATCACCACCAGTTCCGGCAGCCTGCGCGTCGGCCTCGTCGACGGCCCCGCCGTCCTGAAGAACTCGCACGGCACCACGACCGTCGATGCCGCGACCGGCGAGCTGCGGGTGAGCGGCGCCAACGGTGACATCGAGATCCGGCGCGCGGAGGACTCGGTCACCGCCACCACCGCCCACGGCACCCTGCGGGTCGGCGAAGTGGCCCGCGGTACCGTGCAGTTGGAGACCAACTACGGTGCCATCGAGGTCGGCGTGCGCGAGGGCACGGCCGCCTGGCTCGACGTCAGCTCGACCTCCGGCCAGGTGCGCAACACGCTCACCACGTCCGGGACCCCGCAGGAGACCGAGGACACCGTCAAGGTCCGCGCCCGCACCCGGCACGGCAACATCGACATCCGCCGCGCCAAGGCCTGAACGCCACCTCCTCGACCGGCACTGCTCCCGCCCACTTCAGCCTTCGACCGGAGGGCCCCATGCCTTATTCTGTCATGCCCATGTCTCATCAGGGTGATGCTCACACGTCACCGGCAGCCGTCTCCGCCGTTGGTCTGCGCAAGTCGTACGGCGACAAGACCGTCCTGGACGGCATCGATCTGCGCATCCCGGCCGGGTCCGTGTTCGCGCTGCTCGGGCCGAACGGCGCCGGCAAGACCACGGCGGTCAACATCCTGTCCACGCTGATCTCCGCCGACGGCGGCCAGGCCCAGGTCGCCGGCCACGATGTCGCCACGGCACCGGACGAGGTGCGGGCGGCCATCGGGGTCACCGGGCAGTTCTCCGCAGTGGACGGGCTGATCACCGGCGAGGAGAACATGCTCCTCATGGCGGACCTGCACCACCTCTCCAAGCGTGAGGGCCGGCGGGTCACCGCCGACCTGCTGGAGCGCTTCGACCTCGTCGACGCCGCGAAGAAGCCCGCCTCCACCTACTCCGGCGGCATGAAGCGCCGCCTCGACATCGCCATGACCCTGGTCGGCGACCCGCGGATCATCTTCCTCGACGAGCCGACCACCGGGCTCGACCCGCGCTCCCGCCACACCATGTGGCAGATCGTCCGCGAACTGGTCTCCGGCGGCACGACCGTCTTCCTCACCACCCAGTACCTGGAGGAGGCCGACCAGCTCGCCGACCGCATCGCGGTGCTCAACGGCGGCGAGCTCGTCGCCCAGGGCAGCGCCGAGGAGCTCAAGCGGCTCGTCCCCGGCGGCCATGTGCGGCTGCGCTTCTCCGACCCGGTGGCCTACGGGCAGGCGGCGAACGCCCTGCGCGAGACCACCCGGGACGACCAGGCCCTCACCCTGCACATCCCCAGCGGCGGCAGCCAGCGCGAGCTGCGCGCCATCCTCGACCGGCTCGACACCGCCGGCGTCGAGGCCGACGAACTGTCCGTGCACACCCCGGACCTGGACGACGTGTTCTTCGCCCTCACCGAGGGCACCGACCAGCCCAAGGAGGCTGTCCGATGAGCACCCCCCTGGCTCCCACCCGCCCGACCCGGGTCTCCCTCGCCGTGCGCGACTCGAGCACGATGCTGCGCCGCAACCTCCTGCACGCCCGACGCTACCCGTCGATGACGCTGAACCTGCTGCTCACGCCGGTCATGCTCCTGCTGCTCTTCGTCTACATCTTCGGCGACACGATGAGCGCCGGCATCGGCGGAGCTCCCAACCGCTCCGCGTACATCGCCTACATCGTGCCGGGCCTGCTGCTGATGACCATCGGCAGCACCACGATCGGCACCGCGGTGTCCGTCTCCATGGACATGGCCGAGGGCATCATCGCCCGCTTCCGCACGATGGCCATCCACCGCGGCTCGGTGCTCATCGGGCACGTCGTCGGCAGCGTGCTGCAGGCGGTGATGAGCGTGCTCCTCGTCGGCGCCGTCGGCTTGGCCATCGGCTTCCGCTCGACGGACGCCACCGCCCTGGAATGGACCGCGGCGCTCGGGCTGCTCGTGCTCTTCACCCTGGCGCTCACCTGGATCGCGGTCGGCATGGGGCTGACCAGTCCGAATGCCGAGGCCGCCAGCAACAACGCGATGCCGCTGATCCTGCTGCCGCTCATCTCCAGCACCTTCGTCCCCCTCGACGCGATGCCGGGCTGGTTCCAGCCGATCGCCGAGTACCAGCCCTTCACTCCCGCCATCGAAACCCTGCGCGGCCTGCTCCTCGGCACCGGAATCGGTCACAACGGATGGCTCGCCCTCGCCTGGTGTCTGGCCCTCACCGCGCTCGGCTGCTTCTGGTCGAAGGCGGCCTTTAGCCGCGACCCGAAGTAACCGGAGGCCAACCGCCCCACCTCAGGGCGGCGTGCACCGACACCACGTCGGCGTACGCCGCCCCGTCGGCGTTCTCGGCCGCGTCGGGCAGCTGACCCGCGCCTTCGCGGCTCCATTGACGACGCGACGCCATTGATGACGCAGATGACGCCTAAATGGCTAGTTGCGGCGCCATTGATGTGCCATAGTGATGCCATCGATGGCGCGGTGAGTGAGCAAGGGGGCGGATCGTGGAGACAGCGCAGAGCCGATCGCAAGGGGGACCCGGCACTTTCGCCGCCTTCGCCCGCTTCGTTCTCTGTGGCGGCGGGGTGGGGCTCGCCTCCAGTTTCGCCGTGGCGGTCCTCGCCTCCTGGATCCCTTGGGTTCTGGCCAACGCCTTGATCACCGTGGTCGCCACGCTCCTCGCCACCGAACTGCACGCCCGCTTCACCTTCGGCGCGGGTGGGCACGCGACCTGGCGCCAGCACGCACAGTCGGCCGGATCCGCAGCGGCCGCGTACGCCGTAACCAGCGTGGCGATGCTTGCCCTGCACCAGTTGGCGGCGAGGCCCGGTGCGGTGCACGAGCAGGCCGTCTACCTGTCCGCCTCCGCACTCGCCGGTATCGCGCGGTTCGCCTTACTGCGCCTCGTCGTCTTCGCCCGGAAGCACTCGCAGGCCGCGGCCACCAGCAGCGGCGTACCATCCGAGGCGGTCAGCGAGTCCGCCAGGTCCCGTGCTTCCGGCGGGACGGCACTGCGGGGCAGGCCCATCCAGTCGATCACTTGCTGGGCAATACCGTTACGGAACGCGTGCACCACCCCGTCGTCGGCCGGTGAGGGGGTGCCCGGCAGGCCGCGGTGCCGGCGCGGCAACCGTGGGGCGGGACGCCGAGTCGGCACCATGCCCGCCGGCTGTGACCGGTCACCACCCGGCCTCGGAGAACGACCACGGAATCCTCGGGCGCTCCCACTCGAGGCGCGACACCTTGAACACCGTCTGTGCCGTCTCACGGTCGATGCGTTCCGCGACCCGGTGGAGAGCCGTCTCACCGCAGGTCAGCGACCCTCACCGCAATTGCTCAACCAGTCGCAGGAATCAGCGCGTTGTTCTTCTGCAAGCCCTCAGGCGGCGAGCGCCGCTCCGGTAAGGCCGGCGGCGAGCGCGCCGCGCAACAGCACGCGGCGGTTCATCGGGTTGTCTCCATCGTCGGTCTCTGGGAGGGGTGTGGGGAAGCTGTGTTCCCAGGGCGCGCAGCCAGGCCTAAAGGGGCACCGGGAATCCGAAGTCCGTCCGCTACCTGCTCGGTGGCGTCGAGCGTGGTCACTGTCAGCAGTGGGTGGTCAAGGGCGCAGGGCGTAGCAGCGCAGGACGTCGAGGTCGGTGGTGCGGACGACGGACCATCCTGTCGTGAGTAGCTCGGCGTCCGCGGGGGTGATCCCGAGCCCCTGACGGGCCGGGTCGGTGGTCGTGCGGCGGCCGGCGATCTCGGTGACGACCCAGAAGGTGCCGCCGAGCGCGAGGAGTCCGCGGACGCGGTCGAGGAAGGCCGGCTTGTTGTCCATCCACCGGTAGACCAGGCGGCAGGTGATGAGCGCGTAGGCCGGGTCCGGCAGGGCGGTGAGGTCGGCGGCGGTGATGTCCAGGCACCGCCAGGTCGGCCCGGGGCCGGGGCCGGCATCCAGGGTGGAGGCGAGGGCGAGGGCGCTGGGGGAGCAGTCGACGCCGGTCGTGCGATACCCGAGCTCGTGGTGGAGGTGGCGGACGAGGCTGCCGGCGCCGCTGCCGATGTCGAGGGCGGGGCGGCCGTGACCGGGGCCCAGGTACTGGTCCATCAGCTGTTTCTCGGCTTCGCACAGCTGCCGGTACTGGCGGCCTTCGGCCCAGAGCGGTTCCCAGTAGGCGGCGCTCGCGGTGGACGCGGTGGTGGTCACGGTGTTCCTTCCCGGGCGGGTGGCACGGCCCCGGTATCGGGCGGGGTGAGCATGGTCTGCAGGGCGTGGACGGGGGAGACGAGGGGCAGGACCACGGGTACGGTCTGGAGGAGCGCGTCGACGGTAAGGCCGGCTCGGAGGCCGAGGAGGACCGCGAGGGCGCCGGCGGTCGGGGAGGTCATGGAGCGGCTTCCGGCGGTCACCGTGGTGCTGGTCGCCTGCATCCGGCGCAGCACAGCCCCGTCGTCCGGCCCACCTGGCCCGGACACCGCCCGGCAGGCAGCCGCCGCATGCCTGCGCGCGGCCACCGTACGGACGGCCACACACAGGCGTGACGGCATCCTGCAGCAAAGGCCCGGAAAGGGGACATGGACGTCCCGCGCGCCCGGTGGCAGGCTTCCAACCTCTCACCAGTCGGATGCTGTTGCCCGGCCTCACGCATCGCGCTGCGGACCGGCACCCGGTCCCGTCGGCGTCACCGCGCCGGACGAAGAGGTCAGGCCTGCGCCGGCACCTTCTCGGCCTCCTCGGCCCCGGCCTTCTCGGCGGCCGGGGCCACTTCTGTGGCTGCGTCTTCCGCGGCGGGCGCGGACTCGGCCACGGCGGTGTACAGCACGGTTTTCTTCTGCTTCGTCCGCTCGACGCGGCTCTTGGAGACCAGCCGCTCCAGGGTGTTGCGCACGGTATTGATGTCACGGGCCCGTTCGGGGTGCTCCCGCTCCAGGTCACCGGCGACCTCGCTCGCGGTGCGCGGCTGGCCTGCGTGCCTGCCAAGAACGGTCAACAACAGCTCGCCCAGGGACGGTTCACCGTCCTCGGGCGCCGGCTTCTTCGCCGCGGGAGGCTGCTTCGCCGCAGGCTTCCGCACCGTGGTCTTCCTGGTCGCTGACTTCTTGGCCGTGCTCTTCCTGGCGGCCGTCTTCTTGGCCGTGGTCTTCTTCACGGGCGCCTCGGCCGGCTCGTCCTGCCGCTGCTCGGGAACAGCCGCGGAAGCCTCAACAGCCGACTCGGCCTGCTCGGCCGCTTCGGCCGGCCCGGACGTGCTGTCCTGCGGCTGTGCCGACTCCTCCTCGGGCATCTGCGTACCAAAGCGGCCTTCGGCCGGGGCAGACACCGTCTCCAATGCCCTCACCAGCCAGGCTTCGTCCGCCTCGAGCTGTTCAAGGCGCTTGCGCAGACGGGCCTGTTCCTCCCGGTTGGCGCTGAGGTGGTTGGCGAACTGGGTCGCGTACTGGCTCTGCAGGCTCTGGGTGGTGGGCTCTTCCGGCTCGGTGGCCACGCGGCACGCTCCTTCACACGGGGTTGTTGCTGCCGGATGCTACTCACCCGAACGGGACCGTCGCTGCTGTCCTGGGCGAACACCACCCCTGGGAGCAACCGCACACGGCGATCCCCTCCGGAGCCCCGGTGCCCACAGCCCGGCACGACGACCTTCCCGCACGTCCCGCGCCCCCGGAACACGGCACACGCCTCCAGCCCCGGACTTCGGACAGCCATCACGCACGGCCGCTCCCGGCGATCTTCAACCGTCCCTGCTCCGGGGCCCCGCACGATCGGATTGCTCAAGGGCTTCCGCGGCACCGCCACCCGCTGCGACAAGACCGCCACCTCCTAGCGGGCGAAGCAGCGGTCACCCTTGCGTCGTTCCTGCTCTGGGCAAGATCCGTTTGAGGACGGACCCTGGAAGTGCTCTCCGCGGCGCGGATGCACGTCGACCCCGATGCCGGGCGCCCACAGGTCGCCGTTGTCGCCGGCGCTGATGTCCCAGGCGGTCACCTCGTGCGGGCCCACGGTGCCGCGGGCCCGCAGATCGGTGACGATCAAACGGGCGAGTGCGGCGGCCGCCATCGGGTCCGTCTCGGGCAGCGTGGCGCGCCACCATCGGTGCTCGTCCACGTCCTGCCAGCCCCTGGCGCGCATCTGTGCCGCGCGCTCGGGTGTCTGCTCGTGGTCCCGGTCCTGGACGGCGGCGTGGAACTCGCGGTTCTTCTCCGACGGCTCGCAGGCCACGAGCAGGGTGCGGCCCCGGTCCCGTGACGCCCAGAGCTTGAAGCCCGCCCAGTCGCCGGGGGCCTGTACGGGCAGGTGCTCCGCCCAGGAGGCGAGCACCCCCGCCAGTCGCTCCTCGCACGACGCCCAGCCGTCCGCCGCCGCGTGCCCGTTGAAGGTCCAGCCGTGGTCCTCGCCGGGGCCGTGGCGGTCCAGCTGCCACGTGCAGGGCAGGCGGCCCGAGTCGAAGGCGGACCACTCGTCCTGGGCGAACGCTTTCGCCTGATGGACGGAGAGGGTCGCCCCGCCGTGGTCCCCGGACAGCAGCAGGGTCCGCTCGGCGGTGCTCCACCGCACGCTGGGCCCGTGGGCGGTGCCGCCCAGCAGCGTGGGCCGGCCGATGCGCGCCACGATGGCCTCGTAGACCGGCCGCAGGGCCTCACGGCGTTCGACCAGGCCGCTTCCCTCCTCGTGCGTCAGGATCGTGAACGGCCGGTCCAGTTCGGCATCGTCGTGGGTGAGAAGGCCTTCCGCGAGATCCGCCGCGCCCCGGCGGACCGTCCCCGTGGTGTGTGTCATGACGATCATCCTGGCAGTCGCCGCCGACACCGCCGTTCGCAATCACGCACGCTCACCAGTGGACCGGAATCCGCCACGAGCCTTGTCCGGGCACCAGGCTCCGGGCACCAGGCGGGGTCAATGTCCTCGAGCCGCTCGCGCCGTTCCTTGACGGCGCCGGCTAGCGACTTCACCGGCAGGCCTTCGGCACGACGCTGTTCGGTGTCGGCGGCCTTTCTGGCGGCGGCCCGCTGGTTCTTCCGCCGGATACCCACTCGGTGGTCCTGATAGGTGGCGTCCAGCGGGGCCAGGAGGTGTCCGTGTTCGGCTGTCCACCCGCGCGCCGCTGCGGGGCTCTCCTCCCAGGCGACATTGAAGTGGCTCCAGATCATGCCGATGCCTTCTGTCCCTCTTCAACGAGATCGGGCAGGGCCGACTGCCGGGCCACCACCGCCTCGTCGGTGACCTTTGGGACCGTCTGTGGTCCTGGGCGAACGGGCGGGTGACCTGGGGCGTCCACGGGGCCACGGTGCATTCGAAGGGACCTGCCGCCCAGAATGCCGTGGACAGGTCCCGGCAGACCACGACCAGCAGGACGGGCAGGTCGTACGTCGCGTGCAGGTACGCGACGTGGTAAGTCCAGCTTTTCCCGCAGTGGGCCGAAGGGGGGCGGATCGTGTGAGGCGATGTGGAGGCGGGCTCGGACGACATCGCGTGGCGGGAAAAGCGGAGGAAAAAGATCCCGGCACGCGGCAACCCCTCACGGGTCGGCGGCCACTGACAGGGCGTAACCCCGTTCCTCCCCCGTAAGGAAGCCCCGTGGCTGCTCGCTCCCACCGCCGGTCCCTCCGCTCCCGTCGTGCCGCCGTCGTCTGCGCGGCGGTCGTGGCCGCAGGCGTCGGCGCTGGTGTTCTCGTGGTGAACGCCAACGCCGGGACCGTTGACCTGTACCACCAGACGCTCGCCGCGAAGGACGGCTGGGCGTCCTCCGGTACGGGGACCACCGGTGGCACGAAGGCCGACGCCGCCCACACCTTCACCGTCTCCACCCGTGCGCAGCTCGTGAAGGCGCTGGGCTCGGTCTCCGACACCACGCCCCGCATCATCAAGATCAACGGCATGATCGACGCCAACACCGATGACGGCGGCAAGAAGCTGACCTGCGCCGACTACGCCCTCGGTACCGGCTACTCGCTGTCGGCCTACCTCAAGGCCTACGACCCGGCCACCTACGGCCGCTCCAAGCTGCCCTCCGGCACCCAGGAGACGGCGCGCGCCGCCGCCCAGGCCAAGCAGGGCAAGAACATCGTCTTCAAGGTCCCCGCCCACACGACGATCGTGGGCGTCCCCGGTACGAACGCGGGCCTCACCGGGGCCATGCTCCAGATCCAGAACGTGGACAACGTCATCGTCCGCAACCTGACCTTCGCCGCCACCGAGGACTGCTTCCCGCAGTGGGACCCGACCGACGGCGACAACGGCAACTGGAACTCCAACTACGACTCGGTGTCCCTGCGCGGCGCGACCCACGTGTGGGCGGACCACAACACGTTCACCGACGCGCCGCACTTCGACAGCGCCAACCCGAAGTACTTCGGCCGCGAGTACCAGGTCCACGACGGCGCCCTCGACATCACCAAGGGATCCGACCTGGTGACCGTCTCGCGCAACCAGTTCACCCACCACGACAAGACGATGCTGATCGGCGGCAGTGACACCGACAGCGTCGGCAAGCTGCGCGTCTCCCTCCACCACAACGTGTGGAAGGGCATCATGCAGCGTGCCCCGCTGGCCCGCATCGGCCAGATCCACATCTACAACAACTACTACGACACCACGCCCCTCAACGGGTACACGCCGCAGTACAGCATCAACTCCCGTGCCAAGGCCCAGGTCGTAGCGGAGAACAACTACTGGAAGCTGCCGTCCGGCGCGAAGGCCGCCAGGCTCCTCAGCGGTGACGGCACCGGCTCGGTCAAGGGCTCCGGCAACCTCGTCAACGGCACGGTGACCGACCTCGTCGCCGCCTACAACGCCGCCTCGTCCAAGGACCTGAAGACCACGGTCAACTGGACCCCCACCCTCACGACGGGTCTGGAGGCCTCGGCGAGCAACCTGCCGACGTCACTGGCCACGACGACGGGGGCGGGCGTGCTCAAGTAGCACCCGAGACACGCGAGGGCCGGGAGACCACGAACCCCCGGCCCTCGCGTACCCATACCGCACGGTCCGCCGCGCCATGGACTATGAGGGGCCCGGGATGCGTTCCCGGGCCCCTCCGGCGTCTGCCGGGCAGCAGCCCACAGGACGGTTCGCGCAAGCCGCATGACTTTGCTCTCGCCGGCCGGAAGACGGCGGAAATGGTCCACGAGCGGCTCCATCAGGTGCGGGGCACGCAGCACCACAGCGAGCTCGACAGGTGGCGGTGGGACCCGAGGTGAGGTCAGATGCCGCTGAACGCGGCCAGGAACCGCTGCGCGGCGCCGACCGATCGCAAAGCCCTTCCTCGCGTGTTCCCGCTGCCGCGTGGGCTGGTGGCTGTTCTCCGCCCGGTGGTTCAGGCCCTTGTGACAGCGGTGCTCCACCGAGGGCATGACCTCGCGGTGGGCGGCACCGCAGGAGCGCGGCTTGTCCGTGACGACCGCCCGCGGCGCCGTACGGGTCTTCTTCAGCAGCCGGCGGAAGAACCGCCGGTCCGCGGCGGTGTCCCGCCGGTCCGGCACGAGGATGTCCAGCACCATCCCGTCCTGGTCGACGGCCCGCCACAGGTGTTTCAGCTCGCCGTTGACCTCGATGAAGACCTCGTCCAGGTGCCACGTGTCTCCCGGCCGGGGCCGCCGGCGGCGCAGCGCGCCGGCGTAGGCCTGCCCGAACTTGGCGCACCACCGCCGGGCCGTCTCATAGGAGACGATCACTCCGCGCTCGAGCACGAGTTCCTCGACTTCGCGGAAGCTCAGCGGGAAGCGGAGGTACAGCCACACGCAGTGGGGGATCACCTCGATCGGGTACCGGTGCCCCCCTGTACGACGCCGACGCCCTCCCCACGGACGATCCCCCTCCCCGTGATCGATCCGAAGATCATCCCACCCGGTCGATCAACGTGACAGTGCCCTCATCATTGTCCGGGTGGTAGACGCTGAGGTTGCCGTAGGCCGACAGAACTCTGGCCGGGTCACCGGGTTTGTGCCGCAGGGCGGTGTCCAGGAAGGCGAGCGTGGTTGCGGCGACGACGTGCGGGCTGTCGGTGCGGCCCAGGGAGCCGACTATCGAGGGCACAGGCGGCAGGTACAGGGGGCCGTCCATAAAGGTGAGGTGTGCGGCGCCGGGGATGGTGAGCCGGTAGCTCGTCGCGGTGCTGAGCTTGAGGGCCTTGGTGAGGCGGGGTATGTAGTGCGGGTCGGTTCCTGGGGTGACGGCCTGGGTGAGCGCGAGCGTCGGCTGGTGGAGGGAGGGGGAGGCGGGGCCGTGGGGGTAGCCGTCCAGATCGATGACGGCGTCGAACCGGCGGTCCTGCCGGGCGGCCTGGAGAGCGGCGGCACCACCCATGGAGTGGCCGGTGACCGCGACCCGACCGGTGTCCAGGCGTCCGGTCAGCGGGCCGGCGATCCCACCTCGGTCTGGATGGTCCAGCTGGGTGAGGACGAAGCTGAGGTCGGCGGCCCGGACAGCCGTCCAGTCGACCGCCAGCTTGCCGTCCTTGTCCCGGTCTCCGGTGGAGGCGGTCTTGGTGTGAATCGTCCGGCCGTCGGCGAGGACGACGGCGGCGGAGTCGTACGGGTGGTCGAGGCCGGCGACCACATAGCCGTGGCTGGCCAGTTCCTCCGCCCAGGCGGTGTTCTGGGTACGCACTCCGCCCGACCCGGGAGAGAACAGCACGACCGGGAACCGTTCGCCCTCACCGGCCGCCGGGGCGTTGAAGACCGCATGGGTGTGGGCACGCGGGACGCCGTCGACCAGGAAGCCAGGCAGGCCGACCTGGCGGGCGAGGGCGTCGGAAACGGTGCGCGCCTCGTGCTCCGTGCGTCCGAGGTACTGGGCCCGCTGCGCGCCCGCGGGGCTTTTCTGCGCGGGATACCAGAGCTGGATCACCACCGTGCGCCGGTCATGCGGATCGGCGGTGAATGTCTCGGGGCGGCGCGGGTCGGTCTTCTGCACCACCCGGGTGCCGACCGCGAAACGGCCCGACGGCTCGGGGAACACGGGTACGGGAAAGGCCCAGGCGGCCACCGGACCCGTGGCCGTCAAGCCGAGGCAGGCCACCGACCCCGGCAACGCCAGCCACCATCGGGCCCGCCACGCCGGCCGGCCGGTACGGCGTCGCAGCAGGGGAGAGAGGGTGAACGGCAATGCGACGGCGGCGCCTGCCAGTACCGGCAGCATCTGCCAGCGGATCCCCACCACACTCAGCACGATCGCGGACAGTACGAGAACCGCCACCGCCGCGATCGTGACGCGTGGGCGGGCCGCGGGGGAAAGCCAGCGCGCCACCACCAGCGCAACGGCACCCAGCAGGGCAAGGAATTCCAGAGGGGACATGTACAGCCCCGCGATGGTCTCGGTCACCCGGCCATCCTCAGGGCGGGGCACGCGATGCCACATCGGTCCCGGGTCGCGACCGCATACGACCAGAGTCGCAATCGAGCACGCCGGGTGAACGGCCGCTTTGCGACCGCAGGAGGTGGCGGGCTCCTCCTGCGGTCGTATCTCGGCGCGGTGCCATCAGACGGTGGACTCATGTGCCGCACAGGCCTGCGGCTGCCGTGGCCGCAGCACGCGCCGGGGGGCGCGGGGTGTGCGCTCCTTGTACCCGACGGCTCCGGCTGCACGCGGTGTCGGCGATTTGGTCACGCGGCTGTGACGCGCTGCGTCATCCCTCAAGGAATGACTCGCCACGGCGTTGTCGCGTTGGCCGGCCGACCTGGGATGATCTTGGAGTTGATCGCGCCGGGGAGGGGGTTCGTTCGTGTCGTCCGCGTCGCCGTCGTACCAGGGCCACCGGTACCCGGTGGAGGTGATCGCGCACGGTGAAGAAGCAGCGCCGTATGCCCCGAGCGCTGGTCACCGACAAGCTCCGTTCCTACGGCGCCGCCCACCGCGAGGTCGTGCCCCCGGTCGGGCACCGCTCCCACAAGGGCCTGAACAACCGGGCCGAGAACAGTCATCAGCCGACCAGGCAGCGCGCACGCGCGATGAAGGGCTTCCGCAGCGTGGGCGGGGCGCAGCGGTTCTTGTCCACCTCCAGCGGCATCTCGTCCCACTTCGGGCCTCGCCGCCACCTGATGACCACCACCGGACACCGCGCCGAGACGGCCGTCCGCTTCACCCTCTGGGACCAGATCACCGGTGCCGTCGGCCAACCGGCCCAGGCCTGGACCCCGGCCCGAAACCTGGCCCCACCACGCCCCGACGCGCCGTCGGACACTCACACACCCGACAACATGGCAGCGCCCTGCGGCCTGCTGCCTGGCGCACGTGCCACATGCTGCACCGTGCCCGCTCCCGTCTCATCCAGTCGAACCGCCGTCGGCGTATGCCCCCTACCCGCCTCCGGCTCGCCCGCCGGCACCGCGGCCCTGTCCTCCCGCAGGTGCATCGAAGGGCTCCCGTCCTGGGGCCGTGTCACTCGGCGGCTGCTCCTTCCGGCGAGCGGGACTCGCCGGCCGAGGTACGAGTGGCGCCGCCTGTCGTCTCGGAGTGCGGCGGGCTACCGATGGCCATCGGCTTCGCGGGCTCGTCGGAGGGCTGCGCCTGCTTCCGGGCCGCCTGCCACGTGCACCGACAGCCCCGGCAGGAACGGCAGCGCCGCCCAGTGGGTGACGTGGTCCTCACTCGGTCCGCCCGGGGGGTAGCGGATGATGCCGTCGGAGTCCACGAAACAGTCGTGGTAGTGGCTGTCGTCCTCGGACTGGTGCTGGAAGGTCATGGGGATGTACAGATCATGAAAAACCATGGGCCTGACCAGCCAGTAGTGTTCACCCGCGACGGAACGGTCGTGGAAGTCGTGCGGCCAGGTGCCGAACATCGCCGCCGCAACAGGCTGCCCGGGTCGAGGCAGCCTCTCGCGTGCGTCAACCCATTCCACATTCACCCGCATATTCGGTGTTCCTCCGGGGCGCTCGGTTCCTGACTGTCGCGTGTTGCTATCCCGCTCCGGCGCGTCGGGGAGAGACCCGATCACGCTCGTCTTCTGGGACGTCTCGACATCCGGCAGGGTTGCCTGTCCGCTTCCGGCGCGCTGGGAGCGGGGGCGGGCCGTCCGGCTTCGGCGGCGGGGCGAACGGTGCCGGCACTTCTCCGGGTGAGTGAGCGCAAGCCGTACCCGGGTGACTCACCGGAAGAGCAGCGGACGTGGCAGAGGTGGACGGGGAGGGAGCGCCGCCCACCGCGAGGACGCCCGGACGGGAGAACCTGGCCGGTCGGACTGGAAGCCTGGCCAGTCGGACAGGAAGTCTGGCCGGTCGGCCGAGGCGGAGCCGGGAAACGCGGGGCTAGCGTTCTTTTTCGGCAGGTGACCCCGCGGAGAGGGAGAGGCCCGATGGAGCAGCGCACGTCCGACCGCGACGCCGGCGCGACCACCGAGTTCGAGAGGGACGTCGTCAAGCTGTTGCTGGAGACCGTACGTACGGCGGCCGAGCAGGAACGCGACGACATCGGTACGGAAAGCTTGCTGAGCGCGCTCGTGTCGGGTGACTCGGCCGCGGGTTCCGCGATCGCCCCCGGAATGAGGGCCGCCGGCACGCTCAGCGGTTCGATCGGGTGCCGGGGGACGTCCGTGTGGGTCAGTGATGACGCGGGTGACGGCACAGCCGGAAGTCCGGACGACGAGCGGGAGATCGACGCCTGCTGGCGGGAGGTCCGGCAGGAGGAGGCCAAGAGGCTGCGCTGGAAGAACCGGAAGAGGAAGGAAGAGGAGCGGGCAAGCCTTGGTCTTCCGCCGATGACCGGTGCGTTGCGGGCCTGTCTGCGCAAGGCGCTGGAGGCCGCACGGGGGGAGGGCACCGTCTCCGTACGCGTACGTCACGTGGCGCGCGCGCTGGTCGAGCTGCCCGATACGCGTGCCCGCGAGGCCCTGGTGGTGCAGAAGCTGGACGCCTCGGCTGCCTCGGCCGCGCTCGACGCCTTGCGGGGCACTGATGAAGCGCCGGAGCCCAGCTCGGTTCTGATGCTGCGCAAGGCGGGGACCTTCGGGAAGAGCGGTAATCCGCTGACCCGGAAGTTCACCGCCTGGATGTTCGGGGGCGGCGCCGGATTCGGCTCCGCGGTCGTGGGCGTGGTGCGCATGGAGGCACGACGGTCGGCGATACGGCGCGGGGTGCCGGAGCCAGAACCCGTCGATGTGCTGCTGGGCATCCTGGCGCTGGACAGGTCGCTGACGGTCGCGGGGCGTGAGCTGCCCGAGAGCCTGGCGGGAGCGAACCGGGGGGCGGAGTTCCTGCGCCGGTACGGCGTACGGCAGGATACTGTCGCCCGGGTGCTGCTTCCCACCACCGGGGTCGCGGAGGGTGAACCTCCGGAGGTCGGCAGCCCCGCCGACTTCGACCGGCGGCTCCTGCATGTCACCGAGTTCATCGCCTCCGCCAAGGGCTCGTCCACGGTCGGCACGACCCACCTGCTGGCCGCGCTGCTGGACAAGACCGGGACGGATGCGGAGTCCGTGGCGGAGATCGAGCGCGTGCTGGCCGAGAGCGGCGCCGACGTCGCTGGGCTGCGGGCGGAGCCGGAGCTGCGGGTCCCGCGAGGAGCGGCACGGAGTGCCTGAGGCCGCGGCGGTTCGCCCACGTGTACGACCGCGTATGACCGGAGCAGCCGTGAAGAGCGGCACCCGCACGGAGGAGACCATGAGCCCGGCAGTACGAGCGAGGGGGCGGCTGCGCCGCGAGACCGCCGCGATCCGGGAGGCGGTGCGCTCCGCGCCCCGGCGGACGGTCGTCACCGAGTCCGTACTCACCGGTCTGGTCCTGCTGTGTTCACTGGCGCCGGTCCCGCTGGTGCCGCCGCCCCACCCGGTGGCCTCGGCCCTCCTGGGGGTGTGGACAGCGCTGCTCGTGCCCGTGCGGCGGGTGTACCCGTCCCTCACGGTGCTGGGCTGCGTGCCGGTGGTCGCCGGGGACAACGTGTGGGCGATGGTGGCGGTACCGTGCGTCGTATGGTCCGCCATGCGCCGGATCACTCCGGCACGGCGCGCCTGGGCAGTGCTCGGGGCGAGCGGTGCCGGCGTCGCGCTCGTGCTGATCGCCGTACAGTCCCTCGCCGGGCTCCCGGAGACGCCGTACCTGGTCGGCGGCCTCGGCCTGAGCGCGCTGTTCATCGTGCTGCCCGCGCTGTCCGGCCTGATGATGGGGCGCCGCCGCCCACTGACGCGGCTGCTGCGGGAACGCAACGCCTACCTCGAACACGCCCGCTTCCTCACCGACGAGGCGGCCCGCATGGAGGAACGGGCGCGCATCGCCGCCGAGATGCACGATCTGCTCGGCCACCGCATCAGCCTCCTCTCGGTGCACGCCGGAGCCCTCCAGCTCGCCACCGAACAACAGGCGCCCTCGCTGGCCGCCCGGGCCGAGCTTCTGCACACCACCGCCCGGACGGCCATGGAGGAGCTGCGCGGCATCCTCGGCGTCCTCCGTCACCAGCCCGGCGAGGACACCGGCGAACGCGGGACCCGCGAGGATGTCGCGGCCCTGGTCGCGGGTTCCCGAAGCGCGGGGGTCGACGCCGAACTGCACTGGGAGGCGGCCGGGCCGACGGACGCGGACCCCCGCACCAGACAGGCCGTCCACCGTGTCACCCGCGAAGGACTCACCAACGCGCTGAAGCACGCGTCCGGCGCGTCCGTGCGTGTGATGTTCCACGACGAAGGGGACACGGTGGTGATCGCCGTCATCAACGACGCCCCGCCGGCGCCCCGTTCGCCCGGGGGCGGGAGCCGCAGCGGACTCGTCGGCCTACGGGAAAGGATCAGCCTGCTCGGTGGCACCCTCCACGCCGGGCCGCGCCCGGAGGGCGGCTTCGTCCTTTCCGCCCGAATACCCGTCCGGCCCGACTCGCCGCCCGTGTACGCCGCTCCGCCCCAGCCGGTGTCCGACGGGGCGGGCTCCCGGCCCCCGCTGCCCACGGATGTCCTCACGTGGCCCCGCCTCCTCGGCGGCGGCTGCGCGGCGCTCCTGGTACTGCTGCCGGTGGCCGGCGGAACCCTCGCCCTGCTGATCTTGGCGGTTCTACACTGAACCGATGATCCGAGTCCTGATCGCCGACGATGAAGCGCTCATGCGCGCCGGAATACGGCTGATCCTGGAGAACGCCGACGAGGTTCGCATCGTGGCCGAGGCGCAGGACGCCCACGAGGCCGTCGAAGCCTGCCGTGCCCACCCCGTCGACGTCGCCCTCCTCGACATCCGGATGCCCGGCGACGGCATCGCCGCCCTCGCCGAGATCACCCGGCACTCGCCCCGCACGCGGGTGGTGATGCTGACGGCTTTCGGCGAGGAACCGACCGTGGCCTCCGCCCTGCGCGCCGGAGCCCACGGCTATCTCCTCAAGGACACCGGTCCTCGCGATCTCATCGACGCCGTACGCCGCGCCGCCGCCGGAGAACCCGTCCTCGCCCCGCAGGTCACCCGCCAGCTGATCGAATTCCGGGCCCGGCCGGGCCACGGCAGCGACACCGCGGCGCGCCGGATCGCGGACCTGACCCCGACCGAACTGGACGTCCTCCGGCTGCTGGGCACCGGCCTCTCGAACGCCGGGATCGCCGCACAGCTCCACCTGAGCCCCGGCACGATCAAGGCCCACATCAGCAACATCCTCACCCGCACCGACTGCACCAACCGCGTCCAGGCGGCGGTGCTGGCGCAGGAGGCGGGGCTGCTCGACTGACGGCCGGCAGGGCTTTGCGGCGGGCTGATCCGCTTGGGGAGAAGCGCCCCAGGGCCCAGCCGTCGGCCAGGGTGCGGTGGAAGCGCTCGACCTTGCCGTTCGTCTGTGGCCGGTAGGGCCGGGTCTTCTTCGGCGTGATGCCGAGTTCGGTGCAGGCGCGGTTCCAGTGCCGGGAGCGGTGGGCCGATCCGTTGTCGGTCAGGACCCGTTCGGCTCTCACGCCGCGGGCGGCGAACCAGGCCACCGCGCGGTGCAGGACGTCGACTGCGGTGCCGGCTGTCTCGTCGTCGCGGATTCCGGCGTAAGCGACGCGGGAGTGGTCGTCGACGACGGTGTGGACGAAGGCGGTTGCCAGCACAGGGCCGCGGTACTTGTTGCGGGGCTTGCCGGGTGTTGCGGCGCGGTTTCTGCGGCCCTGGACGCGTCCGACGCAGCGCCAGCCGCCGCCGTCGGGGACGTTGCCGGGCTTCTCGACGTCGATGGGGAGCACGGCGCCGGGGTGCGGGTGTTCAGGGCGGCGCACCGGCTCGCCGGTGGCCCGGTCGATGCGGGACAGGCGGTTGATCCGGCAGCGGGTCAGGACCGGGTGGACGGTCGAGGCGGGCATGCCCGGCCGTCCGGCGGTCTGGACCGGTTCCAGGCGTTGCTTCCAGCGCAGGTGCACGATCTTGCGGACCAGCGGCCGGATGGTTCGGGTCGGGCTGCGGTGAGGCCGTGAGGGCCGGTCGGTCATCGCGGCCGGCCCGGCTTCGGCGTAACGGTCGGCCCATCGCTTCGCGGCGGGCCAGGACACGTCGTAGCGCTCGGCCGCGCGAGCGACCGGCCATCCCTCGTCCACCATCAGACGCGCCAGGCGAAGACGGGCGCGGGGCGTCGGAGCAGCGTCGGCGTGGGACACGAAGGTCTCCTGGCTGACGGAGCGGTTCCTCGACAGCTCCTCCACTCCACAACCGGAGGCTTTCGTCATCTCACGGATTCAGGCCGTGTCGTCACACAAGCTCGACCGACCCGGCTGGGCAGTACAAGCTGACGGTCCACGCGGTCGACTCGACCCCCGAGAAGATGCCCCTGCTCGCCGAAGGTGTCGCGCGGGCGGCTGAGAAGCTCGGGATCACTCCGATTGCGCCGCTCACCGGTATCGGAGCCGCTGCTCTGGCTGCTCCCGGCCTCCTCGTCGAGGTCGGAGCACAGCAGTCCTCGACTGACGGATGCTTTCCGGTGAGCCGGGCCCGCAGTCAGGTCAGGAGCGGCCGAGTGGCCCAGGTTCGTCACCAGGGCCACCCGTGGCGGCCGGACGGCTCGGGGCCGCTCTTCGCGTCTGACGATCCGCCCCTGAGGCCCCTGCGCCATCTGTAATGTCAGGGCCCTGGTGCACATCGCGGCCTTCATGCCCGATGCCGGGGAGATCCCGGGCGAGCTCGCAGGCCGCTGCCCCGCCTCACAGCTCGAAGCGGCCCTCACGCCGGTCCCGGTACCCGGCCTCGGCGACAGCCCGGCCATCGACCTGTGCATCCGGTCCGACCGGTTCCGCGAGGGTCTTCGCCCACGATGTCCCGAGCACCGCCACCCGGGTCCTGGCGGCCGGCCAACGCCGGCTCAGCGGGACCGCGTTCACCGACCGCTGCACCACCGCGGCCTGGCGCGCGCTGCCCAGCTGGACCCTGGTCTGCGGACAGGACCGGGGCATCGTCCCGGAGCTCCGGCGCTTCCAGGCCCGGCGGGCGGGCTCGCGTACCACCGAGGCCGCCTCCTCCCACCTGCCGCTGTACAGCAGGCCGGATGCCGTCGTGTCGGTCATCCGGGCGGCCGCCCGGGCCGCCTGAGCCGTCAGGCCCCGATCCCAATCCACCGAGGAGTCACCATGAGCAACACGCCGTCCGGCCCCTCCCACGTCCGCGACCTGGCCCAGATCGAACGGGCGAACGCCACCGGCCGCACTCCCGCCGTCTTCATCCACGGGCTGTGGCTGCTGCCCACCAGCTGGGACCGGTGGGCCGCCGTGTTCGAGAAGGCCGGCTACGCCCCCGTACTGCCCGGCTGGCCCGACGACCCCGAGACGGTCGAGGAAGCCAACGCCCACCCGGAGGTGTTCGCCGGCAAGAGCGTCGGCCAGGTCGCCGACCACTTCTGCGACCTGATCGGCAAGCTGGAGCGCAAACCCGTCGTCATCGGCCACTCCTTCGGCGGCCTGATCACCCAGATCACCGCCGGACGGGGGCTTTCGCAGGCCTCCGTCGCCATCGACCCGGCCCCGTTCCGCGGGGTCCTCCCGCTGCCGTTGTCCTCCTTGCGGGCCGCGAGCGCGGTCCTCGGCAACCCCGCCAACCACCACCGGGCCGTACCGCTCACCTACGACCAGTTCCGCTACTCCTTCGCGAACGCCGTGAGCGAGGAGGAGGCGAGGGAGCTGTACGACACGTTCGCCGTCCCGGCCCCCGGCGAGCCCCTGTTCCAGGCGGCCGCGGCCAACCTCAACCCCTGGACCGAGGTCAAGGTGGACATCACCGCCGCCGACCGCGGCCCCCTGCTGATCATCTCCGGCGAGAAGGACAACACCGTCTCCTGGGCCATCGCCAACGCCTCCTACAAGAAGCAGGCGCAGAACGCACACGCCGTCACCGAGATCACCGAGATGCCCGGCCGCGGCCACGCCCTCACCATCGACCACGGCTGGCGCGAGGTCGCCGACACCGCACTCGCCTTCGTCCGGCGGTTCGCCGACCCCACCGGGTGACGACCGCCGTTCGGCCGAACCGGCCGACGCGCGCGCCGGAGATGCGGTGAGGTCATCGCGGAGTACGGGACCGTGTGTGCAGCTTCCGCCATTCGTGGGCGACATGCCGTACGAGTGGCGGAACACGCGGCTGAAACGGCTCGGGCTGACGAACCCGCACCGGTACGCGACGGCGGCGATCGTCGGGGGACTCGGCATCGGAACGGGTGAGCTCGCGGCGGGACTCCTCCAGCCGGCGGTGCCGAATCCAAGTACCGGCCGCGGTCCCCTCTTGTGCGAAGAGCCGGTGAACATGGCGGACCGGGACGTGGTGGGCGGCCGCGATCGATGCGGGGGAGAGCGCCGGGCCCGCGAGCCGGTCATCGATGGGGGAACGGACTCTGGCCATCAGGTCGCCCGACGCGGTGCACCGGGCCGGTGCCCGCGCGGCGGCCAAGTCGGCCAACACGTCCGCGAGGGGCCCCGAGATCCGGGCCCCGGTCTCGGGGCGCAGCCTCGTCGTGGTTTCGGCCAGTCCGGCCGGTAGCGGGGCAACCGCCCGGCCGACATCGTCGGCCGCCCCGGACAAGGACGCTGCTGCCCGAGGCCTGGACCGCGATGGTGATCGAGCCCCCATCGGTGTCCCGCCGGCCGCCGGTCGACGCGGCATCACCGGCCTGCAGACCCGGTCCGCAGGCGTGCTACGCCTGACCGGGACCGACGCGCTGCTGACCCCCGGCGCCGTCCGGACCGCCCGACCGCCCGAAGCCCCCAGAGCCGCGTCCATGACGCCGGCCCCCGTGGATGGCTGACTCCCCCGGGGAGTGTGGTGTGTCCAGGCGGTGTCAGACCGGCCCAGTCCGCGGCGGTCACTGGTGGACGGTGCCGTCCTGGACGATGTGGACACGGCCCGGGTGCGCGCAGTCCTTCGGGGCGGGGCGGCTATGGGATTCGAGCCGCTGCAGGCGCCGACGCTGCCCCGACCGCCGCCGATCCGCGGCATCTCGCGACCGTGCCGTGCAGCCGTGGCAGTGATCGGCACTGTGAAGCGGTGCCTGCAATGCTGGGAGGAGCAAGCCGGAAGAGGTGGCGAGCGTGGACGCATCGGAGCGGATGCTGAAGGTGCTGACCGGGATGCTCGGCGAGTCGCACCTGACGGACTTCGGCCAGCTGCCGGGCCTGGTCGCCCGGCATGCCGAGACAGCGGGTATGGCCGATGCACGGATCTTCCTGGCCGACCTGCGTCAGCAGGTCCTCAAGGAGGTCACCGGGAGGGGACTGAATGCCGCTGAAGGCGGTGAGGTCTTCTTGGTGGAGGGCACGCTACCCGGCCGGGTCTTTACAGGCAGCCGCCCTCAGCACGGCGGGGGCGGCGAGGGCGGCCGCTGGTGGGTGCCGGTGCTCGACGGGACCGAGCGCCTCGGCGTCCTGCGGGCCGATCTGCCCGGCGGCGTCGGGCCTGAGCGGCTTGAGACTCTGGCCTCGCTGGTCGGCATGCTGGTGGTCAGCAAGCGCCCCTCCAGCGACGCAGCCGCTCGTCTGGAGCGCACGGAGACGATGAACGTGGCCGCGGAGATGCAGTGGAACCTGATGCCGCCGCGCTCGTTCGCCAACCGGGACGTCGTGATCGCGGCCGCGTTGGAGCCCGCCTACGAGATCGGCGGTGACGCCTTCGACTACGCGATCGCCGACGACCAGGTCCACCTGGCCGTCTTCGACGCCATGGGGCACAACAGCTACGCCGGACTGGCCGCCAACCTTGCCGTGTCGGCCTGCCGCAACCAGCGCCGTCAGGGCACCGGCCTGGTGGCCACCGGCGAGCGCGTCGAGCAGATCCTGGTCGACCACTTCGGCCACAGCACCTACGTCACCGCCGTCCTGGCCGACCTCAACGCCACCACCGGGCTGCTCACCTGGATCAACCGCGGCCACCACCCGCCGGTGCTGATCCGCGGCGGACGATGGATCACCGCGCTGCCCTGCCCGCCGACGCACCCACTCGGCACCGAACTGGGCATCACCACCACCCTGTGCCGCGAACAGCTCGAACCCGGCGACCGCGTCCTGCTGTACACCGACGGCATCACCGAAGCCCGCGACGCACGCGGCCGCGAATTCGGTCTCCACCGGTTCACCGACTTCATCATCCGCCACCACGCCGACGGCCTGCCCGTACCCGAAACCCTGCGCCGCCTCATGCGCGCCGTCCTGGACCACCACGCCAGCCGGCTCAGCGACGACGCCACCGTCGTCTGCCTGGAATGGCACGGCCCCAGCCGCAACACCGAACTCCGCCCCACCCACCGCTCCGCAAACGACACCGACAACACCGACGTGAGCGGGGCACTGTCACGTTGATCGACCGGGTGGGACGATCTTCGGATCGATCACGGGGAGGGGGATCGTCCGTGGGGAGGGCGTCGGCGTCGTACAGGGGGCACCGGTACCCGGCCGAGGTGCTCTCCCACGGTGTACGGCTGTACTTCCGGTTCCCGCTCGGCCTCCGTGAGGCGGAGGAGGTGAGGAGGTGGTGCTCCGGCGCGGTGTGATCGCCTCCTGTGAGACGGTCCGGCGGTGGTGCGCCAGGTCCGGCCGGGCCTACGCCGACGGACCGCGTCGCCGCCGGCCCCGGCCCGGCGGCACATGGCATCTGGACGAGGCCTTCACCGAGATCAACGGCGCGCCGGGGTGTCCGTGGCGGGCTGTCGGCCAGGACGGCGACGTGCTGGACATCCTCGTGCGGGACCGGCGGGACAAGGCCGCGGCCCGGCGTTTCCCGCGCCGCCTGCTGAAGAGGACCCGCGTGGTGCCGCGGGTGGTGGTCACGGACAAGCTGCGCTCCCACGGTGCCGCCCACCGCGCGGTCATGCCTCCGGTCGGGCACCGCCCCCACAGGGGCTCGAACAACCGGCCGAGAACAGTCATCGGCCCACGAGGCAGCGCGCACGCGCGACGAGGGGCTTCCGCGGCGTGGGCGGGACGCAGCGGTTGCTGTCCGCGTTCAGCGGCATCTCGCCTCACTTCCGGCCTCGCCGCCACCTGACGACCGCCTCCGACCACCGAGCCGGAATGACCGTCCGCCTCGCCCTTCTGGGACCAGATCACCGGCGCCGCCGGCTCACCCACCACGGCCTGACGACCCGCCCGGCCCCAGGGCCATCACGCCCCGACGCGCCGCATGGCCACCGGACATCGTCGAGCAGCACGATGCCGCCAGGTCGGACGATCTCACCCAGGAAGCGGAGTGATCTACCGGACGCGGACGGCGTCGCTGGACGAACCCGAACTCGACCGGGTGGCTGACGACCTGCGGCAGTTTCTCGAGCAGCTGGAGAGATCCCTTACAGGGTTCGTCGCCAACGGCGAGCCGGGATGCCTGGAGCTGGGTCCTCAACACTTCATTGTGTCAGCCGCTGTAAAAGGTGGTCTCATGTGGCAAGCCTGCGCCGACGGACGAGGGGAGAGGCGATGCCGGTGAACGTATGAAAGTGGTCAGCCGGAAAGGGTTGAGCTATTGCGCTTGTTGGCGAGGAAGCGTGCCTTCTTCTCGCGATTCCCACACGTATTCATGTCGCACCATTTCCGTGTGCCGCCTCGGCTGGTGTCCAAAAAAGCGGCTCGACACGTGGGTGATGCGCACAAGGAAATCTTTCCCTCCCGCTCTCCCGCAAGGAGGCTTGTCGCATCGGCAGCGATCACGCTGAGCGCATCTTCTACGGAAGAAGAGCCCAACCTCCATTTCCGGCCACCCTCGGACGTCAAGATCGCCGAGGCCAGACCCTGAGTACTGCAGTCATTGATGACTCGGACGGCTGAAGAGGGAAGCGGGTTCTGGCTTGCAACTGCGGTGGCAGCTGCATGAATTGATTCCCTTAGCTCTCGAGCCCGGTCGAGTTGGGACTGGGTGCAGGAGTCGACCGCGAGTCCATTGACTGCCAACCAGTCCGCGAGCCGAGAGGGCGCAGGGATTCGCTCCAACGTTTCACCGTAACGCTCTGACAGGGTTCCCGTGAAGCTAGTCGCCAGTACTTTACCCAGACGAAACTCGGGGAAGTGAACAGTAGCCATGGAACCACCTTAGCCGGTTGCCACCTGAAGCGCAAGCATGCTAGAACCGTCATAGGTGGTTCTGTGTCTGCTTGGGGGCATCGTGGAATCCTTCCAGGTCAGCAGCAGGTTTCCGGCCACCGACTGGGCAACTCGGCGCGGATCGATCACTGTCGGCGCCGAGGGGTCCCTGGCACGCCACGCCAAAGCCGGAGGTGGTCGACGATGATGGATTTAGCGATACTGCCGAGCTACATTGCGGTGATCCTGCTCTTTCTCGCTCCACCCGGGCCCGATATGCTCTACATGCTCGCAGTGGGCCTTGAAGGTGGTCGCCTGTCCGCGCTGAGGGCCATCCTCGGTATAGGAACAGGTATGAGTGTCTATGCCGCCGCCGTCGTTGCCGGGATGGGAGGGGTCGCCCAATCGCACCCATCGGTGCTTGATGCGGTGAGAATATTGGGCGCAGCGTATCTGTTGTGGTTGGCGTACGCGACAATGCGAAGTGCGCGTCGCGCGATCAACGGAAACGGCGATATCGCGCCAGGTAGGTGGTATCTGCGAGGAGTATTAGTTAGCCTGACGAATCCGAAAATAATTCTTTTTTACCTCGCGATGCTCCCGCAGTTCATAGGAAGTGCAGATAATCCTGAATTTCAGATGGCCGTCCTCGGTGCAATCAATGTCCTGATGGAGGTGGTTCTTTACGGATGCATTGGAATGTTGTCGGGATTTTTCCATGCACGGCTCACCGGCTCGACAAAAGCGACGGTTGCACTGAATCATGTTGCGTGCGCCGTTTATGTTGTACTGGCAGCGGTGATCGTTGTCGAGATTCTCCTGGCCTGATGCTCCAGTTGCGGTTCGCTGTCTCTGCTGGTCGGAGGAACCTTCTCGAGTCTGTTCGGCTGCCGTGGCGTCAGGTGCCGGAAGTTCGTCACCTCCGCCGTGGCGGCGACGGTAGTGGCAGCGTCGTGCAGTGGCCTGGTGGCGGCGCCGCCACCAGGAACAGTTCAGCGCGTGATCGGCCTTTCCGCCGGTGTGTCGGTGGGGGACGGTGAACTGCCAGGAGCCGCCGGTCGTGCATGGGCTGATCGCCGTCGAAGTCGCAGAGGGCAGGCAGTTTCGCCGCGGCCCAGTCGTAGACGCGCGGCCCCTTCGCCCCGTCACCGCAGGAATGGCGTTCCCAGGCTTCATCCGGCGCTTGAGCGATGACGAGATCGATCCGGCCCGGCGCAGGGACGGGCTGGGACTTCGGGACGGCCAGGACGTAACCGACGCCGGCTTCCTCCAGCATCCGCCGCAGCCGCCATTCCTGGCCACAGGCCGAGTCCGCGGTCACCCGGGCGATGGGCAAGGGCGAGGCCAGGGCCCGCTGGATCATGGCTTTGGCCAGGTCGCCCTTGGTCGCGGAGTCACGGTCGTCGGGTATCTTCGCCGCCTCGCAGCGGTACCGGTCCGCCGTCCAGGACTTCGGCAGATACCACTCCCGGTCCACCAGCGATCGTCCGCGCCGGGAGGTGCAGGCGGCGAGGACCCCGATCTGGCGGTTCTCCGTGCGGCCGGGGGCTCGTACCTGAATAACTGTCAGGGCTGGTCTTTCTGGTGGTTCTCGTCAGGAAGGCGGGCTCGGAGCTGTTCGAGAGTCCGGGCGGGCGACCCGGGCAGTGGTGTGACGACGATGCGGTGCAGGTCCAGAAGCCGGTGGCCGTCTTGGAACTGGTGGGAGAGGTTGGTGCGAGTGACGCCCGGCAGCTGGGCCAGGAGTGTGCTGGTGATCGCCCTGCGTCGACGTAAGAGCGCTGCCAGGAGGCGGTGACAGTGGTCGAGGCTGCTGGTCTGCGGGTGGAGGTAGCTGCGCGGACGGGGGAAGCGCCGCTGGAAGGCGGCCTCGGCCAGGGCATCCCAGTATGGCTCGGAGACTGTGCCACCAGGCGCTCGAAGTCGGACCGTGGCATGCCGGTCAGGGCCGGATTGCTAAGCATCCCGGTCAGGGCGGGGTCGATCCGCCGGGCGGCCGCCGGCGCCTTCGGAGGTCGCGGTGGAACGGGGGCGAGGGCGTAGTTCCAGTCGTCGTGGAATGCATCGGGCGTGATCGGCAGGGCCTGGAACTCGGCAGCGGTAACCGTGGAGCCCAGGCGGTAGCTACCGGTGTCCAACTCGGCACCGATGGTCAGCCCGGTCCGGGTGGTCGTCGCCAAGCTCAGGACTCAAGGCCCGATCTGTGTTGTTCAGCGACCTACTGGCGGTTGAACAGACCGATCGGCGGCGAGGGCATGACCAGCAGATCCATAGTCGGTTCCGGCGGCCCGGACGCTCTGCCGGGCATGTCGGTGGCGCTGGCGGCCAGGGGTGTCAGCGTTCGCGTGAAAGCGCACCGGCCAACACACGCGAACGTGCGCAACGCGCCGTCCTCCACAGCGCCGGGGCCACCCGACAGCCAGCCGTCGTCTGTCCCGCATCCCGAGGATTCGGGTGGCCCCGCCCCATCAGCCGGAAGGGGCGGCAGAGCGGTGCACTTTCATCCGTACTGACCGGTGCGCCTTCGGCTGTACGCCGACAAGGGGCGAACCGCACCTGTCGATGCGAATTGGGTGGCATCTGTGTTCGACCTGGGCCGTGTAGGTCACCCGAGGCCGAGTTGTGCCTGCTGTGGCGAGACCGGAGGACCGCCCCCGTGTCCGTGCAGGTCACCATGTGATTTCGCCGTAGTCGGATCACTGACATCCCCGTTGCGGCCGCGGCCGTCGCCGCCGTCAGGGTGGCGGCGACGCCGGGCGGGGGCATCGGTGGGGGATTGGGGCCCATGAGGTGCTGTGAGCAGCTCGCCCCGCTGCCTTGCACGTCTCAGGGAGTTTCCCGGCGGTCTTTCCCGCGGTTCAGGCGCGCTCTGATCAGCGCGGCGTCGTGGTCGAGGGCGGCACGGGACCGCTCCTGCCACCTGACCTCCAAGCGGAACCGGTCGTCCGCGGTGCGGGGGAAGACGTGCACATGGAGGTGGAAGACCGTCTGATCGGCGGCTTCACCGTCGGCGAGGAATACGTTTACTCCCTCGCAGGGTAGCCCCGAGCGCCGCAAAGCCTGCGTCAGCAGGTGGACGACGCGGAACAGATGGGCCATCAGGGCCTCGTCGATGTCCTCCAGACCTGCCGCGTGCTCCTTGGGGATGACGAGGAGGTCTCCAGGAGCAGCCGGGTGGATGTCCATGAAGGACAGGACCAGCTCGTCCTCGTACACGCGGCTGGCCTGCGCCCGGCCGGAGACGATGCCGCAGAAGACACAGGCCGGATCCCCGGCGAAGAGCTCCATGGACACAGCATGCGACAGCGGTCCGGGAGCCGCTCCCGGCCGGTCCGACCACGCGCCGCGCAGGCTTCTTGCCTCGGCCGTCCGCCCGACAGGTGTCCGTCGAAGCGGAACAAGCTCAGTGGTTCCAGCCGACGCGTCGGTCGGGATCCTGGACGGGCCGCCGGACGGGTGTGCAGGGCTCGTCGTGGAGGATGTCGGCCAGCGCCGCGGCCAGGACGGGAACGCCCCGTGGGGCGTCTGGCGCGAGCCGGCCGGCGGCGGTGCGGAGAGCGCGGACATGGTGGTCGACTCCGGCGGGGCCGGTGCCGTCCAGGACGAACAGCAGCCGCGGGAAGAGCGGGTAGCGGCGCCGACATTCCTCTCGCGGCGCCTCCGGTCCCACCGACCGACGCGCACCGGGCGGTGGCGCGGGTATGTGAGCGTGGGGGGGTGTAGGCGGTGAGTTTGGCGGCGAGGCGTTCGGGTCCCGTGGCGGCGCGGTCGGCTCCGACGAAGGCCCACAGCATGGAACCGTGCCCGTCGCGTCCCTTGCGGCAGTGGAGCAGCGCGTCGGGGATGACGGTCTCGCCACCGCCGAGGGGGTGGTGGACTTCGGAGATCCAGCCCGGCGGCGGGCACAGGCCGCCGCGGTGGCGGCGTCCTGCACGAAGGCGAGCGCGGTCTCGGTCACCGTCAGTCCGTGCCCAGCCCGCAGCCGCACCGCGCCGCGGTCCGAGGCCGTCCTCGGCGGTCACCCAGAGCTTCGAGGCCCGGCGGGAGTCGGCCGGTAAGCGCCTCACCGCCCGCATCGCTCCGCTGGACGACCCCGGCAGCGCCGCCACCGGACGCCCACCCGCGTAAAGAGGACGCCGACGAGCGTGCTGCCTCTGACCGGGACCGACACGCTGCTGTCCCCGGCGCCGCACGGGCCGCTTGACCGCCCGCAGCCCGTCTCGTTCATAGCCGCCGTCAGGTGCGGTCTGCTGTCGTCGGGGGTCACTGCGGGCGTTTCTCCTGTCCCGCGCCCGATCGGTCGGCGATGATCCCATCTGAGGCCGCGCGGCACGGTGCTGCGCCGCCCGATCAATGGTGAGGGAGAGCGAGATGGCCACCGGCACAGTGAAGTGGTTCAACGCGGAAAAAGGTTTCGGCTTCATCGAGCAGGACGGCGGCGGGCCGGACGTGTTCGTCCACTACTCGGCCATTGCCGGTGGCGGCTACCGGGAGCTGCATGAGGGCCAGAAGGTCAGCTTCGACGTCACGCAGGGGCAGAGAGGGCCGCAGGCCGAGAACGTCACGCCGGCCTGAACGATGCCACTGGCTGGTGCCCGGCTGCGGGTCTTTGACCTGTCCGGATGAGCATCCATCAGGACCTCGTCAGGTCTGTCTCGATCTTGATGTCGTGTGTGGTCCGCTGGGCGGGGGCTGGTGGCAGGCGGTGCAGATGCCGGTCCAGCACCTCAGGACGTCCTGGAGGGCGTCGAGGGTCTGGTAGGGAGTGAGTGCGGTCCAGGTGCTTCTGGGGCCAGCCGCTGTTCGGTGAGGAAGGCGTGGGCGGCGCTCACGAGGGTGACGTGGTGGTGCCAGCCGGGCCAGGACCGGCCTTCGAAGTGGTCCAGGCCCAGGCCGTGCTTGAGTCCGCGGTAGTCGTGCTCGATGCGCCGGCGGACCCTGGCCGGACGGACCAGGTCGGCGATCGGGGTGTCGGCCGGCGGGCTGGACAGCCCGTACTCGGTGGGCGCCTCGGCGTCTTCGGGCCACTCGACCAGCAGCCGGCAGCCGGGCAGGGTGCCGTTCCACCAGCCCTGTCCGGCCGAGATCGACTTACGGCGGCCGTCCGGCATCAGTCCCCGCAGGTAGCGGTCACCCTTGGCCCACTGGTCCTCGCGGGGCACCGACGCGAAGACATCAGCCACGTACAACGCCGACTTCGCCCGGACGCGGTTCACTTCATGTGCATCCGTCCACCCAACATGCCCAGGAACAGACCGAACCCGAAGACCTGACGGAGTCCTGTGGGGCAATCCTCATTCTCGCTGTTCAGAGGACTTTTCTGCTTTTCTGGCCGCCCGTGGGACAGCTGGCTCTGTGAAAGCCCGAGGCTACGGCGTCACGGGTTCCAGCCGCAGCCGCCGGGTCGGCCAGGGTGGTGGCTCGGCCAGGCCGAACCAGACTCGGGCGTCCTCCCCGGTGCGGACGGGCAGACGGGGGAAATCGTTCTCGGCGTGCTCGGTGCGGTGCAGCGCATGGCCCGGATTCAGGTGCCGGGCGGCGTACGCATCGAAGGCGGCCGCGTCGGCGGGGTGGCAGACGGTCGCGAACACTTCACCGGCGCCGGGCGGAGGCGTGAAGCCCGGGCCGCGCAGCAGCAGGACGTTGTCGCTGTCGACCATGGTGGCGTTGGCCGCATCGCGGTGCTCCCGCCAGACCGGGCCGGTGTAGAACGCCTGCAGCGCGCGCCGGCGGTGCGCCATGTCGGGGAATGCGCGCAGCCAGACGAAGCGGTCCGGGTCGTCCAGGTCGCGGAAACGACCTCCGACGGTGATGCCGACCGCCTGCTGACCGGTCACGAACTCGCGCTCGAACAGCTCGATCAGCGTCTCCCGGGCTCCGGGATGCAGGGTGTACTGCCGGAGTTCGACGATGCTCATCCGCCGACCCGCCCCGTGCGGGTGAGACCCATGATCCAGTTGAGCTCCCAGGAGCGGCCGTCGTCGGCGGAGAACCCCTGCTCCCGGCGGGCAGTGTCCGGGCCGAGGCGGTACCAGGCGAAGTGCACTCGGATCGGCCGGCCGTGGCAGGTGTCCTCTCCGTGGAAATCGCCGCGGCCACCGGTGAAGCCGCCGACCACCGGCGGATCCAGTCGGCCCGTCCGGCTGTCGGACCGGTGGAGGGGCCATCGCTCCGTCTCCCGGTCGAACAGCCGCAGGGTCACGCCCTGACGGCCAAGGGTGGGAAAGGTGATCTCGTCAATGTTGCCGGCACCCCCGAAAAGCGGCCGGACCATCGCGTGACCGGGGAACTCCCCCCGGGTGCCGGGGCCCGAGCCGAGTGGTGTGGTGAGTCGGCGGCTGGCCACGTCCCAGGAGCCGTGCAGGAAGTCGAAGTCGTCCATGCGCCGCAGGTTAGGGCCGATCCCCTGACATCCCCTGTCAGTGGATACTGAGCGGCATGCGTGCGAGTCGGCTGGTCACCCTGCTTCTGCTGCTCCAGAACCGGGGCCGGATGACGGCCCGGCAGCTGGCCGAGGAATTGGAGGTCTCCGTACGGACCGTCTACCGAGACGTCGAGGCGCTCGGCGCCGCCGGTATCCCGCTGTACGGTGACGCCGGACACGCGGGCGGCTACCGGCTGGTCGACGGCTACCGGACCCGACTCACCGGACTGACCGCGGACGAGGCGCAGGCCGCGTTCCTCGCTGCACTTCCCGGCGCCGCCGCCGAGCTCGGCCTCAGTGAGGCGCTCGTCACCGCCCAGCTCAAGCTGCGGGCCGCCCTTCCGGCGGAGCTGCGCGAGCACGCCGAGCGGATCCAGGAGCGCTTCCTGCTCGACGCCCCCGGCTGGTATGGCGACGTCGACCGTGCGCCTCACCTGACCGCGGCCGCCGCTGCGGTATGGGCACGGCGGGCGGTGGTACTGCGATACCGGCGCTGGCGGGCGCCGGAGGAGATCGAGCGGCGGGTGGAGCCGTATGGGCTCGTACTCAAGGCCGGCCGCTGGTACCTGGTCGCCGGCGGACCATCCGGGATCCGCACCTACCGGATCGACCGGATCCTCGAACTCCGGGAACTGGAAGACGAGTTCGCCATACAGGACGGGTTCGACCTGACCAGGTACTGGAACAGCTATCTGGCCGACTTCCGAGCGCGACTACACGCAGGGGAGGCCCTGCTACGGCTCACCCCGGAGGGCGCCCGCCGCCTCGGCGTCACACCCACCGGTGACGGATGGACGGAGGCCAGGGTGCCCATCGAGTCGATCGACCACGCCCACGGAGAGTTCCTGCGGCTGGGCGCCGACGTCGAGGTCATGGCACCGGCTGAACTCCGCGACCGCATCGCCGAGACGGTACGGACCCTGGTCACTCGCTACGAAGGGTGACCCTGCGCAAAGGGTTCTCCGGACCGGGCACCGGCCACCCGCACCCTCCCCCCCTGCACCCGCACATGCGCGTAGGACCTCGTACGCGTCTTCACTTGAGCAGTGCGGCTTTCCTGGCGACGACAAGGCGGTAGGCCCATCCAGCCGTGCCGGCGAGGTGGTAGACGCCCCGGTAATCGCCGTCGCGCTCGGTGAAGATCAGTCCGAGGCGGTCACTGACGAGCCGGACCGGATCGCCCTGCGCGACCCGCACGCGCAGCAACTGCGGGCCGTCCTGGAACCGGACCTCACCGACCACCGGCGCGGCCGCAACGGCCCCCTCCCGCCCGCCACCGCACTCGCCGGCGTTGCCCCCATGAGGCCGGTGTGGCGTCGGGCATCGTCAGCACCTTCCACGAGTTCGGGGCCTCGGCCGGCGCCGCGGCCGTCTCCAGTGCCGCCGCCACGAGCATCGCCGCCCACACCAGTGCACAGACCGCCTCCGGCTTCGACGACGCGTTCCTCGTCACCACCGGCATGGCCGCGGTCTCCGCCGTCATCGTCATGTGGCTGATCCCCGCCAAGCAGCAGTAGGCCCACGCCCGAAGGCCGGCAGGGATCGGCGCGCCCAGCACTTCAACAGCCGCGGCACAGCCGAAGTCGAGACCCGCCCCGTGCACCCCTGCCGGCCACGGCACCGCGGCGGTCCCCTTCACAACGGAACGGGCGTACCGCATGCCCTCGAAGTGCTCACGGAGGCACTGGATGAAGTACGGCAAGCGTCGGCTGCTGACGGCCGGCATCGCCGCAGCAGGTGTAGGCGCGGCACTGGGCGCAGCCCTCCTGATCGGCGGCCCCCGGCGGGACAGCGACGAGGCAAGGACCGGCCGGCAGGAGGCAGTCGCCGAGCGCGGCCGGACCGTGATGCCCTTCGACCTCGAACAAACCGCCCACCACTTCACCCCCACCAAGGCGGGCGGGGTTCAGGACGTCGTCGCCGACCAGCCCGACGACAGCACGCAGGTCAGCCTCATACGCACCCACCTCCGGCAGGAGGCAAAAGCGTTCAGCCGGGGATACTTCGGCGCCCCCGCGCAGATCCACGGCGACAGCATGCCGGGTCCGGCGGAACGGGAGGACGGCCACGAACGCATCGAGGTGCGCTACCGGGAACGTCCCGACGGGGCCACCCTCACCTACGAGACCGAAGAGCCCGCCCTGGTCGACGCCCTGCACGACTGGTTCGAAGCACAGCCCAGCGACCACGCCGACCACGCCGACCACGCCGAATCAGGCCACTGATCAACGGCACGAGCACCACGGCAGGCCATCAGGCGCCCCTCGCACGATCGGAGTGGACGGCTTGAACAACCCGTACGAGCTGAGCGCGGGCGCACCCGCCGTCGAGGTCTTCCGCCGCCTGCGCACCGACGCCGGCCTCTCGGACAAAGCCCCAGAAGCGGTCGCGCTCGCCCTGCCCGACACCTGGCACGGCGTGGTCGTTCACCACGAAGGGGAGCCCATCGGCATGGGGCGGATCATCGGTGACGGCGGCACCGCGTTCCAGATCGTCGACGTCTGCGTACACCCCGCACACCAGGGCCGTGGCCTCGGCAAACGCATCATGGCCGCCCTCACCGAGGAACTCGAGCGCCGGGCACCCGCCACCGCCTACGTCTCCCTGATCGCCGACGGCCCCGCCCGCTCCCTCTACGAGAAGTACGGCTTCGCAGATACCGCCGCGCACGACTCGATCGGCATGTACCGCACGATGGGCGCAAGCCCTGGGTTCAGCCGATCACCTGCCGAGCCGTAGAAAGATGCTGCGCCCCGACCGCCGCACCCGCGGCTGTCCCGTCGAACCAGGTGCGGACGCGTCCGATTCCGAAGCCCGGCTGCTCCTGCCGCTCATGAACATCTTGTTGCAGGCCACCCTCACGGCGGCCGAGCCGCCGATACTGACCGGGCGGGCGAAACGGGGGCACCGGTGGACTGGACGTTGGCGGGAGGGCTGGCCGCCGGCCTGCTGATCGCGACCGTGACCGCGCCCGTCGGCGTGTCCGGTGCCGTATTCCTCCTCCCCGTCCAGTTGAGCGTCTTCGGTGTGCCCAGTCCGGCGGTGACCCCGACCAATCTGTTGTTCAACGTCGTCGCCGGGCCTGGCGCCCTGCGGCGCTATCGCCGCGACGGCGCCCTGCGCGGAGATCTTGCCCGCCGCCTGGTGCTGGGCACACTGCCCGGCGTCGTCATCGGCGCCGCCGTTCGCGTCTTCGCCCTCCCCGGCCCGGACGTCTTCCGACTCCTGATCGCCGTCCTGCTGCTCCCGCTCGGCCTGTGGCTTTGCCTGCGCGCCCTCACCCCGGCACGCCACAGCCGGCAGCCGCCCGCAGGCGAATTGCCCCCACGCACCCTCACCGTCCTCGCCCTGGCGGTCGGCGTGATCGGCGGCATGTACGGCATCGGCGGCGGCTCCCTCCTCGGCCCGATCCTCGCCGGGCGCGGCCTGCCCGTCGCACGCGTCGCCCCGGCCGCGCTCTCCGCCACGTTCGCCACCTCCCTCGTCGGCGCAGCCGCCTACGCACTGCTGTCCCTCGTGAGCTCCGGAGACATCGCCCCCGACTGGTGGCTCGGACTCGCCTGCGGCACCGGCGGACTGATCGGCGGCTACCTCGGCGCGCGCCTCCAACCCCGCCTGCCCGAACGAGCCCTACGCCTGCTGCTCGGTGCCCTCGCCACCGCCCTCGGAGCCCTGTACGCCGCCCAGACCCTGCACTGAGCCACCCCGGTTGCGAATCCGCGGCGGAGAGCCCTCAACCGTTGTTTGGCATGGGGCAACGGACAACCAGAAACCCCCTCCATGACTTCGGCTCGGCCGCCCAGCCCGGCCGCAGATCGGGCGTGGGTACGGGCGTGCTCAGCATCGGCTCCGGTGGCATCCACATCACATCGGATCCCTTCCACCGTGCGACGACGAACCCCTCGTCGTGCCGCTGGAGGCCGTGGAGAGTACGGAGCAGCACCCGATTCAGCCTCCGAGGCGGTGTGCGAGGTGAAGCAGATCTGCCAGGTGCAGCACCCGTCCGTCGCATCCTGGGAGGGGGACGTGGAGCGGCCGGGTCCAGTGGGCGGGGATTGCGTCCAGCCCGTAGTACGCCCCTGCGAGGCCGCCTGTCACCGCGGCGACGGTGTCCGTGTCACCGCCGAGATCGATCGCCGCGCGTATCGCGTCTTCGAAGCTGGTGGTGGTGCGTAGGGCCCAGACGGCGGAGCCCAGGCAGGGCCAGACGGCGCCGTTGAACTCGGTCGCCTGATCCGGGTGCCAGTCGGGCGCGAGGACGGTGGCGTAGCGGCCGCGGTGGTCGGGGTGGACAAGGGCCAGGATGTCCGGGAGCGCGGCGAGGGGGTCGGCGTCCTCGAACATGACACGGATGAGTTCATGGAAGATCGCGGTGCCTTCCCGGGCCGCGCGGTCACCGTGGGTCAGGGCAGCGATCCGGCGGGCCGCGTCCAGGGTGGCTTCCTGGCCGGCGGGTGCGAAGTGGACCGCGGAGGTCGATGCCCGCATCAAGGAGCCGTTTCCCGCTGCTCGTTGGTTGACCTGGAAGTGAATCGCAGCGGCGAGGTCCCAGGGCATGCCGTTGGTCAGGACGTCCTCGGTCTGCAAGCCGATGTCCTTCGGTTCTGATGCCGCCCACCGCTGGAAGCGGGCGAAGATGTCCGGCAGATCCAGTCCGCCCCGCTCCAGCAGCGACTCCGCGACCAGGACGGCCATCTGTGTGTCGTCGGTGGCCTCGCCGGGGTCCCAGCCGCCGCCTCCGCACATCTCGCCACCGGCACCAGGGGCGGGGAACCGTGCGGAGAACGCTCCCTGGGGGCCGAACTCGAAGGGACCGCCCAGGGCGTCACCCACCGCTGAGCCGACGACCGCGCCAGCGGCCCGCTGAATCCGCTCCATCCGCGCAGGTTATCTGTGCCGCGCCGACGACCGCACGGCCCTGTTTCCTCTTTCGGCTTGACCTCCGCCCCGACCTGACGTGCCACCTCACGATTGGTGGCGCCCGTGGCACAGGCCAGGACGATCCGGCAGCGCAGCGCCAACGCCTGCGGCGTGGATCTGCGCCGGACCAACTCTCCCAGCTGATCGCGCTCTTGAGCAGTCAGCACCAGTTCAGCCTTGGGCCGTCCCATCCGAGCCATGCACAGACCACACCAATGAAATGAAATCCTGGCTCAGAAGACCAGGGTCCGTCTTCAGAGATCACTAGGTGATGGATCATGGTGTCGTGGTACGTCGTCATGAACTCACGGATCAGGACCGGGAGTTGCTCGCTCCGCTGATACCGCGGGCCGCGACGGGCCGGCCGCGTGCGGAGGACCGGCAGGTCATCAACGGGATGGTCTACAAGATCCGGACCGGGATCTCCT